>JBNLCM010000198.1:0-37134 GCA_050303815.1 Rhodocyclaceae bacterium
AGGCGGCTCATTTGGCTTCGCCCTCGACAATATACCCGAAGCCGCGCCGGGTCTTGATGCGTTCGCCACCAATCTTGCGCCGCAAGTGGTGCACATGCACCTCGAGCGCGTTGCTCCCGATCGACTCGCCCCAGGCATACAGCTGCTCTTCGAGCACGCGCCGCGTCTGCACGCGCCCCTTGCCTTCGAGCAACAGGCTCAGGAGATCGAACTCGCGGCTCGTGAGCGACAGGGGCGAACCGGCCATCCGGACCTCGCGCGTTGCCGGATTCACTATCAATTCGCCAACACTCAGTGTCGGCACCGGGCGCCCGCGCGCGCGTCGCACCAGGGCCCGCAGGCGGGCCGCGATCTCGTCGAGGTCGAACGGCTTCAGGACATAGTCGTCGGCCCCCAGGTCGAGCGCCTCGACCTTGGCGCGCACTTCATCGCGCGCCGTCAGCACCAGTACGGGCGTCGCGTCGCCCCGCTCCCGCATCTGGCGCAGCACCGAGAGGCCGTCCCGGCGGGGCAGGCCCAGGTCGAGCACGACGGCCGCAAACGACTCGGCTTCCAGTGCCGCCAATGCCGCCTCGCCGTCCCGCAGCCATTCGACGCCGTGGCCCATCGTCTTCAGGCCCGCCACCAGACCGTCGCCCAGCAGGCGATCGTCCTCTACCAGCAATACACGCATGTGTTCTCCTAGCCCGGGACGCGAACCGAGCGTTCATCGAAGATACCTCGGCCCGCATCGCGATGGCAGGCCAGACAGTTGGCAGGGGTTGCGACGGAGTCACGCGACCACGTCGCGCGGGGAATGTTGACGTGGCGATGTCGAAACCACCGGGTTTCGGTCACGCGCAGCGGACGGTCCGAGCCGGCCATCCGGCCCATGACCGCCGCACCGAGCCCACCCGCCACCGAATCGGCTGCACCCGCTTCGAGCCACGCGCTCACCTCTCGCCGCTCCTCGCGGGCGAGCGAGACCCGCGCATCGAAGTGCTCGGGCAGGCGCGCCATCAGGCTGCGCCAGGCGCGCCCCGGCAGCAGCGCCGGCACAAACGGCAGGTGGCATTCGCCACACCGAACGCGCCAGACGCCCTCGCTCCGCGCGGACACGGCCGGCGGCCCGGCGTCACCGACCGCATGCTCCGACAGCGCCTGAAGCAGGGCCGCGGTCGATAGCCCGAGCCCGATCACCGGAAGCCAGCCGAGCGATCTCACGCGAGCCAGCACGCGGCGGGCTCCCATCCCGTCATTACCCTCATGTTGCCACCCCCATGACAACAGTCTGCGACAGCAGTCTTAGCATTTCCTTAACTTGTAGGCAGCAGTCCGACACGCCCCCGCACCGATCTCTGCCTTGCGAATCGGAACGACACGCCCATTCAGCGCAGAGCAGCCCGCGCCGTAGTTCCAGATGGGCCGTCATGGCGCCCGGCGCCCCTCCCCGGAGATCGCTGAAGACTTGAACTTGCCGGAGATTCGCCTTGCTTTTCAGTCGACTGACCGCGGCGCTCGCGCTCGCCACCTTCACTTCGCTGTCGCCTGCGGACACGTTTCCGCCCGACTGGGGCAGTGGCGTGGTGGATGAAACGAATGGTCCGGTGCACTTCGCACCGGCCGCCTGGCCGGCCGAGCCGGCCAACGCGGCGGACTGCGGTCACGATTGCGGCGACTGGATCCCTTACACGCGATTCCAGGGCGGCATCGCCGATCCCCGCGTGCAGGATCCGTCCAATGGCGGCACCTCGCCCCAGAACTATGTGAACGTGGCCTCGTCGTGCATCGACCGATCGCGGCCCAGCATCTACTACCACCTGTACCGCCATCCGACCGACGCGAGCCTGGATGTGCTGATGTTCCGCTGGCGGGTCGAACAGGTGGCCCACACCTATGCCACCGGCCCGTCCGCCGGCAGCTATCGCAGCTCCGACCCGTGGAACTCCGCGCTGTGGACCGTGCTGTTCGACATCGATGGCGATGGCTATCGCGACCTGGCCGCCCACCTGGACGGATCGTCCGGCAGTCCGGCCGGCCCGATCGACATGATCGCGGGGATCTGGGGGGATATCCCGACCCAGTCGATCGACTACCTCACCGACCCGTCGATCAAGCTGATCGCCCACAACCCGACGGCCTTCACCTCGGGTGGTCAGATCCTGAACTTCCATGACAGCGTCGCACCGGACACCACCTGGCCGGCGGGCAGCAGCGCCGATACCTGGGACTACGGCACCAGCCGGGCCAAGCTCGTCTCGACCAATGCCTGCAACGAATACTTCGTCGACTACCAGATCCCGGTGCGGATGCTCGACGCCTCGTCGACCGGCCCGAACCCCACCCTGAACGGCCCCAAGATCACCCGCGATACGCCGATCTCGATGCTGTTCTGCACGGCCAACAGCCTCAACAACCCGTTCCAGAAGGACTGCACGCTCGACCGCCCCTACCTCGGCGACGAAGGCAAGCCCGGCCCCTTCGGCGACTATCTGTCCTTCAACAAGGCCACGCCCTACAGTCAGCCCATCGTGGCCCGGGTCAGCGCCACCGCGCCGGCCACCTGCCCGGGCAGCTACGCGCTGTCCGCGACGGTCCAGGACACGCTGCACGTGGACAATAGCGGCGAGATCGCGCCCTCGGTCAGTTCGGTGCGCTTCCTCTACTGGGCCGATAGCGACGGCGACGGCACCATGGCCGGTGACGCGGGCAGCAGCTGGACGGATGCGGCCACCGCCACCCTGGTGCCGGGGAGCCTCAGCCAATGGCAGGCCAGCTGGAACGCCACCAACCTGCCCAAGGGCAAGTACCTGATCGGCGTGCAGGCGGTCGACGACGGCACCCTGCACGACGACGGCGTGCCGGATGCCCCGGTCAACAACCGCACCTTTTCCTACCTGCCGGGCAGCACCGACAGCGCCAGTCAGGCCCAGATCTATACCAACCCGTGGACCTTCGACGGCGAGACCCGCACCTGGATCAGCGGCGGGCCTGGCGACTGGATCGCCGGCCAGCAAGCCGCCTTCCCGGGTCACGACACACCGACCACGCCGGGCAGCGGTGAGAACTGGTTCGGCAATCCGGATGTCACCGGCGTCCAGACCGCCCTGATCGGCGTCGCCATCAACGCCTGCGGCGTGGCACCGACGCTTACCAAGAGCGCGGCGCCGGCCAGCACCACGGTCGGTCAGGATGTCACCTTTACGCTGACCGTCGGCAATCCGGCCAACAATACGGGCCCGGTCGCGCTGACGAGCTTCATCGATCCCCTGCCCGCCGGCTTCGTCTACAACGCCGGCTCGACGGCCGGCGCCTTCGGCACGGCGGACCCCTCGATCGTCGGCAACACGCTGACCTGGAACGGCAGCATCGCCCTCGCCCCGGGCGATAGCGCCACCCTCACATTCAGCGCCAAGGCACCGACGGTGACCGGCACCTACACCAATACCGCCAGCGCGGTCACGGACTTCGGGTCGCTCGACAGCGACCCCGTGCAGATCGGTGTCGGCGCGGCGCGGCTGAGCCTCGCCAAGTCGGCGAGCAGCCTGTCGCTGAACCAGGGAGACGGCCTCACCTGGACGCTGACCTACGCCAACGACTCGCCGATCGACGCCCACAACGTCATGCTGACCGACACCCTGCCCGCCGGCATCGCCACGGCCACCTGCACCGGCGGCTGCAGCTGCGTCGACAACGACATCAGCGGCACCTGCAACGCCGGGGATACGCTGAGCTGGTCGCTCGGCACGCTGGCCGCGGGCGAGGGCCCGCACACCGTGACGGTCTCGACCACGTTCGCCGACCCCTACCCTGGCGCGGCACCGGTGCCCCTCACCAACACCGCATCGATTGATTCGGACGACACGACCGCGGTCGAGGCCAGCGCGGCCAGCCACGTCAACGTGCCACGGCCGGAGCTGAGCCTGTCGAAGGTGGCCAGTGCTTCGCTGATCGCGCCAGGCGACCCGGTGACCTACACCCTCTCGTGGCGCAACACGGGCAGTGGCGACGCCAGCGGGGTCGTGCTGACCGACATGGTGCCCGATGGCTTCAGCTATGTGACGTGCACCGGCGGCTGCAGTGAAACCGCCGGCACGGTCACCTGGACCCTCGGCAGCGTGGCGGCCGGCGGCAGCGGCTCGGTGACCGTGACCCTGCAGGCCGACAATCCCTTCAACGCGGTTTCGAACCCGGTGACCAATACGGCCAGCCTGGATTCCGACCAGACCTCGCCGGTCACCGACAGCGCGGATGTCGGTGTCTCCGAGAGCGGCAACCTGTGCCGGACCTTCTACCTGACCAGTAGCCAGGACAACGTGGGGACCGCCGGTTCGCAGTACCTTTCCACGACCGCCACCCCGACGGGCTCGCCGGCGACGCTGCAGGTGTTCGTACCGGCAAACGGAAGCCCGGTCCCGGCCATCGAGATCGGGCGCTTCTACCAGGATCCGGCCTCGGGACAGCTGGTGAACTTCGACGGCAGCTCGAGCTTCAGCGGTCAGATCTACTACACCAAGTCGGCCGCGCTCGGCGGCGCGGCCAATGCGAACCTGACCCTCCAGGTGTCCATCTACGACTATGACCCGGGCACCGGGGCCGAGGTCCTTCTCGGCTCCGCGAGCTACACGGACAATGGCAGCCCGACCCCGCCGGTGTCGCTGTCGAGTGTCGCGCCCTCCGGGGCCATCCAGAAGGATCACCGCCTGCTGATCGTGGTAGAGGTCGTGATGGCCCAGAACAAGGCCACGACCATGGAGCTGCAGGTGGACTCGGCCAGCAGTTTCACCCAGGTCTGCGCGCCCCCCCCGGCCAACCTGGTGATCGAGAAAAGCGCCAGCGCCACCAGCGTCGCCGACGGCACCGGCGGGCAGACGATCACCTACACGATCGGCTACGCCAACACCAGTACGGTCACCCAGGCCACCAATGTCACGCTGATCGATGCCCTGCCGGCCGGCACGAGCTATTCGGCGAGCACCGGCGGCGGCGTGCATGACGCCGGTACGCCGGGCAACGTGAGCTGGAACCTGGGCACGCTCGCCGGCGGCGCCTCCGGCAGCGTAACGGTCACCGTGAACGTCGACAGCGACCTGTCGGGCCTCACGGAGCTGCTCAACACAGCGACCATCGAGAGTACCGAGACCAGCCCGAAAACGGCAAGCGCCAGCTCCCTTGTCGAGGGCAGCGGCAGCAGCGGAAGCCCCAAGCTGGTGGTGTCGAAGACGGTCGATGACACCTCCCTCCTGCCGGGGCAGATCGCGTCCTACACCCTCACCGTCCTGAACGCCGGCGAAGGGGCTGCTTCGGCCGTGGTCGTCAGCGACGTGCTGCCGGTGACCGGCGACTACGCATTCGTCGATTGCGTGTCGGGCAGCGGCAGTTGCCTCGAGGCCGGCGGGACGCTGACCTGGTCCGTGGGCACCCTGGCCTCCGGCGCGAGCGCCAGCGCCACCGTGCGGATGCAGGTCGCCGGCAGCCCGGCCAGCGGCATCACCACCCTCGACAACCAGGCGACCGTCGCCGATGCCGACACCTGCACCGGCGCCACGCCGCCCGCGACCTGCACCAGCGAGACCGTCACGGTCAGCATCAGCACCAATCCGGATCTAACCATCAGCAAGTCGGTGGACTCGGCCACACCGGCAGCCGGCGACACCCTGACCTATACCCTCGTCGTCACCAACGACGGCAGCGGCGACGCCGAGGACGTGGTCGTTCGCGATCCGATCCTCTCGTACATGAGCTTCCTGGGCGGCATCACTGCCGATACGGGCAGTGGCCGCTTTGATCCGGTGGGCAACCGCGTCGTCTACGACGTAGGCACCCTCGCCAGTGGCGCGAGCGCAACCCTGAGCTTCCAGGCACGGATCGGCGATGTGATGCCGAGCGGCGCCACCACGCTCACCAACGTCGCCAGTGCCAGTTCAAGCAACAGCCCGCTGCGCACGGCGACCGCCGCCAGCACGGTCAATGCCGGGCCGATCCTGTCGATTGTCAAGGGCGGGCCGGGCAGCCTGCCCCTGCCCGCGACCCGCCTGAGCAGCGCGGCGACGGCCAGCAGCCAGGTATTCGTGGAGGATGCGAGCCGGCTCGGCGTCGGCAACATCCTGCGCATCAACGGCACCCAGTCCCGCATTGTCTCGGTCGCCGGCAACAGCGTGCAGCTCGACACGCCGGTCACCGCGACCTCGGGCGCGGATGTCCTGCTCGGCGCGACCTGGTCGCTCACCTACCGCAACGAAGGCACGGCCGATGCCAGCGGCGTGGTCGTCAGCGATGTCCTGCCGGCCGGCTGGCGCTATGCTGGCGCCTCGCCGGTTGCCGATTCGGCGCCGGCGATCGACGCCAATGGCACCGTCTCCTGGACCATTGGCACCTTGCCCGCGGGCGCCAGCGGCACAGTCCAGGTCGAGGCCATCCCGACGACCGCCGGCAGCCAGACCAACCAGGCATTGATCACGGATGCCGACTATTGCACCGGCGGATCGCCACCGGCATCGTGTGCCAGCACCCTGGTCACCACGGTCGGCGGCCTGACCGTCGACAAGTTCACCACCACACCCCTCGCCGCGGCTGGCGGCACGGCCGACTGGACCCTCGTGGTGAGCAACGGCACCGCAAGCCCCGTCACACCGGTCACGGTTCTCGATGAGCTGCCGCCCGGCTTCACCTACCAGGTGGGCACGACCACGATCGGCGGCACGCCGGCACCGGACCCGGTGCTCGTCGGCAGCGACGGGGGTCGCCCCCAGTGGACCGTCAGCGTGCCGGCGGGGGGCACCACCACGATACGATTCACCGCCGACATCGACGCCTCGGTCGGTCCGGCGACCTACCAGAACGGCGTGGCCCTCGGCGCCAGCGGCGTGGGCCTCGGCCAGTTCGACGCCCTGCGCACCACCGCCGAGGACGTCACCGTGCTCGCCGCCGGAACCGGCCTCGTCGAGGGGATCGTCTATCGCGACCTCGACGGCAATGGCGATTTCGATCCCGCCGTCGACACGCCCCTGCCCGGCGTCGCGGTGACGCTGATCGACGACACTGCGACCGTCTATGTGGCGCTCACCGACGGCGCCGGCCGCTTCAGCCGCGTCGTCTCGGCGGGCAGCACGATCGTCGACGTGGATGACGCCACGCTCCCCGCTGCCCAGGTACTGACGGGCGGCGCCGACGGCAGCGACCCGGACACGGTCCTCGTGCCGGATGGCGGCAGCGTCCGCGACGACACCGGCTATGTCACTGCCAGCGGTCCGCTGGGCGCCCTGGCCGGGACCGTCTGGCTCGACAGCGACCTGAACCAGGCGCATGGAGCCGGCGAACCGGGCCTGCTGGGCATTGCGGTCCAGCTGCGCAACGCGGTCGGCGGTGCGCTCGTGGCGACGGCCTACACGAACCAGCTGGGCGACTACAGCTTCCCGAGCGTGCCGGCCGGCAGCTACCTGATCGACCCGGTCCTGCCTGCCACCCACTTCCTGACCACGGCCAACGATCCGGCGTCGGCGACCGTGACCGACGGCAGCAGCGGCGGTGCGAACTTCGGCATCGCCGAGGGCCGCAGTCTCGCGGGCCTGGTGTTCGCGGACGATGGCGCCGGCGGCGGCACCGCCGGTGACGCGATCGCCAACGGTAGCGAGGCCGGTACCGGCCTGGCAGCGCCACGGGTCGTCGTCACCGATGGCGTCAGCAAGGTGCTCGCGGTGGCCAGCGTTGCCTCGAACGGCCAGTGGAGCGCCGGCGTGCCGGCCGGCACCGGCTACGTCGCCACGCTGACGACCGCCTCGCCGGTCGTCGGCAGTACGTTCTCGGCGGCGGCCAGCACCTCCAGCGGCTGGCAATCCACTGGCGAGAACGTCGCAGGGGTGGTCGACGGCAGCGTCGACGGCCGACTCACCGCGATCGACGCCAGCGCGGACGTCAACGGGCTCAACTTCGGCGTCGAGGCAGTGGTGCTCGCCGCCCCCGACGTCTTCGCGACGGTCGACGCGCCCGACAGCGTGGCGCCCGGCGAAACGCTGACCCTGCTCGTTTCCTACGGCAACCAGGGCGACGCCACGGCGGAAGGCATCTCCTACACCCTCCAGCTGCCGACCGGCCTGGATGGCGTGAGCTGCAGCCACGTCGCCTGCCAGTACGACCCGGCCACGGGCCTGGTCGTCGTCAGTGGCCTGCCGACCGTGATGGTGCCCGGCCAGACGGCCGGCTACCGGCTCAGCTACACGGCGCCGGCCACCGGACCACTGGCCGTCACGACCACGATCGCGACCACGACCGGCGGCGAGACGCCGACCGGCAACAATACCGCCACGGACAGCACGGCGGTGACCAGCTCGCTGGTGGATGTGGCGGTCTCGGTCGTCGCCCCGCCCAGCGCACTGGCCGGCAGCGCAGTGTCCGTCGATGTGGTGTTCACCCATCTGGGCGCCACCGCGGCCACCGGCATGGCCTATGGCGCCACCCTGCCCGCCGGCCTCGTCGGCGTCGGCTGCGCCGGCAACGGCATCGCCTGCAGCTACGATGCCGGTAGCGGCGTGCTGACGTTCAGCGGTCTGCCGACCACCCTCGCCGCCGGCCAGCAGGTTGCGCTCAGCGTGCGCTATACCGCACCGGCCAGCGGCAGCGTCACGCTGGTGGCCACAACCAGCGCCACCGGCGACGCCGTGCCCGGCAACAACACCGACGACGACACCACGGTCGTCGAGGGCGTGGCCAGCGAGCCCGATGTCTATAGCCTCGTGGCCGCGCCCGCCACCAGTCCGGCGGGGGCACGGGTGGCCGTCGCGCTCACCTTCGGCAACCTCGGCCCGGATCCGGCCCCCACGGCCTATGCGGCGTCCCTGTCCGGTGCCGCCGTCACCGACATCGAGTTCCGCTATCGTGGTGCCCTGTGCACCTGGTCGGCCGGTACCGGCGCGCTGTCGGGCTGCGGGCTGCCTGCGACCCTTCAGCCGGGCGAGCACTTCGACGTGCAACTGAGCTACACCGCGCCGGCAAGCGGCAGCGTCACGGTCGCCAGCGACATGTCGGCGACGGGCGAGAGCCATCTCGCGAACAACCCGGGAACCGGCACGACGACGGTGTCGGCCGCGCTCGTACCGGATGTCGTCGCGCGCATCGATGCCCCCGCCAGTGTCGCGCCGGGCGACACGGTTCGCGTCCTGGTCACCTTCGGCAACCAGGGACCGGCCACGGCCGGCGGCGTCGAGTACCGCCTGCTCCTGCCGGCAGGCCTCGGCGACGTAACCTGCAGCGGTGCGAGCTGCGACTACGATGCCGCCACCGGCATGGTGATCGTCGGCGGCCTCCCCGAGATCCTGCCCACCGGCTTGCAGGTGGACATGATCGCGGATTTCTCGGCGCCCGCCAGTCTCGCCACGACCCTGTCCGCTCCAGTCACGTCCGGGCTCAAGCGGGTAGCGTCCATGACGCGAACGATCGCGCCGAGCGCGGCGGGAAGCACCCTGACGCTCAACGCCACGGCTGTCATCACGACGACCACGCCAGGCGAGACGCCGACGTCGAACAACCAGGCGGAAGCCCCCACGACCCTGTCGAGCGGTACGGTCGCAGATGTCACGACCTGGTTCACCGCGCCAGCCACCGCGGCGCCCGGCGCCACGGTGCACGCCACCGCAAGCTTCACCAACCTGGGCGTCGCCGACGCCAGCGGCATCGGCTACGTGCTCACCGGCCTGCCGCCAGGCGCGACGGTCCAGCACAATGGCGTGCCTTGCAATTTCTCGGGCGGCGTCGTCAGCGGGTGCAACCTGCCCGCCACGCTGGCGCAGGGCCAGGTGGTCACGCTCGACATCGTCTTCACCGCACCGGTGTCCGGCTCGATCACCGGCACATCGACGGTGTCCGCGACCAATGACGCCGATCCATCGAACAACACCGACCAGGCCACCACGGTCGTCGTCGTTTCGACGACGGTTGATCTCGCCACCACGGTTAGCGCTCCGGTCAGCGCGAGCGCCGGCACCCTCGTCGTGTCGCAGCTCACCTACACCAACGGCGGCCCGGCCAGCGGCCCGGTGAGCAGCTACGACCTGACGCTCTCGGGCGCACCCGGTGGCGTAACGATCACCCACCAGGGCGTGGCATGTACCTGGGACGGCACCACCCTGAGCGGCTGCAACCTGCCGGCCAGCCTGGCGCCGGGCGAGCGCCTCGACCTGGTCGTGACCTACACCGCCCCGGCGTCCGGCTCGGTGACGGCGACCAGCGCCATTGCGACGACGGCGACCGACAGCAATCCGGCCAACAACACCAGCCAGGCGACAACCTCGTTCTCCGCCGCGGCGCCGACCGGCGCGATTGCCGGCACCGTCTGGTACGACCTCGACGGCGACGACGTCGTCGACCCGGGTGAGCCGCGCCGCCAGGACTGGATCGTCGAACTGCTCGCCGAGGGCATGGGGGGCGAGCTGCTGCTCGGCCGCGTCACCACCGCCAGCGACGGCAGCTACCAGTTCAGTGGCCTGGCCAATGGCAGCTACACGGTGCGCTTCCTCAATCCGCTCGGCCAGACCATCAGCAGCGGACCGATGCCGGTGGATGGTGACCCGGCCGGCCATGGAGGCCTCGCCAGTGTCAGCCAGCTGTCGGGCATCCGGATCGAATCGGGCACCCCGGTGCTCAACCAGAGCCTGCCGCTGGATCCTTCCGGCGTGGTGTACAACAGCGCCACGCGCCTTCCGGTCAATGGTGCCCAGGTGACCCTGGGCGGCCCGGCGGGCTTCGACGCGACCGACGTCGTGGGCGGCAGCCTGACCCAGGTGGTTGGCGCCGACGGCCTGTACCAGTTCCTGCTGCTGCCTTCGGCGCCGGCCGGCACCTACACGCTGGCGGTCTCCGCCGCCGGGCTGACCTTCCCGAGCACGGCGATTCCACCATCGACCGCCCCCGGCGGCTTCGCCGGTGGCGACGTATCGGGGGTGACCGGCGCGCCGGCCGTCGGCCAGGACACCACCTACTACCTGAGCTTCCCCCGGCCGACGGTGGACATGATCAACAACAACATTCCCGTGGATCCCCCGCCCCCACCGCTGCCACTGGCGGGGTCGGTCACCGCGATCCCGACCCTGTCGGAATGGGGCGTGGGGCTGCTGGCGGCACTGATGCTCGCCATGGGCGCCCTGGCGCAGCGGCGGCGGGCCAAGGCCTGACGGGCCCGGCGGGCAATCGCGCTGAAGCCCGAGGTCAGCGGGCCCGCTGACCTCGGCGGTTGTCGCCCGGATCGACGACGGGATTCAGGGCGCCGCGTCGCGCAGCGCGTTCAGGAGCTTCTGCCCGGCCCGGGGCGTTTCGTCCCAGCCGAGGCGACGCTTCTCGAGCAGGATCGCGGCCCGCGTGCGGGCACCGATCGCGCCGTCGATCGGGCCGATGTCGTGACCGCGTGCCGTCAGCAGGGTCTGCAGCTCGCGACGGCCGGCGCGATCCAGGGGCGGATCGTCGGTTGGCCACGGTGCGATGAAGCCCCCACCGCCGCGCAGCTTGTCGGCGAGGTGGGCAATCGCCAGGCCATAGCTCATCGATGCGTTGTACGAATAGATCGCGTCGAAGTTCTTCATGACGAGGAAGGCGGGCCCGCCGCCTTCGGCCGGCTGCACCAGGCCGGCACGCGCCGAATCCGGGCCCAGGGGCGCGCCGTCGACCCGCGCCACGCCGCGCTCGCGCCACTCGGCCAGGCTCCGCTTGGTGCGTCGCCCTTCGCCACTCAGGTCATAGCCGTCAGGGAGCGAGACCTCGAAGCCCCAGGGCTGGTCGCGCTGCCACCCCGCCTTGGCGAGAAAGTTGGCGGTCGAGGCCAGGGCGTCAGGGATGCTGTCGACGAGGTCGCGACGACCATCGCCATCGAAATCGACCGCCAGCCGCAGGTAGGTCGAGGGCATGAACTGGGTGTGGCCGAAGGCGCCGGCCCAGGACCCCCGCAGCTTCTCGGCCGCGAGGCTGCCTTCGTCGATGATGCCCAGCGCGGCAATGAACTCGCCGCTGAAGTAGCTCTGCCGGCGTCCGAAGCACGACAGCGTGCCGAGGGACTCGAGCAGCGCCCGGCCGCCGAAGTTCTTGCCGAAATCGCTCTCCACGCCCCAGACCGCCACCACGGTCGCGGGGTCCACGCCATAGCGCCGCTCGATATCCGCCAGCGTCTGCGCGTGGCGCTGCAGTTGCGCCCGGCCGTCCTCGACCCGCTGGTCGTCCACCAGGGCCGCAAGGTAGTCCCACACCGGCGTGCGGAACTCGGGCTGATAGTCGAGCCGCTCGAGGACCGTGAAGTCGGCCTGAAGCCCCGCCAGTTCCCGATCGAGCGTCGCGGGCGCAATGCCCTTCTCGATTGCCTGGACGCGAAGGCCCGACAAGCAGCGCCGGAACTCGGCCTGGTCCTGCGCGAGCACCGGCGACAGCAGCCCCGCGAACATCAGCGCGACGGCGACGCGGCGCATCAGGCCAGCGCCCGATCCAGCACCTCGGCCACGTCGCCCGACAGGCCCGGGTGCGCAGCGACGCGCTCCAGCGCGCGACGGGCCGGCCCCTGCAGGGACGACGACAGGTTGCGCCAGCGATCCAGGCTGCGGGCCATGCGCGCCGCCACCTGCGGGTTGCGACCGTCGAGCTCGATGACCCGCTCGGCCCAGAAGTCGTAGCCGGCGCCGTCCGGCCGGTGGAACTCGGCCGGGTTGGCGCGGAAGAAAGCGCCCAGCAAGGCGTAGATCCGGTTCGGATTGCCCGCGTCGAAGGTGCCATCGGCGTAGAGAGCCGAGACACGCTCAAGAGCCGGGACGTCGTCGGCGTGCCAGCGCCAGGCAGACGCCTGGATGGCCAGCCACTTGTCGAGTACCAGCGCATCGCCGGCGAAGCGTTGCCGGAACGACGCGAGGGCCGCATCGCGCAAACCGGCCGGGCCCGTCATCAGCGCACCGAGGGCTGCCATCCGGTCCGTCATGTTGGCAGCGGCGTCATGCTGCGCGACGGCTGCTTCGCAGGCCCCGGGCAGGCCGGCGGCGCAGCGCAGGCGCAGCGCAAGCGCCGCCAGGGCGCGGCGCCCGGCATCCGCCGGATGATAGCGATAGGGCCCGTCGACCGTGCAGCGCGCAAGGGTTGCCGCGAGCGACTCGGCGCAGCGCATGCCCAGCGTGCGCATCAGCTGCTGCAGGGCCGCACGGAGAGCCTGCGGCTCGGCGGGCGCCATCCGCTCGAGCAGATAGGCCTCGCCGGGCAGCGACAGGGCCTGGGCGACAAAGGCCGGATCGAGCGCGACGTCGTCGAGCAGCCCCCCCCAGGCGGCGAGGAAGGCTTCCGGCACGGTATCCGACGGGTTCGCGGCAAGCGCCAGGACCACCCGCTCGATGTAGCGCTGGGAGGCGTCCCAGCGGTTGAACGGATCGGCATCATGGGCCATCCGGAACGCGAGCTGGGCGTCGCTCTCGTCGAGTTCGAGGATCACCGGCGCCGACGCACCGCGCAGCAGCGAGGGGACCGGCGGCGCGTCGATATCGACAAAGGTGAACGTCGCCGCCTCGCCCTTCAGTTCGAGCACCCGCGTCGTGCCGGCATCGTGTGCCTCGCCCTCGAGCCGCAGGGGCAGGTCGGCCCCGTCCGGCCCGATGAGACCGACGGCGACGGGGATGTGCAAGGGCTGCTTGTCTGCCTGGTCTGCCGTGGCCGGCGTGCGCTGCGCGAGGCTCAGCGTGTAGGTGCGCGCCGCCGCATCGTGGCGCCCCTCGGCGCGTACCCGCGGCGTGCCGGACTGGGCATACCAGCGCATGAAGAGATCGAGATCGACGCCGGTGGCCTCGGACATTGCATCGACGAAGTCGTCGCAGGTCACCGCCTGGCCGTCGAAATACGAGAAGTACAGGTCCATGCCGCTGCGGAAACCTTCCCGTCCCAACAGCGTCTGCAGCATCCGGATCACCTCCGCGCCCTTTTCGTAGACCGTGGCGGTGTAGAAGTTGTTGATCTCCAGGTAGCTGTCCGGCCGGATCGGGTGGGCCATTGGCCCCGCATCCTCGGCAAACTGGACCGAGCGCAGCACGCGCACGTCGTCGATGCGCTTGACCGCGCGGGCCGACTCGCCACCGGCCGCAGCCAGCATGTCGGCCGAAAACTCCTGATCGCGGAAGACCGTCAGGCCTTCCTTGAGCGTGAGCTGGAACCAGTCCCGGCAGGTGACCCGGTTGCCGGTCCAGTTGTGGAAGTATTCGTGGGCCACGACGCTCTCGACATTCTCGAAGTCGGTGTCGGTCGCCGTGTCGGGGGCCGCAAGCACGTACTTGGCGTTGAAGATGTTGAGGCCCTTGTTTTCCATCGCGCCCATGTTGAAGTCCGACGCGACGACGATCATGTAGCGGTCGAGATCGAGTTCCAGGCCAAAACGGGTCTCGTCCCAGCGCAGCGCATGTTCGAGCGAGTCCATTGCATGGATGGCGCGATCGAGCATGCCGTCCTCGACCCAGACCTGCAGCAGCACCTTGCGTCCCGACGCGGTGGCGACCGTCCGCTCGAGGGGAACATAGGCGCCAGCCACCAGCGCGAACAGATAGCTCGGCTTCGGAAAAGGATCCGCCCAGCGGGCGAAGTGGCGCCCGCCCGGCAGGCTGCCCTGCTCGACCAGGTTGCCGTTGGAGAGGAGAACCGGATAGGTCGCCGCGTCGGCCTCCAGCGTGACCGTGAAGCGGGCCATCACGTCGGGGCGGTCCGGGAACCAGGTGATGCGCCGGAACCCTTCGGCCTCGCACTGGGTGAACAGCCCGCCCTGGGACTCGTAGAGTCCGGACAGCGCCGTATTGGACCGCGGCGAAATGCGGGTCACGATCTCGACCTCGGCCGCCTCGCCCGCCAGCACCAGGGTCAGCAGGTCTGGCGCTTCGTGGACCAGCCCTTCGGCCGGCGCGACGCCGTCGACGGTCAGCGCGACCAGCTCGACGCCGTCACCATTGAGGACAAGCGGGCCGGCCTCGGCCTCCGGGTTGCGGCGGCACTGCATGCGGCTGCGCACCAAGGTCTGCTCCGCATCGAGCACGAAACTCAGCTCGACCGATTCCACCCCCCAGGACAGAGGCCGGTATGCGGCACGTTGCACGGGGCTGCGGGAGGACGGAGACGACATCAGGCACTCCAATGGGGTTGGTGCATTCTGGGGAACGGGCACGCGTCGTCACGCGCGCCCGGGCAGTGTACGACCTCGCCAGCCCGCTCCGCAAAACGGCGCGCGCGCACGAGGCATTCAGAAGGGACCCCGGGCGTTCGACGCGCTCGCCCACAGGGCGCCCCAGACGATGGCGTCGCGCACGTAGAAGACGCTCTCTGCGTGCAGGAAGGCGCGATGGCGCGCCCCGGGCGTGCTGTTGTCAGCGGGCAGCAGGGCACCCGCGGATTGCAGGGCCGCCGTGGCCGGGTCGCCGGTACCCTGGATCTCGAAGAGATACAGTCCCGACTGCGGCGGCACACCGGCGGCGTCCGGTTCGGACACGACCGCGGGGATCGCCAGGCGGTCGATTCCATCGCCACCGCCGTTCGCCAGATAGGTGAAGGCGTGCCGGTCATAGCGTGCGTCGCTGTATGAGCCGGCGCCCCCCAGTACCTGGCTGCCTCGCGAACGGGGGTTGGCGGGATCGGACACGTCGAACAACTCCAGCTTGACGCCCCCGCTGTCGGCGGCGCCCAGCCCCAGCAGCAGGCCGTCCCCGACCGGATGCAGCAGGTCGGAGAAGCCCGTCACTTCGAGCTGTCCGGTCGCCACCGGATTGGCCGGGTCGGACAGGTCGAACGCGTACAGGGGGTCCGTCTGCCGGAAGGTCACCGCGTAGGCCCGGTCCTCGACGAAGCGCACGCCATAGAGCGCTTCGCCCGGCTTGCCAATGGGCTCCGGACGGGTCGCGCTGGGCAGCCGGCCGATCACTTCGAGGGCACCCCCCGCGGCCGTCTCGCGGATCGTGAGCAAATGGTGGTCGAGCGGGTCGCCCGCGACCGCGGTATAGGTGGTCGCGAAAACACGCAGCACGCCGTCACGCTCGCTCAGCCGGAAGTCGCCCTGCCCCCCTGTCCAGACCTGGCCATCGATCTCGACCGAGCCACGGTAGGCCACCGAGGTACCGGCAAGGGCGAACTTGTGGATGCGCGTGGCACCCGCGGCGGCCGAGGTCGGGAAGACGAGCTGGGTCAGATAGATCGCGTCTTCCGACACGTACAGCCCATAGGCCTCCTCGTTGTAGCAGATGCTGCGAAAGGCTTCCGGCTGGTCGAGCGGGATCGCCGTGACCGTGGTCAGGACGGCGTAGGGGGCGCGGACCTCGTCCGTCGCGAGGAAGCAGTCGTCGGCGCCGACCAGGGGCCGCGTCGTGCCATCGAGGGTGATGGCAGGCAGCAGATCCGCGAGGTCCAGCGCCGCGAGCGCCGCCTCGTTGCGCGCCGCCTGGGCAGCATCCTGCACGGGCAGCTCGAGCTGCGGCAGGCCCGGCGTGAAGCGGCTGACGAGATACACCGTGTCGCCGATGCGGCGGCTGTCCACGAAGACGCCGTCGAGGGTCGCCGCGACCGCCAACGTTGGCGCCTCCGGGCGGGAGACGTCGTAGATCCGGAAGCCCGCCTGCTCGGGGGCCCAGATCGCAATGTCGCTCCAGAAGGCACCGTAGCTGCCATAGAAGGCTTCCCCCGTCAGCGCGAACAGGCGCGTTCCGGCGACGTAGAGGCCCTGCACCGAGACACTGTCCTCGAGCGCGATCGAGCCGACCTCGACCGCGCTCGCCGAGGTGGCGTCGGTCGACAGGATGCGGATGGCCCGGCCTCCACCCGTTTCCGGTGGCCCGGGGGGCAGCAGGGTGTCGAATACGAAGCAGCACGAGACGAAGCGCTGGGGCGCCACGAAGAGGTGGTCGCCGTCGTAGCGGACGGCATCCATCTCATCGACCAGCGGCTCCACCGTGTAGGTGCCGGAGAAGTCGCTGCCCGCGTCACCGGCCACCGGCGCAAGCGAGAACTCGACCGCCGCCTGCGGCGTCGCCAGGGCCTGCTTGAGCGATTGCTCGAGTTCCGTGTCACTGGCCGCCCGCAGCAGCGAGGCGTCCGCCACCGGACCACCGTCCCCACCGCCATCGCCATCTCCACCGCCCGACCCGCCGCCGCAGGCCGTCAGGCTCAATGCGAAGCAGACCGGCATCCACCATTTCGTGTTCATCACTCCCTCCTCTCGCGGCCACCCCATCAGCATAGCTAGAGTCGCCGCGGGGGTCGATCCGCGCGAATCCACGCACTGACGCCATCGACCAGTGCGGACAACAGCAGCATCGCAACGATGACCGTGCAGGCCTGCGCCTCATGGAACAGCGAGAGCTCGTAGTAGAGCATCGCGCCGAGTCCGCCGGCGCCGACGAAGCCCAGGATCGCCGCCATCCGGATGTTCATTTCCCAGCGATACAGCCCATAGGCGATCCACTGGGCGCTGACCAGGGGCAGCGTTCCGTAGAGGAAGGCCGGCAGGGCGCCCGCACCCGCTTCGCGCAGGCCCGCTTCCGGCGCCGCCGGGGCGTTCTCGAGGGCTTCGGCGAACAGCCGCCCGAGGACGCCGGCGGTGTGCAGGGCCAGCGCCAGCACCCCGGCAAAGGGCCCCAGCCCGGCTGCGAGCACCATCAGCGTGGCCCACACCAGCTCGGGCACCGAGCGCAGGCCATTGAGCAGGAAGCGCGTCGCCAGGCGGGGCAGCACGCCGGCACGCCCGGCTGCCGTGATGGCGAATCCGGCGCCCGCCACCACGGCGAGCAAGGTGCCCAGCACGGAAATGGCGAACGTCTCGATCGTCGCCCGCCCCACCTTCCCGAGGAACGTCGGATCGAGATCCGGCGGGAAGAAGCCGGCCAGGAAGCCCGCCATGCCCGTCAGTGCGCCCGGTGCGAACAGATCACCCAGCGGGAGATCCAGGTAGGCGAAGCTCGCGAACACCGCCGAGAGGCTGGCACCCAGCGCGAGTACGCACGGCACGCAAAGCAGGCGTGGCGACGGCCGCGTCACGACAGGACGCTCCGCAGCCGGGCCGAGAGCTGGTCGGCAGCCAGCACCAGAATCAGGAAGGTGGCAAGGATCGTCGCCGCTTCACCGCCGTCGAGCATCTTCATCGACTGATCCATGAGCTGGCCGAGGCCGCCAGCGCCGACAAAGCCCATCACCACCGAGGCACGGATGGCGCACTCCCAACGATAGACGGTGTAGGACACCAGCTCCTGGGCGCACGACGGCACGAGCCCGTAGGCCAGGGCCGGCAGGCGACCGCTGCCCGCTTCCAGGAGGGCTCGTACCGGGCGTTGGTCCGCCGACTCCAGGATCTCCGCATAGACCTTGCCGAGCATGCCGCCGTAGGTCACTCCGAGGGCCAGCACGCCCGCCGCGGGACCGAGCCCGAGTGCACGCACGAACACCAGCGCCCAGACCAGCTCCGGCACGCCACGCAGGACGAGCAGTACGCCGCGGACACCGCCCCGCAGCCCGCGCGCCCACCAGGCGCTGCGACGCCCGGCCAGCCTGCCGATCGACAATGACCGGGTGAGCATCAGGGCCATCGGGATTGCGAGCACCCAGGCCAGCGCAATGCCGGCGGTCGCCATGGCCAGGGTTTCGAGGGTGGCGGTGGCCAGCAGCGCGAGAAACTCGGCCGAGGTATCCGGCGGCCAGAAGGCACCCAGGAAGTGCCCCATGGCGTCCAGGTTGCGCGGGTCGAGAAGGGCCAGCGGGCGGAACTCGGTGACAACCAGCGCCGGCCACAGCAGGACCAGCGCCACGAGCGTCCAGCCCAGGCGCGCCCGCGCCGCCGGATCGCGCGCGTGTCTCACCGGCAGGCGAGCGGGCGCGCGGTCCAGGACTGCGGGGCGACCCGGCGCATCGCCGGCGCGGCGACGGCCTCGCGGCGACGGCCCGGCGACGACGCATAGAGCGCGTCAAGCTCTGCAGGCCCCACCTTGCCAACCGGCAGGTCGAACGCAAGCGCCCCGTCGCGGACGCCGATCACGCGGTCGAAGTGCCGCAGGGCCAGGTCGACTGCGTGCAAGCTGGCCACCAGCGCAACCCCGCGCTCGCTGGCCTCGCGGGCCAGCAGACCAACCGTCAGCTCGGCCAGGGCCGGGTCCATGGCCGAGACGGGCTCGTCCGCAAGGAGCAAGCCGGGGCGCTGATACAGCACCCGTGCGAGGGCCACCCGCTGCAATTGTCCGCCGGACAAGCGGTCGCAGCGCTCGAAGAGACGCTCCTCGAGTTCCAGGCGGGCCAGCTCGCGCGCGGCGCCGGCCGCATCGGCGGGAAGGAGAAGCGAGACCAGGCTGCGCCACCAGGGCCACTGCCCGAGACGGCCCGCCAGTACCGCATGGACGACCCGCTGGCGAGGCGGGATCGGGGGTGCCTGGTGGAGATGCCCGATGCAGCTGCGCAGCCGCCTGAGTGCGCGAGACCCGACTCGCCAGGGGTCCTGACCCAGCACCTCACAGGTGCCACGGGCCGGTGCCAGGGCGAGCCCGATCACCCGCAGCAGGGTGGTCTTGCCGGCGCCGGACGGTCCGATCACGGCCACCCGCTCGCCCCTGCGGACCGACAGGTCGATGCCGGACAGCGCAACCTGGCCATTGGCATGGACTACCGAGACGCCTTCCAGGCAGACCGCCATCCCGGGCATCGGGGCGCCCTACTTCAGCAGGCCGGCGCTGCGCGCGGCTGCCTCGATGCCGGCATAGTTCTCGACGCGGGTCGGAATGAAACGCGACGCCCGCTGCAGGTCGAGGATCGCCTTGTCTTCCGGCCGGGACGGGTCGAGCGCCACGAAGGCGTCGGCGATGCGCTGGGCCAGGCCCTTGTCGAGGCCGCCGCGCACGGTCCAGTTGTAATCGAAATACTCTGGCGTGGTGTAGAAGACGCGCACGCGGGCGGTGTCGACCTTGCCCTGTGCCACGAGCTTGTCCCACACGGAGGCATTCAGCGCCCCTGCGTCCACCTTGCCCCCCTGCACGAAGGCCGCGGTGGCATCGTGGGCACCGGAAAAGGCAACGGTCTCGAAGTCACGATCCGGCTCGATCCCCGCCTCGGCCAGGAAATGGCGGGGCATCAGGTGGCCCGAGGTCGAGGACGGCGAGCCGAAGGCGAAGGTCGCGCCCTTCAGGTCCGCCAGCGTCTTCACGTCATCGCGGGCGGTGATGAACTTCGAGGTGAAGCGCGCATCTTCGGCCCGCTGCACCAGCGGCACGGCGGTCCCGCCCGTGCGGATGCGCGCCTGGACGAAGGTGAAGCCACCCAGCCAGGCCAGGTCGACCTTGTCGCTGGCCAGCGCCTCGACCACCGATGCATAGTCGGTCACCGGCACGAAGCGCACCGCCATGCCGAGCTTCGACTCGAGGTAGGCACCAAGGGGTTTGAATTTGCGCTGGAGCTCGGTCGGTGACTCGTCCGGAATGGCCGAGACCCGCAGCACATCGGCTGCCAGCGAGGAAGTGGACAGGCAAAGGCCGGCCAGAACGGCGGCCGAAGCGCGCAGCATGCCGCGGCGCAACAAGTCGAAACGCATGGAACTGCTCCCGATTTTCGAAACCGCCACGGTGCGGGGCACCCCACCGCGGCTTACATGGACGCACGCCGGCGTCACTGGGATCGGGGCACTCCGGCCCCGGAATCATGGCGGTACACTGACCGCCGGCCCGAACTATAGCGTCGGGGCGTCCCGCCAGCAAGACGGAAGCCGCTGATCGCTCAGTGCTTTACGGGTGGCATCAGGACAATGCGGCTGCCGACCAGGCGGTCGTGGAGGAACTGGCGGTCGCGATCGAAGAAGGCCCAGATGATGCCGACCAGCGACAGCAGGGAGAACCATGCGAGGGTGTAGCGCGCCAGGCCCTTACCCCGGGAAACCTCGCGACCGGTGTCCGCATCGACGAGCTTCAGCCGCCAGGTCTGCATCGCAAGGGTCTGCCCACCGCGCCGCCAGTACCCGATGAAGTAGCCCGCCAGCACGACGTAGATATAGAGCCACTCGAGCCAGCCGGGCGGCGTGATCTGCCAGACCACGCCGATGATCAGGAGCGGCACCATGAAGGTCAGTCCGAGCACGCCGAGCAGCAGCAGGACCTCGTAGAGCAGCGAGGCGAGGCGTCGGCGGAGACCGGCCAGTTCGACCGTGACCCGGCCCAGGTTGGGAGTTTCCTTCATCGTGGCTGACCGGCTCGGATCCTGGCGCGTTCGTCGGGCGGCAGATTCTGATACGCCTCCCATCGCTCACGCAAGGACTCGCGCCGCTCGGCCGGGATCGACAACCACTCCCGGTAGCGCTCGCGGGCCTGCTCTCGCTCGGTCGGGGACAACTTGGCCCACTCGCGCATGCGCGACAGCAGGTTCTGCTGCTCGGCCGGGGTCATGGTGTCGTAGGCCTCGACGATGGCAACCCACTTGCGGCGACGGTCGGGGTCCATGCGCTTCCAGTCCGCCTCGATCGGCCCCAGCACGCCTTGCAGGCGAGCGGGCAGCTCGTCCCAGCGGGGCGCTTCGGACTGGGCCTGAACCTGGGCGGCGACCAGGGGCAGGCCGCAGATCAGGAGCGCGGTTGCGATTCGAGCCATTCACGGAATCCTTCATCGAGATAGGCGCCGATGGGCAGATCGTCCACCAGCAGGGAACGGTCGAGCTGTCCGGTGCGCTCCACCTCCCGCGCGGCCTGCCACTCGACACCACCCAGCAGCAGGCCGGCGACCAGGGCGAGGGACAGCGCGGCCCGCGTCGCCGGCAGCCAGGAGGCCCGGACCACATCGCCCAGATGGGCGGGGCCGGTCCGCGCATGGGCGAGGGCCACCGCGCGGGCGTCGGCCAGGCGGCGCGCCTGCGCCGGGCTCAGGCCCCCCAGGTCGAGGCGCCGCGCCATGCGGCGTGCCAGCCGGTCTTCTTCGCTCAGTCTCATGGTTCGATCCCCCTCGCCCGCAGGGCCTGCGCCAGCGTCCGCGTTGCCCGCGAACAATGGGTCTTGACGCTGCCCTCGGAGCAGCCCATCGCGGCAGCGGTCTCGGACGTATCCATATCCTCCCAGTAACGCATCAGGAAGGCTTCCCGTTGACGATCCGGCAAGCGGGCGATTTCTCGCTCGATGATCGACAACAGCTGGGTCCGTTCGACCTGGCGGTGCGGCGCGTCCCGTTCGTTGCCGTCATCGGCGGCCACCAGCACGTCGAGCGGGTCGCCTGGCGCCCCCTCGTCGCCGCCGAAACCCAGGGTAGACGTCAGGCTGATCCAGGTGTCCCGCACCTTGCGTCGTCGTGCGGCATCCCGGATGGCATTCTGCAGGATGCGCTGGAAAAGCGGCGGCCATTCACCCTCCGGCCGCTCCGCGTAGCGCACGCACAGGCGGGTCATGGCCTCCTGGACCACATCGAGGGCAAGCCCCTCGTCCCGCAGCGCGAAAAGGGCATGGCGAAAGGCGCGCCGCTCCGCGCCCGCGAGGAAGCGGCTCAGCGCCAGGCTGGCAGACAGCGCAAATTCCTTTGGAAACCAGTCATATGGCGGGCAGGGTTCGCCTTGACCAAAACCGGGACGGCCGGTAAGGTTGCGCGTTTCCCCAAATGATTCAGGTGGTGCGGAGATGGTCTTGACCGGTGCGGAGATTGTAGTCAGGTGCCTCCAGGAAGAAAAGGTCGAGTACGTCTTCGGTTACCCGGGTGGCGCCGTCCTCTTCCTGTATGACGAGCTGTTCAAGCAGGACAAGGTGCGCCACGTACTCGTGCGCCACGAGCAGGCCGCCGTCCACGCGGCCGACGGTTATGCGCGCTGTACCGACCGGGTCGGCGTCGCGCTGGTCACCTCCGGCCCCGGTGCCACCAACGCGGTCACGGGCATCGCCACGGCCTATTGCGATTCGATCCCGATGGTGGTGATCTCGGGCCAGGTACCCACCGCCGCCATCGGCCAGGATGCCTTCCAGGAAGTCGACACGATCGGCATCACCCGCCCCTGCGTGAAGCACAACTTCCTGGTCAAGGACGTGCGCGACATCGCCACGACGATCAAGAAGGCCTTCTACCTCGCCGCGTCGGGGCGGCCCGGCCCGGTCCTGGTCGACATCCCGAAGGACATCTGCGCGCACAAGTGCGAGTTCGAGTATCCCCGGGAAATCTCGATGCGCTCGTACAACCCGGTGGTCAAGGGCCACCAGGGGCAGATCAAGAAGGCCCTGCAGCTGCTGCTCGAAGCCAAGCGGCCGATGATCTACACCGGCGGCGGCGTGGTCCTGTCCGACGCTGCCGAGCAGCTGACCAGGCTGGCCCGCCTGCTCGGCTTCCCGGTCACCAACACCCTGATGGGCTTGGGCGGCTACCCGGCCTCCGATCGCCAGTTCGTCGGCATGCTGGGCATGCACGGCACCTACGAAGCCAACATGGCGATGCACTACAGCGACGTCCTGCTGGCCGTCGGCGCCCGCTTCGATGACCGCGTGATCGGCGATCCGAACCACTTTGGTCAGGAGCCGCGCAAGATCATCCATATCGACATCGACCCCTCGTCGATCTCGAAGCGGGTGAAGGTCGACGTGCCGATCGTCGGCAATGTGCGCGACGTGCTCGACGAGATGATTCGCCTGCTGGAGTCGGGCGGCGCACGCCCGGAGGCCGAGTCGGTTGATACCTGGTGGAAGCAGATCGACGAGTGGCGCCGCCGCGAGTGCATGAAATACCGCAACTCGGACGAGATCATCAAGCCGCAGTTCGTTGTCGAAAAGCTCTGGGAAGTCACCGGCGGCGACGCCTTCGTGACGTCCGACGTGGGCCAGCATCAGATGTGGGCGGCCCAGTACTACAAGTTCGACAAACCCCGCCGCTGGCTCAACTCCGGCGGCCTCGGCACGATGGGTGTGGGCCTGCCCTATGCGATGGGCGCCCAGCTTGCCCATCCGGGCAGTCCGGTGGCCTGCATCACTGGCGAAGCCTCGATCCAGATGTGCATCCAGGAACTGTCCACCTGCAAGCAGTTCCGCCTGCCGATCAAGATCTGCAACCTCAACAACCGCTACCTGGGCATGGTCCGGCAGTGGCAGCAGCTCTTCCATGGCGGCCGCTACTCCGAGTCGTACATGGACTCGCTGCCCGACTTCGCCAAGCTGGCCGAGGCCTATGGCCACGTCGGCCTCAAGGTCGAGAACCCCGGCGACGTCGAGGGCGCGATCCGCGAGGCCTTCAGCCGCAAGAACGACCTCGTCTTCCTCGACTTCCAGGTGGACCAGACGGAGAACGTCTATCCGATGGTCCAGGGCGGCAAGGGTCTGACCGAAATGATCCTCTCCGCCGAGGACCTCTGAGGCCGACATCCCGTCGCGGTGTGCCCGGGCGGCGCACCGCGCTTAGCCCCCGAAACATGAATCGACTGATCGAGAGCGCTCCATGAGACACGTGATCTCCCTGCTCATCGAGAACGAAGCCGGCGCCCTGTCCCGCGTCTCCGGCCTGTTCTCGGCCCGTGGCTACAACATCGAGTCCCTGACCGTTGCGCCGACCGAGGATGCGTCCCTGTCGCGCATGACCATCGTCACCACCGGCTCGGACGAGATCATTGAGCAGATCAACAAGCAGCTGAACAAGCTGGTGGACGTCGTCAAGGTGGTGGACATCTCCGAGTCGGCGCACATCGAGCGCGAGCTGATGCTCATCAAGGTCCGCGCCACCGGCAAGGACCGGGAGGAGATGAAGCGCATGGCGGACATCTTCCGCGGCCGCATCATCGACGCCACCGACGCCTCCTACGTCATCGAAATGACCGGAAACCAGCAGAAGCTGGATTCCTTCGTCGCCGCGATCGACGCGACCCTGATCCTCGAGACCGTTCGCTCCGGCGTGGTCGGGATCGGACGCGGCGAACGCGTTCTCAAGGTCTGACACGCAATTCCTCGCAACCACCGGGAGCCGGCGCACGCAAGCCTCGCCCCGACGCAATGATAGAAGGACGAACATGAAGGTCTATTACGACAAGGACGCCGACCTCTCCCTCATCAAGGGTAAGAAGGTCACCATCGTCGGCTACGGCTCGCAGGGCCATGCCCACGCCCAGAACCTCAACGACTCCGGCGTCAAGGTCACGGTTGGCCTGCGCAAGGGGGGCGCCTCCTGGGACAAGGCCAAGGCTGCCGGCCTGAAGGTCGAGGAGATCGCCAAGGCGGTCAAGGCCGCCGATGTCGTCATGATCCTGCTGCCGGACGAGAACATCCCGCAGGTCTACAAGGACGAAGTCGAGCCCAACATCAAGAAGGGCGCCACGCTGGCCTTCGCTCACGGCTTCAACGTGCATTACAACCAGGTCGTGCCGCGCGCCGACCTGGACGTCGTGATGGTCGCCCCGAAGGGCCCCGGCCACACGGTGCGTTCCGAGTACCTGAAGGGCGGCGGCGTGCCGACCCTGATCGCCGTGCACCAGGACGTCTCCGGCAAGGCCCGCGACATCGCCCTCTCCTACGCCGCGGCCAATGGCGGCACCAAGGGCGGCGTGATCGAGACCAACTTCCGCGAAGAGACCGAGACCGACCTGTTCGGTGAGCAGGCCGTGCTCTGCGGTGGTGCGGTCGAGCTGGTCAAGATGGGCTTCGAGACCCTGGTCGAGGCTGGCTACGCGCCGGAGATGGCCTACTTCGAGTGCCTCCACGAGCTCAAGCTGATCGTCGACCTGATGTACGAGGGCGGCATCGCCAACATGAACTACTCGATCTCGAACAACGCCGAATATGGCGAGTACGTGACCGGCCCCGAGGTCATCAACGAAGAGTCGCGCTACGCCATGCGCGAAGCGCTGAAGCGCATCCAGACCGGCGAATACGCGAAGATGTTCATCCTGGAGGGCCGCACGAACTACCCGTCGATGACGGCTCGCCGCCGCCTGACCGCCGCCCACCCGATCGAGACGGTCGGCGAGCAGCTGCGCGAAATGATGCCCTGGATCAAGAAGAACAAGCTGGTCGACCAGTCCAAGAACTGATCGCCCATGGCGGCCAGGAGGCCGGCGGCGCCCATCGGCGTCGCCGGCCTTTTTCATGTCTGCCGCATGGCGGTGACGCCCCCGGAGCGCGATCTGCCGCCGGACTGTCACGGGGGCTGGAGTACAATCGAGGCTCTGCGCGCCCTGCGCTCGACGTGCCCGACCCTATGCCGCGAACCCCGCTGATCAACCCCGAACGCCGCCGTCGCGGCATCTACCTGCTACCGAACCTGTTCACCACGGCCGCATTGTTCGCCGGTTTCTACGCCATCGTCCAGGCCATGAACCAGCGCTTCGAAGCCGCCGCCGTAGCGATCTTCGTGGCCATGGTGCTGGACGGGCTCGATGGGCGGGTCGCCCGCCTGACGCGCACCCAGAGCGAGTTCGGCGCCCAGTACGACAGCCTCTCCGACATGGTGTCCTTCGGCGCCGCGCCGGCACTGGTCGTCTATGAGTGGGCACTCAAGGACATGGGCAAGATCGGCTGGATCGCTGCCTTCATCTACTGCGCCGGGGCCGCGCTGCGTCTGGCCCGCTTCAACACCAACATCGACATCGTCGACAAACGCTTCTTCCAGGGCATGCCGAGCCCCGCGGCGGCCGCGCTGGTCGCGGGCATGGTGTGGGTCGCCATCGACAACGGCTTCCTCGGCCACGATCTGCGCTGGTTTGCCGGCGGGCTGACGATCTTCGCCGGCCTGACGATGGTCTCGAACGTGCCCTACTACAGCGGCAAGGAAATCAACCTGCGCCGCAGCGTGCCGTTCTTCGTCATTCTCGGGGTCATGCTGGCGTTCGCGCTCGTCTCGATCGACCCGGCGCTGGTGCTGTTCATCCTGTTCCTGATCTACGCCCTGTCGGGATACGTCCTGCTGCTGAACCGCCGCCGCAAGCAGGCGCCCGCCGGCGACGCGCCGCCCCCGGCCGACGAGGGCTGAGCCCGGTTGCCGCCCTCGGGGCGGTGACATATAGTCAGATTCCCACTCGAGGCGCCCGCCCGACCCGACGGCCGAGGACGCATTCCCATGGAGCCGCGCATGAAAGACGCCCTGATCATCTTCGACACCACGCTGCGCGACGGGGAGCAGAGCCCCGGCGCATCGATGACCCGCGACGAGAAGCTGCGCATTGCGCGCCAGCTCGAGCGCATGCGGGTCGACGTCATCGAGGCCGGTTTCGCGGCCGCCTCCAACGGCGACTTCGAGGCCGTCCGCGGGATCGCCGAAGTCATCAGGGAGTCGACGGTCTGCTCGCTGGCGCGTGCCAGCGAGAAGGACATCGAGCGCGCAGGCGAAGCCATCAGCCCGGCGGCCCGCGGCCGCGTTCACACCTTCATCGCCACCAGCCCGATCCACATGGAGAAGAAGCTGCGCATGACGCCTGATCAGGTCGTCGAGCAGGCGGTGAAGGCCATCGGATGGGCCCGCAAATACACCGACGACGTCGAGTTCTCGGCCGAGGATGCCGGTCGCTCGGAACTCGACTTCCTGTGCCGGATCTTCGAAGCCGTCATCGACGCCGGCGCCAGGACGATCAACGTGCCGGATACGGTCGGCTACAACGTGCCGGATCAGTTCGCCAACACGATCCGCCAGTTGCTCGAGCGCATTCCCAACGCCGACAAGGTCGTGTGGTCGGTCCACTGCCACAACGATCTCGGCCTGGCCGTCTCGAACTCGCTGGCGGCCGTACTGGCTGGCGCACGCCAGGTGGAGTGCACCATCAACGGCCTCGGCGAACGGGCTGGCAACGCCTCCCTCGAGGAAGTCGTGATGGCGGTACGTACGCGCGGCGACATCTTTCCGGTCACCTCGAACATCGACACCACGCAGATCGTGCCGGCATCCAAGCTGGTCTCGCAGATTACCGGCTACCCGGTCCAGCCCAACAAGGCCATCGTCGGTGCCAACGCCTTCGCCCACGAATCGGGCATCCATCAGGACGGCGTCCTGAAGCACCGCGAGACCTACGAGATCATGCGCGCCGAGGACGTCGGCTGGGGGGCCAACAAGCTGGTGCTGGGCAAGCACTCGGGCCGCAATGCCTTCCGCGCCCGGCTGCAGGATCTGGGCATCTCGGTCAGCTCGGAAGAACAGCTCAACCAGGCCTTTGCCCGCTTCAAGGAGCTGGCCGACAAGAAGCACGAGATCTTCGACGAGGATCTCCAGGCCCTGATGTCGGACGAATCCCTGACACCGGACATCGAGCACTTCCGCCTGCTGTCGTCGCGCTTCCATTCCGAGACCGGGGAGACGCCCCAGGCCGAGGTCACGCTGTCGGTCGGCGGCGCGGAACACCAGGCGAGCGCGAGCGGCTCGGGGCCGGTGGACGCCGCCTTCAAGGCGATCGAGACGGTCGCTCACAGCGGCACCGAACTGCTGCTTTACTCCGTCAATGCGATCACCACCGGAACCGACGCCCAGGGCGAGGTCACGGTCCGGCTGGCGCGCGACGGCAAGGTAGTGAATGGCCAGGGCGCCGACACCGATATCATCGTCGCCTCGGCGAAGGCCTACCTCAATGCCTTGAACAAGCTGCACGGCAAGTTCGAGAAGGTGAATCCACAGGTCGGCCCTTGAGCGGACAGGGCCGCGCGGCCGGCGAGCTGTGCTCGATGCCGGTCAGCGAGCTGGTCGCGCTGCCCATCGACTGGTCGCGCGGCAGGGACGCGCGCTTTGCCCATATCGCGGACAGCCTGTCGGCAGGGGCCGGCATCCGGCAGCCGATCCGGGTCGTGGTGTGTGGCTGCGGCAGGTCCTACCTGCTGGACGACGGCGGCCACCGCATCAGTGCGGCATTCGCCCACTTCCAGCGCACCGGCGAGGACCTCCAGTTGCCGGTCGAGAAACTCGTCGCGCCGTTTCCCTGATCCGGCGCGAGCACACGGTCCGTGTGGCCGCGCGGGCTCCGGCCTGTTGTCAGGCCCCGCGCTGGCGCGACGGGGCGCTGTTGCGCGCATAGAGGACCACACAGACGAACAACAGGCCGGACAGGATTGCCTCTGTCAGAGCCAGCTGACCGCCCAGCCCCGGATCTCCTGCACGCACCACACCCTCGGTGAGGTACAACAGGATGAACATCGAGGTCCATTGGTAGGTGTAGCGGCGGCCACGCAGGATGCCGAACAGGGGCAGCAACAGCAGCGCGCCTTTCAGCACCATCCACGAACCTCCCGGCCGCAGCGGAGCCAGCCACATCTCCCAGCTCACGCACAGCACGATCAGCGCCACAAGCAGCGTGGCGGACAGGGTCGACAGGGTCTTGAGGGAGGGCATCAGGATAGTCGTCTCACGGTTTCGGCGATCCGGCGGCCGAGCGCGCGGGAGAGCGCGACCTCCTCGTCGGTCAGGCGGGGGTCGCCATCGCGCCCGGCCACGTGGCTCGCACCGTACGGTGTCCCGCCCGATCGTGTCCGGGTCAGGCCGGATTCGGTGTAGGGCAGCCCGAGCAGAAGCATCCCATGGTGGAGCAGCGGCAACATCATCGACAGCAGCGTGCTCTCCTGACCGCCATGCAGACTCGCCGTCGAGGTGAACACGCAGGCGGGCTTGCCCACCAGTGCGCCCGCGTGCCAGGCGCCGCCGGTGCCATCGATGAAGTACTTCATCGGCGCAGCCATGTTGCCGAAGCGGGTCGGACTGCCAAGCGCGAGGCCGGCGCATTCCTCGAGATCCCTGGCCTCGACGTACGGGGGCCCGTCGGCCGGCACGTCCGGCTCGCTGGCCTCACAGGTGGTCGACACCCGGGGCACGGTGCGCACGCGGGCGGCAGTGCCGGCGACCGAATCGATGCCGATCGCGACCTGCTCAGCGAGGGCCGCCACCGATCCGCGGTAGCTGTAGTAGAGGACAAGGATTTCCTGCATGGCGGGGGGGCTTGGATAGAATCGCGGATTATATCCACTGCCGGTCGCGTCCCATGCCCCAGCCCGAGGCCGAGTCCGTCCTGTTCGCCTACCTGCGCGCCTTCGGCAGCAAATTCCGCGATCGCCTGATCGCTTCCCGCTGCCCCCAGGTGGCCGCAAGCCTGGCGTTTACGACCCTGCTGGCCCTGGTGCCGCTGCTGACCGTCGGCCTGATCCTCTTCGCCAGCCTACCCGGCTTCGCCAACATTGCCGAAGCCCTGCAGACCTTCCTGATGCAGAACCTGCTGCCCGCCACCGCGGGCAAGATCATTGCCACCTATGCGCTGCAGTTCACCCAGAAGGCCACCAATCTCACCCTGATCGGCACCAGCATCGTGATCATCACGGCCGTGATGCTCGTCCTCACCATCGACAAGGCGTTCAACCAGATCTGGGCGGTGGCCCATCGCCGACCGCTGATCGCACGGCTCTCCATGTACTGGGTCGGCCTCACCATCGGTCCGATGGTGCTGGCCGTCGCGGTCGCCCTGCTCGGTCAGATCGCCAGCCTGACCCTCGGGCTCATCGGGCAGAGCGACCACTGGTTTCATACTGCGTTCGCGCGCACGACCGCGCTCGGTCTCCTGGCCGCCCTGTTCACGCTGCTCTACATGACGCTCCCGAACCGGCCGGTGCGACTTCGCCACGCGCTGGCCGGCGGTCTGCTCGCCGCCCTGCTCCTGTCGCTGGTCCAGCGCCTGTTCGCCCTCTATCTGGCGCAGTTCCCGACCTATACCTTGATCTACGGCACCTTCGCCGCGCTGCCCACGTTCCTGCTCTGGCTCTATCTCTCGTGGCTGGTCGTGCTGGTCTGCGCCGTCGCAGTCGCCGTCCTGCCGGAAACCTCGCTGCGCGGCCACAGCCGGGGCCCCTTCGCGGGGGACCACATCCTGGGCGCGCTGAAGCTGCTGGATCGACTCGACACCGCCCAGCAGGAGGGCGCCACCCCCGGCATCGAGGAGCTGGCCCGGTCCACCGGCCTCGGCCTCGCACGAACGGCCGACCTCCTTGAGACCCTGGTGAAGGCCGGCTGGGTGGTCAGCTCCGATACCGGCCAGTGGTTGCTGTCGATCCGGTGCGACGTCCTGTCACTGGGGGAGGTACTGCGCACGCTCGGGGTGTCGCCCGAAGGCCTGGCGCAGGACGGCGATCCGCTCGGGATCGCGCTGGCCGACCGGCTGGCCCGCCTGCATGGTCCCATGGACGAGCCGATCGCCCGCTTGCTCGCCGACGGCCGACGCCAGGCCGTGACCTAGATCGGGTAGGGATCCACCTCGAACTGGAACAGCTCGATCGCCTCGGTCTGCATGTCGAGGCTGAGCAGACGCCCCTGCGCCACATAGAGCCGCTCGCCCTCATGGACCAGCATGAAGCGGCGTGCCGCGTAGGTGCCCGCCGGCGCCAGGACCGCCTGGTGGCGTCGGACGGCCTCCAGCGGGGGCAGCACGAGGGCATGGGCCGGCTTCTTCGAGGACGGGCCGTTACGAAAGGCAACGCGGACCGGGATGGCGGCCTGGGCCACCAGCTGAAGACCGAGCTCGACCTGTTCGGGCTGTTCGCTGCGGATCCAGCGCACGACGCAGATCGACCAGGGCGAGACGGGCTCGCGCCGCAGCGCGATCGCCATGCCGGCCGACAGGCTGCCACCCATTCCGGCCACCCGCATGATGGCGAAGCCGCTGGGGCTCTCGTTCTGCACCATCCACTCCAGCGGCGGACTGGAGGCACGCTCACCACGGACCAGGCGCTCCCAGATCTGGTCCAGACCGCTGCACACCTGCACCTGGTACTCGCTCCTCCGGCGCGGCTGCGATCGACGAGGCGGCATCGCCCAGCGTTCGCGCAGCCGCCTCAGCAAGGCCTCGTCGGCCGACGACACTTCGGCCCGCTCCGCGCCGTCCGTGTCGCCCGCGTCGTCACCCTGCCGCTGCAGACGGTCGCTGACGACGCGCGCGAGGGAGGCGGCGGAGAAGTATACGAGATCGTCGAGGGGAGGCGGTTCGCGGCGGACGATCGCCACCGGCGGCGCGTCCTGCGCCACATCGACCCAGAACCAGCCCTGGCCCGGCAAGGCCCCGTGCCCGTTGACCACGTCACCGGCGCTGGCAAAGGCGCTGACCAGCCCGAAGACCTGCACCAGTTCCCCGGCCGCGAAGCTCTCCGGCTGGATCGTCGCCAGGGCGAGCAGCCGCTTGTAGGCATCAACGGCGGCCGTGCAGGCTTCCTCGCGGGACTTCAGGTAGAGGCCATGGGACGCCAGCCAGAACCCCGGGGGCGGGATGATGCCCGAGACACAGCAGGTCTCAAACGCGTCGACCAGCAAGTTGAGCCCTTCTTCGAGGACCTCGCCGTTGCCACGGAATCCGTAGAGGTAAGGCGATCGCAGTTCCTGGGCGATCCGAAGATACTGGCGTGCGCAATCTGACTGTGCGTCCACCATCTCGCGGGCTTCGGCGTAGCAGTTCCGCGGCAAGGGCAGCTGAGCCGTCACCAAGCGCGCGCGCAAGGGCAGAGCCAGCTCGGACAGGCGACGGCCGACCCCGGCGAGATCGCCAGCGTCGCTCTCACCCGTCCCGAACCGGGCCACCCGCGCCCGCAACCGGACGACCTCGGCGACCTCCGGGTCCAGTGCCGGCTCGGTGAGGGCCTCGGCCACCTCCGGACTTTCCGCCATCGCGCGCTATCCAATCCATGAATTCCGCCAATGCTAGCTTGTATACCATTCGTCGGTCTGGTGCCAAGCCCGGCGCGAGGCATTCCATGCGAAGCTTGCCCAGCACTGGCGATTCACGTATATTGGCGCGTTTTTCCAGAAACCCGATTCAGGACTTTTTCCATGGTCGTCATCCGCCTTGCCCGCAGCGGCGCCAAAAAGCGCCCCTTCTACAACATCGTTGCCGCCGACTCGCGCGACCGTCGCGACGGCCGTTTCATCGAGCGCGTGGGCTACTACAACCCGGTGGCTTCCGGTAGCGAGAATGGCCTCTCCGTCAATCTTGAGCGCCTGAACTACTGGACCTCCAACGGCGCCCAGATGTCCCCGACCGTGCAGCGTCTGGTCAAGACCGCCGCCAAGGCCGCCGCCTGACAGGCATGATGGTCCTGGGGCGAATCACCGCCCCGTTCGGAGTCCAGGGGTGGGTCAAGATCCACCCCTTCGGAGACGACCCGCTCGCCTGGCGGCGCATGCAGCACTGGTGGGTCAGCGCCGATGACTCGCTCGACGACTCGGCCTGGCGCAGGCTCCGCCTGAAGGCATGCCGTCAGCACGGCAACAGCCTGGTCGCGAGCTTCGAGGAAGTCCCGGATCGCACCGCGGCGGAGCAACTCGGCAAGCTGTTCATCGGCGCACCGCGCGAAGCGATGCCGGAGCCGGCGCAGGACGAGTATTACTGGGGCGACCTGATCGGTCTCGAGGTGACGAACCCGGCCGGTGAGGTGCTCGGGAAGGTCGAGGGGCTGATCGAAACGGGCGCCCACGACGTGTTGCAGGTTCGGGACGGCGAAACGGAGCGCCTGATTCCCTTCGTCGCGGCCTACGTCAGCGAGGTCGATCTCGCGGGAGGCCGAATCCTGGTGGATTGGGAACTGGATTGGTAGCAAACCCGGGACCGCGCCGCTATGACGCGATCACGCTGTTTCCGGAGATGTTCGCCGCCCTGACCGGTAGCGGCATCACACGGCGGGCCGCCGAGCGGCGGCTCTACGATTTGGCGTGCTGGAATCCCAGGGATTTCGCCACGGACAATTACCGTACGGTCGATGATCGACCCTACGGCGGCGGACCGGGGATGGTCATGCTGGCGGAACCCCTGGCGCGCGCCATCGGCGCCGCCCGGGAGGCGCAGCAAGCGGCGCTGGGCGTGCCCGGTCGCGTGATCTACCTGTCGCCGCAAGGTGCGCCACTCACTCACCGCAAGGTGATGGAGCTGGCCGAACAGCCCGCGCTGGTATTGCTGTGCGGGCGGTACGAAGGCATCGACCAGCGCCTCATCGATCGCTGCGTGGATGAAGAGGTTTCCCTCGGCGACTTCGTGTTGTCGGGAGGCGAGTTGCCCGCCATGGTGCTGCTGGACGCGATCGTCAGGCAGTTGCCAGGGGCACTCAACGATGCGGATTCGGCGATCGAGGATTCGTTCGTCGACGGGCTGCTCGACTGTCCGCACTACACGCGGCCCGAAGAGTACGAAGGATGTCGGGTGCCGGCGGTCTTGCTGTCCGGCAACCATGCTGAGATCCGGCGCTGGCGCCGGGCGCGTTCGCTGGCCTTGACCCGCGATCGGCGACCGGACCTGCTGGCCACTGTGGCGCTCGGCAAAGAGGACCAGCGCCTGCTCGAGGCACTTGAGCAGGCCGGAAACGCAACGGACGAATGATTCGTTGCGGCATACAAACGGTGGCATCAGGTGGCGACCTGCTCTGCCCCAAGGCCAATGGCCATAGACAGGAGTGACCACGCAATGAACCTGATTCAGCAACTCGAGCAGGAAGAGATTGCCCGCGTTTCCGAGGGCAAGACCATTCCGGAATTCTCGCCCGGCGACACCGTCATCGTGCAGGTGAAGGTCGTGGAAGGCAGCCGCGAGCGTCTCCAGGCCTATGAAGGTGTGGTGATCGCGAAGCGCAACCGCGGTCTGAACTCTTCCTTCATCGTTCGCAAGATCTCCTCCGGCGAGGGCGTCGAGCGGACGTTCCAGACCTACTCCCCGCTGGTGGCCAGCATCGAAGTGAAGCGCCGTGGCGACGTTCGCCGCGCCAAGCTCTACTACCTGCGCCAGCGCTCGGGCAAGTCGGCTCGAATCAAGGAAAAGCTGGACTACAAGGCCGCTGCTGCCAAGAAAGCGGCCCAGCAGGCCCAGCAAGGCTGATCGTCCCGCGACCGGGATGGACAACGGGGCGCCGCAAGGCGCCCCGTTTTCGTTGACCCGGCGGACATCGGTGCCGGCTGCCATGTGGCTGTCCGCCAGCCGCGTGGCCAGTGGCCTGCTAGCGCCGTTCAAACCACCACAGCATCGTTCCGGCTGCGCAGAGGAAGAGCAGGCTCGGCGTCAGGGCTGCGACCACGGGCGGCCAGGCGTTGATCACGCCGAGATTGGAAAAGAGTCCGTTGAGCAGATGGAAGGCCACGCCGAGCATCACGCCGAGAAACACCTTCAGGCTGACCCCGCCCATGCGGTCATGGGTGTACGCGAACGGCAGGGCCAGCGCCAGCATGACCAACGCCGCCAGCGGATAGGCCAGCTTCTTCCACAGCGCGATCTCGTATCGCTCGGACTTCTGCCCGTTGTCGCGCAGGTGCGCCACATACTTGTAGAGCGTGCGGACCGACATGCGCTCGGGCACCACCATCAGGACGCTCAGCACCTCCGGCGTCAGCTCCGACTCCCAGTAGATTTCGTCGAGGGCGTCCACCTGGGTGGCGTCGCCGAGGAAGCGCGTGCGGGCCACTTCGGTCAGGCGCCAGCCCTTCGCGCCCGCGTAGGCCCCCTGTCGTGCATCCGAGATGGACACCAGCGCGTACTGGTCGTCGAATTCGTACAGGCGAACGTGCTCGAGGCTCCGGTCGGGCTTGAGCACCCCGACATTGACGAACAGCTTGCCGTCACGCACCCACAGCCCGCTCGAGAGGTCCTGAGACACCGCCGAGCGCGTCGCGATCAGGCGCCATTGCTGGGCCGCCCGCTCGGCCGGCGGGGCGATGAACTCGCCGAAGACGAAGGTCAGGACGACGAATACCGAGCCGATGCTGCCCAGCAAGGCAAGCGCCCGCCCGGTGGACAGTCCCGACGCCCGCATCACCGTGATCTCGGAATTGCGGGCCAGACTGGTGAGGGCATAGAGCGAACCGATGAGGACCGCGATCGGGATCAGCTCATAGACCCGCCCGGGAAGGATCAACGCCACGTACACCATGGCGTGGTACAGCTCGTAGCCGCCATCGCGCCCGACGTTGTCGAGCTCGTTGAGCAGGTCGAAGAAGGCAAACAGCCCCAGGAAGGCCAGCAGCACGCCGAAGGTGGCGACGTAGATCTGGCGGGCGAGGTAGCGCGTCAGGATATTCACGACGAGCGGCTCCGCCAGATGCGCAGCAGGGACAGGCGCCGGCCGAACAGGACGACCAGCAGCAGCACCATCACCGCGTGCGGCGCCCACAGCCCGGTCGCGAAGCCGATCTTGCCGGCCTTGATCCACGCCTGGCAGATGGACAGGGTGTTGGTATAGATGAGGTAGAGCAGGATGGCCGCGATCAGGTTGTTCGTCCGGCCAGCCCGCGGATTGACGAAGCTCATCGGGATCGCCAGCAAGGCGAGCAGCAGCGCGGCGACCGGCGTGCCGATACGGGCCGCCAGCTCACTGCGATAGGCGGGTAGCGGCGAAGCCATCAGCTGGGCGACGCTCAGCATGCGGGGCTTCTGTGGCAGCTCGGAAGTCTCCGGGCTGCGGATCCTCACCGCATAGCTGTCGAACTCCATGACCCGATAGTCCGGCGTACCCGGTCGCCCCTCGTAGCGCCGCCCCTTCTCGAGGACGACGAAGCGGGCGCCGTCCGGATCGCTGCGCAGGTAACCTTCCTTTGATACCATCACGCCGAGCCGGCCATGCTGCATGGTGCTGACGAAGACGTTCTTGACGCGACCGTCCTCGCCGGCTCCGGTCTCCACGAAGAACACCCGCTGCCCCCCCGCCGACTCGCGGAAGACGCCCGGTGCCACGCGCGCCGCATCATCCCTGTTGTTCGAGCGCTCGCGGAATTCCACGGTCTTGAGCTGCGCCCACGGCGCCACCACCAGTGTCGTCCCCGCGATGACCGCGACCAGCGGCAGCGCGAAGCGCAGCACCGGTTTCACCCAGGCGGTGAGCGGCAGGCCCGAGGCGAACCAGACCACCATCTCGGAGTCCCGGTAGCTGCGGGAGAGGGTCGTCAGGATCGCGATGAAGAGGGTCAGCGTCAGCACGATCGGCAATTGCGCGATCGACCCGAAGCCGATCATCGCGAGCACCACGTCGGAGGCCAGCCGCCCGCCTGCCGCCTGACCGAGCAGGCGGATCAGGACGGTGGAGATCAGGATCGCGAAGAGGGCGACAAAGACACCGGCGGCGGTGTGGGCGAATTCGCGCTGGGCGGCGCGCAGGAAGATCATTGCGCGGGTCTGGGATTGGGCTGACGGGGGGGTGTTTTTGACGCCATCTGATCATCCGTCCATAATCGCCGGAGCTTGATTTGGCGCGTATTTCCTAGGAGCAGCGAGTGGAATTTACCATAAAGACCGGGGCCCCCGAGAAGC
>JBNLCM010000199.1:0-16271 GCA_050303815.1 Rhodocyclaceae bacterium
CAGCGCGCCCGCAGGAACTGGCGGAGTGCCTGCACCGCCGGGTTCAGCTGGCTGCGGTCGGCGCAGACCAGGTTCAGGGGCAGGGCTTCGGTCTGCCAGCCGCTGCACAGGGGCTGGAGGCGGCCGGCCGCGAGGTCGTCGGCAATGTCGAGCTGCGACTTGTAGGCGATGCCGGCACCGGCCAGTGCCCAGCGGTGCACGACATCGCCGTCGTCCGCGCTGCGGTCGCCCCCGACCCGGATCGATACGGCTTGCCCGGCCAGCTCGAAGCGCCAGCGGTCATGGATCTGGTCGCCGACCCGGAAACACAGGCAGTTGTGGTCCGCGAGGTCGGACGGCGCCGCAGGCGCACGGTGGTGGCGCAGGTAGTCGGGAGACGCGCACAGGACGCGCCGGTTGCCCGGGGCGACCGGCAGGGCGACCAGGCTGGAGTCGGGCGGGGCGCCGTAGCGCAGGGCGACGTCGACCGGGTGGCGGAACATGTCGAGGATCCGGTCCGACACCAGCAGGCGCAGGCGCAGGCCGGGGTGGAGTCGCTGGAACGCATCGAGCCAGCCGAGCAGCGTGTTGCGCCCCAGATCCGACGGCACAGAAAGCTGCAGCTCGCCGCTGATCACGGCGCGCCCGCTGGCGAGGCTGGCCTGCGCGTCGGCGATCAGCCCCAGCGCCTCCCGGCAGTGGGCGAGAAAGACGTGCCCCTCGGGGCTGAGCCGCAGGCTCCGCGTCGAACGCAGCATCAGCACGCTGCCCAGTTCAGCCTCGAGGCGCTTCAGGGCGGCGCTGACCGCGGCCGGCGTCAGGTCGAGCTGACGGGCGGCACCCGACAGGCTGCCGCAGTCGGCCGCTCGAACGAAGATCTCCAGGTCCCGGAGTGCACGCATCTTCAAAAATTGATTGAAAGTAGTTTCATTCTAAGCCTGTTTTTCAATCGATCTGCGTGCCTCAACATGGTGCAACGACTCTTGTGGAGCACAGCATGAAGGCCGTCGGCTACCAGCAATCCCTTCCCATCGACCATCCCGAGGCGCTGCTCGACGTGTCGCTACCCGCACCGGTAGCCAGCGGGCGCGACCTGCTGGTGGACGTGCGCGCGGTGTCGGTCAACCCGGTGGACAACAAGGTGCGCCGGCGCAGCCAGCCGGCCGCCGGCGAATGGCAGGTCCTGGGCTGGGACGTCGCGGGCGTCGTGCGCGCGGTCGGCGAGCGGGTCACCGGCTTTCGACCCGGCGACCGCGTCTGGTACGCCGGCGCCGTAGACCGGCCGGGCGCCAACGCGGAGCTGCACCGGGTGGACGAACGCATCGTCAGCCGCATGCCCGAGACCCTCGATTTTGCCGCCGCGGCGGCCCTGCCACTGACCGCGATCACGGCCTGGGAACTGCTCTTCGACCGCCTCGGCGTGGTGCCGGGAAAGCAGGCACGCGGTGAGTCGCTGCTGGTGATCGGCGCGGGGGACGGCGTCGGCTCAATCCTGGTCCAGCTGGCGCGCCGCCTGACGGCACTGACGGTGGTCGGCACGGCGTCGCGGCAAGAGACCCGGCAATGGGTACGCGAGCTGGGGGCACATCATGTGATCGACCACGGCCAGCCGCTGGCCGCCGAACTGGCCCGGACCGGCCTGGCATCGGTGACCCATGTCGCGTCGCTCACCCACACCGACGAGCACTTCGAGGGCATCGTCGACGCGCTGGCACCCCAGGGCCGCCTCGGCCTCATCGACGATCCGGAACCGATCGACCTGCGGCTGCTCAAGAAGAAGAGCCTGTCCCTGCACTGGGAGATGATGTTCACCCGCTCGATGTTCGCTACCGAGGACATGGCCGCGCAGGGCCGCCTGCTGGGTGAGGTGGCCCGGATGGTGGACGAGGGGCTGGTACGCAGTACGATGGCCGAGCACTTTGGTGCCATCAACGCGACCAACCTGAAGCGGGCCCATGCCCTGCTCGAGAGTGGCAAGGCCCGCGGCAAGATTGTTCTGGAGGGATTCGAATGAGCGAGTTGACCCATTGGGTGCGCCGGCCCGACCTGACGGTGGCCGGCGCGGAGTGCCTGCTGGCGGCCGGCCGGGCGGAGGCGCGGCGCCTTGGCCTGAACGTGGCCGTGGCGGTCGTCGATGCCGGGGGCGTCCTGCAGGCATTTGCGCGGGAGGACGGCGCGATGCCGGCGAGCGCGGAGATCGCGATCGGCAAGGCGTCATCGGCGATTCACTTTGCCCGCCCGAGCGGCGCGCTCGAAGACGTCGTGGCCAAGCGGCCGGCATTCGCATCGATTCCTGACCGCATCCTGATGCGCGGGGGGCTGCCGGTGATCATCGACGGACGTATCGCGGGCGCCGTCGGCGTCAGCGGCGCGACGCCCGATCAGGACGAGGCCGTGGCCGCGGCGGCCCTTGTCGCGCTGAACGCCGCGCCCTGAGCGTCGCGGCCCGCCGCGGCCGGTTTCTTTACCCCATTTATCCACCGCCACCTGGACCATCGGTCAGGTGACGGTGGTTTTTTGTTGTGCACAAACCCAAGAATTGCCCCGGAATGCCGTAACAGGATTTGACATGCGCGCCGCACCGGCGCGCTCATCCCAGAATCCGCGCAACCCACACGTGCCTGCCATGCCGTCTTCATTCGCCCGGGTCGCCGTCCTGTTCGTCCCCGTGGCCGTGTTGCTCTGCAGCGCGAGCCTGATCTCGTATCGCGCCGAGGCGGACCGGGTGATCTCCGAGCGCCTCGACCAGAGCCGCGAGAGCGTGCGGGTGATTGACTCGCAACTCCAGCTGCGGATGGAGTTGATGGCGAGCGATATCCGCTACCTGTCGCGCAGCCATGCCCTGGTGGATCACCTCTTCGGCCCGCGGCCCGTCGACGAGTCGATGGCCGATCTCGAAGCCGACTGGCTCGAATTCGCCCGCATCCGCGGCATCTACGACCAGATCCGCCTGATCGGCTCCGATGGCTGGGAGCGGGTCCGGGTCAACTATCGCGATGGCAATGTCGCGGTCGTACCGCGGGCGCAAATGCAGGACAAGTCGGGGCGCTACTACTTCGAGGAGTCGTACGCCAGGTCACCGGGCGCCATCTACGCATCCCGCTTCGACCTGAACATCGAGCACGGCGAGATCGAGCGGCCCCTCAAGCCAATGATCCGGATCGGGACGCCGGTCATGGACAAGGAGGGCAGCAAGTGGGGCATCCTGCTGGTGAACTATCTCGGCCGCGACCTGCTCGATCGGCTTGACCGGGCCGAGCGCAAGCCGCTGTGGCTGGTCGATGCCGAGGGGTTCTGGCTGCGGGGGCCGGAGCGGGCGCTCGAATGGGGGTTCATGCTCGGTCACGACAAGGCCCGGATGGCCGAGGTCCATCCTGCCGCGTGGTCGCGGATCCGTGCCGCGGCTTCGGGCAGCTTCGAGGACGACGAAGGGATCTGGATCTTTCGGACCCTGCGTCCGGCGGCCCTGCTCGCCGATGCCCTGTCGCAGGTGGATGCCGAACCGGACGCGCACTGGTGGAAGGTCATCGATTTCATACCTGCCGACGAACTGGATCGCGCCCTGGCTCCGGTTCGCTATGCCCACGGCCTGACCACCGCGGCGCTGCTCGCCTGCCTGATGGCAGGGGCCTTCGCGCTGGCGCGGGCGATGCAGGCGGAGCGCGATGCAAAGCGCCGGCTCGAACAGGTCAACCAGGAGCTGGAGATTCGCGTCGCCGCCCGGACCCAGGAGCTGGCGGACGAGATCGAGACGCGGCGCCGCAGCGAAACCCTGCTGGCCCACAAGGCGGCCCACGACGCGCTCACCGGGCTGCCGAATCGCCAGTCGGCCGAGACCTGGTTCGGCAAGGCGATCGAGGCGACCGACCGCGAGCGCGGCGGCGTCGCGCTGGCCTTCGTCGATCTGGACAACTTCAAGCTCGTCAATGACAACCTCGGACACGACTTCGGCGATGAGCTGCTGCGCCTGGTGGCGAGGCGGCTGACGCACACGGTGCGCAGCACGGACCTGATCGCCCGCTACGGCGGGGACGAATTCCTGCTGCTGCTGCGTTCCTCGGGCGAAGACGGCAAGCTCAACGCGGCCCTGCAGCGATTCCGTAACTGCTTCGCGGATGCCTTCGAGGTGGGAGGGCATCAGATCCGGATCGAGGCCAGCTTCGGCGTGGCGCTGTATCCGACCGACGGGACCGACTGGAAGGGCCTGCTGAAGGCGGCCGATGTGGCGCTGTACTCGGCGAAGCGGCAGGGGAGCGGCCGACAATGCTATTTCTCTGCCGGCCTGGCGGCTGAGCTGAAAGGGCGCTTCGAACTGGAGTCGGCCCTGCGCGAGGCGGTCCGGCAGTCGCGCATCGACGTCCATTTCCAGCCCAAGCTCGAGGCGGGCGGAAGGATCTGCGGCTTCGAGGCGCTGGCGCGCTGGACCGATCCGGCGATGGGACCGGTGGGGCCGGACCGTTTCATCCCGCTGGCCGAGGAAACCGGCCTGATTTCCGCGCTCGGGCGGCAGGTGCTCGAGGCGGCCTGTCGCGAGGCGGCCGGCTGGCAGTCGCTGGCGGACTATCCGGTCAGCGTCGCAGTGAACCTGTCGTCACGCCAGTTCCTGGAGGGCGATCTCGTGGCGCTGGTGGCGGACGTGCTGGACGAGAGCGGACTGCCGGCGAACTGCCTCGAACTGGAAGTGACCGAGAGCGCGCTGATGCAGGACAAGGCCCGGACAATCGAGGTTCTGTCCACCCTGCGGCGCTCGGGCATCCGGATCTCGATCGACGACTTCGGAACCGGCTACAGTTCCCTCAGCTACCTCCAGGAACTGCCCATCGACGGACTCAAGATCGACAAGTCCTTTGTGAATGGCTGCGAGCGGGAGGGCGCCCACATGACGATCCCCCATGCGGTGATCTTTCTGGGCAAGTCCCTCGAGCTGCAGGTGGTGGCCGAGGGGGTCGAGCGGGCAGCCCAGTTTGACGTGCTTCGCCGCTGCGGCTGCGACGAATTCCAGGGCTACTGGATCGCGCGGCCCCTGCCGGCGGCGCAGGCCCGGGAGATGCTGCGGTCCGGCTTCCATCCCGCGGACTGGCCGGGTGGCCTGGCGGCACCGGAGCCGGCCCGGGCGTGAGGCCCGGACCGGCGCGGTGACCGTCACATGCCCTGGTAGATCGGCCCTTCGCCGCCCTGGGGCGAGACCCAGTTGATGTTCTGGCTCGGGTCCTTGATGTCACAGGTCTTGCAGTGAACGCAGTTCTGGGCGTTGATCTGCAGGCGCGGGTTACCGCCCGCATCGTCGCGCACGATCTCGTACACCCCGGCCGGGCAGTAGCGCTGCTCCGGCGCGTCGTAGGTGGCCAGGTTCAGCGAGATCGGCACCGAGGCGTCCTTCAGCTGCAGGTGACAGGGCTGCTCTTCCTCGTGGTTGGTGTTCGACAGGAACACCGAGGAGAGGCGGTCGAAGGTCAGCTTGCCATCGGGCTTGGGGTAGTCGATGGGCTGGCACTGGGCGGCCGGCAGCAGCTTGTCGTGGTCCGCGGTGTTGGCGAGCGTCCAGGGCACCTTGCCCTTGAAGAGCTTCTGCTCGGCGCCGAACAGGAAGGAGCCCAGGTACAGGCCCTTCTTCATGTAAGGCTTGAAGTTGCGGGTCTGGTGCAGCTCCTCGTGCAGCCAGCTCTGGCGGAAGGCCTCCGGATAGGCCGCCAGCTCGTCACGCTCGTGCTCCGCGACGAGGGCCTCGAAGGCCGCCTCGGCGGCCAGCATGCCGCTCTTGATCGCGGCGTGGCTGCCCTTGATGCGGGCCGCGTTGAGAAAGCCCGCGTCGTCGCCGATCAGGCCGCCGCCCGGGAACACGAGCTTGGGCTGGCTCTGCAGACCACCGGCCGCGATGGCGCGGGCACCATAGGCGAGGCGCTTTCCCCCCTCGAGGGTGGGGCGGATCATCGGGTGGGTCTTGTAGCGCTGGAATTCCTCGAAGGGCGACAGGTAGGGGTTCTTGTAGTCGAGCCCGACCACGTAGCCGACCGCCACGAGATTGTCTTCGAGGTGGTACAGGAAGCCGCCGCCGTAGGTGGCATTGTCCATCGGCCAGCCGGCGGTGTGCACCACCAGGCCCGGCTGATGCTGGGCGTCGGGCACTTCCCACAGCTCCTTGATGCCGATGCCGTAGGTCTGCGGGTCGCTGTCGGCGCGCAGCTGATACTTCGCCTCGAGCTGCTTGCCCAGGTGGCCCCGGCAGCCCTCGGCGAACAGGGTGTACTTGGCGTGCAGTTCCATGCCCGGCTCATGGTTCGGACCCGGCTCGCCCTCGCGGGTGAGGCCCATGTCGCCGGTGGCGACGCCCTTGACCGCGCCGTGGTCGTCGAACAGCAGCTCGGCGCCGGCAAAACCCGGGTACACCTCGACGCCGAGCGCCTCGGCCTGCTCGCCGAGCCACTTGACCACGTTGCCCAGGCGCACGATGTAGTTGCCGTGGTTCACGAAGCAGTCGGGCAGGAGGCCGTTGGGGATCTGGCGGCCGCCCGTCTCACTGAGAAACAGCACCTTGTCCTCGGTTACCGCCGTGTTGAGGGGCGCGCCCTGGTCTTTCCAGTCGGGGATCAGCTCAGTCAGGGCGCGGGGATCCATCACCGCGCCGGAGAGGATGTGGGCGCCGATCTCGGCGGCCTTCTCGATCAGGCACACCGAATAGTCGTGGCCCTTCTCGGCCGCCAGTTGCTTCAGGCGGATCGCCGCCGCCAGCCCGGCAGGGCCGCCGCCGACGATCAGCACGTCGAATTCCATGGACTCGCGTTCCATCTTCCCTCCTTCGGTGTCTCTGGGGCGCCTGGCCTTGCGTGCGGCGACGCCTCCCACAGCTTCCGTCGTCCCCGGCGTGACCGGGGGGTGGTTGAACATACGGTTGCGTATGGTACATTAGCTCGATTGTTTTGCAATAGCCCCCCGGCGCAAGATTTCCCAGACCCCCAAGGAGGCCCCGCGTGAGCGCACAGCGACTGCTCGTCCATTCCACCCGAATTCCGGTGCGGTGGGGTGACATGGATGCCTACAACCATGTCAATAACACGATCTATTTTCGCTACTGCGAGCAGGCTCGCGTGGAGTGGTGCGAAAAGATGGGCTTTGCCGTACGGACGCACCAGCCCACCGGCCCGGTCATCATCAATGCCGCCTGCACCTTCCTGCTGCCGATCGGCTACCCGGCGACCGTGCTGCTCGACATGAGCGCCGGAGCGCCCGGCCGCAGCAGCCTGATGACCTGGTTCGAGATGCGGGTGGAGGGGGATGACCGGCTATACGCCGAAGGCAGTGCGAAGATGGTCTGGATGGATCACGACACTGGTGGCTCGGTGCCGCTGCCGGCAGAATTGAGGGCCATGTTCGAGGGCGGCTGAGCGCGGCCCCGACGCAACGGACCGGGATCCGCCGATGAGATCCCGGGCGATAAGACACCTGGAGGAGAAGACTGTGATGCAAGCCAATGACGCGCCCCTGTGGCAACCGTCGGCCGAGCGCGTGGCCGATGCGACCCTGACCCGCTTCATGCAGGAGACCGCCGCCCGCTGGGGCGTCGGTGTCGCGGACTACGATGCCCTGCACGCCTGGTCGGTGGCCGCGCCGGAGCGCTTCTGGGATCAGATCTGGGACTTTGGCCGCGTGATCGGCGAAAAGGGCGGGACGGTGCTGGTCGACGGCGACCGGATGCCCGGTGCCCGCTGGTTCCCCGACGCCCGCCTGAACTTCGCCCAGAACCTGCTGCGCAGCCGCGACGAAGGCGACGCGCTCGTCTTCTGGGGCGAGGACGAGGTCAAGAACCGGGTCAGTCATGCGGAGCTCTACCGCATGGTGGCGCGTTTCGCCGCGGCCCTGCGCGACATGGGCGTGGAGAAGGGCGACCGGGTTGCGGCCTTCATGCCCAACCTGCCCGAGACGGTCGTGGCGATGCTCGCCACGGCCTCCATCGGCGCCATCTTCACCTCGGCCTCGCCGGACTTCGGCGTCCAGGGCGTGCTCGACCGCTTCGGCCAGACCGAGCCCAAGGTGCTCGTTGCGGTGGACGGCTACTACTACAACGGCAAGCGGGTGGATTGCCTCGGCAAGCTGGCCGAGATCACCGCGGCGCTGCCCTCGCTCAGGCGAACCGTGGTGGTGCCCTATGTGCACCAGCGCCCCGACATCCATGGCGTCGTCCACGGGCGTCTGCTGTCGGACTTCGTCTCGCTGTTCGCGCACGAGACCGAGATCGCCTTCGAGGCGCTGCCCTTCGATCATCCGCTCTACATCATGTATTCCTCGGGTACCACCGGCGTGCCCAAGTGCATCGTGCATTCTGCGGGGGGGGCCTTGCTGCAGCACCTCAAGGAGCACCTTCTCCATACGGATGTCCGCCCGGGCGACCGCCTCTTCTACTTCACCACCTGCGGCTGGATGATGTGGAACTGGCTGGTGTCGGGTCTGGCGGCCGGCGCCACCCTGCTGCTCTACGATGGCTCCCCGTTCGTGGCCGATGGCGACATCCTGTTCGACTTTGCCGACGCCGAGCGGATGACCCACTTCGGCACCTCGGCCAAGTTCATCGACCATCTGGCCAAGCTCGGCCGGCGCCCGAAGGACACCCACGGCCTGACGACGGTGCGGGCGATGATGTCCACCGGCAGCCCGCTGGTGCCGGAGTCCTTCGCCTATGTCTATGACGCGATCAAGTCGGATCTGTGCCTGGCGTCGATCTCGGGCGGCACCGACATCCTGTCGTGCTTCGTGCTGGGCTGCCCGGTGCTCCCCGTTTACGCGGGCGAGATCCAGTGCAAGGGCCTCGGCATGGCGGTCGACGTGTTTGACGAGGATGGCCGCCCGATCTCGGGCGAAAAGGGTGAGCTGGTCTGCATCCGGCCTTTCCCGTCGATGCCGGTCGGCTTATGGAACGACCCGGATGGCGCCAGGTACCGCGCAGCGTATTTCGAGCGCTTCGACCACGTCTGGTGCCATGGCGACTTCTGCGAGGTCACGGCCCATGGCGGCCTGGTCATCCACGGCCGCTCGGACGCGACCCTCAACCCCGGAGGCGTGCGAATCGGCACGGCCGAGATCTACCGCCAGGTGAAGAAGGTGCACGAAGTGGTCGAATCGCTGGTGATCGGCCAGGACTGGGACCGCGACGTGCGCGTGGTCCTGTTCGTCAAGCTGCGAGAGGGCCTGACCCTGGACGACGCGCTGGTGGAGCGCATCAGGCAGACCGTGCGCAGCAACACCACGCCGCGTCACGTGCCCGCGCGGGTGCTCCAGGTGGCCGACATCCCGCGGACCAAGAGTGGCAAGATCGTCGAACTGGCGGTGCGCCATGTAGTGCACGGCCGCCCGGTCAAGAACGTGGAGGCGCTGGCCAACCCCGAGGCCCTCGCGTTCTTCCGCGATCGCGCCGAGCTGGCGAGCTGAGGGAGGAGAGGCAATGCTGATGAAACGCGAGGGTGCGGCGCTCCTCATCGTCGACCTGCAGGGGCGATTGCTGCCCGCCATCGACGACGGCGAGGCGGTCATCGAGGAGGCCGTGTGGCTGGCCCGCGTGGCGGCCCGGATGGGCGTTCCGACGGTGGTTTCCGAGCAGTATCCGAAGGGCCTGGGTCACACCGACCCGCGGATCCTCGCGGCGGCCGCCGGGGCGCAGGTGGTCGAGAAGCTCCACTTCTCGTGCGCGTCCGACGGTTGCCTGGCCGGCACCGCGATCGATGCCGCTGCGCAGGTCGTGGTGTGCGGCACCGAGAGCCACGTCTGCGTGCTGCAGACCGCGCTCGGACTGGTCGGGGCCGGCAAGTCCGTATTCCTGGTGGCCGAAGCCTGCGGTTCCCGCCGTGCGTCGGACAAGGCCCTCGCCCTGGCGCGCATGGCCGCGGCCGGGGTGACGATCGTCTCGCGGGAAATGGTCGCCTTCGAGTGGCTCGGGCAGGCGGGAAGCGACGAATTCAGGCAGATCAGCCGCGATTTCCTGCGCTGACGACAGCGCGCGCCAGAGCGTTTCGAAGCGTGGCGTCGCGTTGAGGCGGGAATGGCGCTTCGGGTATCATTGCGCTTTCCCGCTGTCGCATTCCCATGACCAAATACGTCTTCGTCACCGGCGGTGTCGTGTCCTCCCTGGGCAAAGGCATCGCCGCCGCCTCGTTGGGCGCCATTCTCGAATCCCGCGGCATCAAGGTTACCCACCTCAAGCTGGACCCGTACATCAACGTGGACCCCGGCACGATGAGCCCCTTCCAGCATGGCGAGGTGTTCGTCACCGAGGATGGCGCCGAGACCGACCTCGACCTCGGCCACTACGAGCGCTTCACCAGCGCCAAGATGAGCAAGCGCAACAACTTCACCACCGGCCAGATCTACGAGTCGGTGATCAAGAAGGAGCGCCGCGGCGAGTATCTCGGCAAGACCGTGCAGGTCATCCCGCACATCACCGACGAGATCAAGCGCTACGTCAAGCGTGGCGCCGAGGGCGCCGACGTGGCGATCGTCGAGGTGGGCGGCACGGTGGGCGACATCGAGTCGCTGCCCTTCCTTGAGGCGATCCGCCAGATGGGCATCGAAGAGGGTCGCCAGGGCACCTGCTTCCTGCACCTGACCCTGCTGCCCTACATCCCGACCGCCGGCGAGCTGAAGACCAAACCGACCCAGCACTCGGTCAAGGAGCTGCGCGAGATCGGCATCCAGCCCGACGTCCTGCTGTGCCGGGCCGACCGCTCGATCCCCGCCGACGAGCGTCGCAAGATCGCGCTCTTCTGCAACGTGATGCCCGAGGCCGTCATCGAGTGCCTCGACGCCGACTCGATCTACAAGATCCCGAGCCTCCTGCACCACCAGATGCTCGACGAGATCGTCTGCCACAAACTCAACATCCTCGCCCGCGCGGCGGATCTGTCCCGCTGGGACAAGCTGGTGCATGCCCTGGAGAACCCCGAGCACTTCGTGAACGTCGCCTTCGTCGGCAAGTACGTGGATCTCACCGAGTCGTACAAGTCGCTCATCGAGGCCCTGTCGCACGCCGGCATGCACACCCGCTCGAAGGTCAAGATCCACTACCTCGAGGCGGAGGAGATCGAGACCGAGGGCTGTGGGGTCCTGAAGGATATGGACGCCATTCTGGTGCCGGGCGGCTTCGGCCGGCGCGGTACCGAAGGCAAGATCGCCGCGATTCGCTATGCGCGCGAGAACGGCGTGCCCTACCTTGGCATCTGCCTGGGCATGCAGCTGGCGGTGGTCGAGTTCGCCCGTCATGTCGCTGGCATGGAGGGTGCCCACTCGACCGAGTTCGAGCAGAGCACGCCCTATCCGGTGATCGGCTTGATCACCGAGTGGCACGACCGGGAAGGCACGGTCGAGAAGCGTACCGCCGAGTCCGACCTGGGTGGCACGATGCGGCTCGGCGGCCAGCTGTGCAAGCTGACCGAGGGCTCGAAGGCGCGCGAGATCTATGGCCGGACCGAGATCATGGAGCGCCACCGTCACCGCTACGAAGTGAACAACACCCTGCTTGACCAGCTCGAGGCCAAGGGCCTGCGGGTCTCCGGGCGTGCGCCCGGCACCGAGCTGTGCGAGATGATTGAGCTGCCTGACCACCCGTGGTTCGTCGGCTGCCAGTTCCACCCCGAGTTCACCTCGAACCCGCGGGTCGGACATCCGCTGTTCATCGCCTACGTCAAGGCCGCGCTCGAAGGCCAGACGCGCCGCGCCAAGAAGGGCAAGTGAGGAGTCCTCGATGAAGCTCAGCAATTTCGAGGTCGGCATCGACAAGCCGATCTTCCTGATCGCCGGTCCGTGCGTGGCCGAGTCCGAAGCGCTTTGCCTCGACGTGGCCGGCCAGATGAAGGAAATCTGCGCCGCGCTGGGTGTGCCCTACATCTTCAAGGCCTCCTACGACAAGGCCAACCGCAGCTCCGGCAAGAGCTTCCGGGGCCACGGCATGGACGCCGGCCTGAAGATGCTCGAGGCGGTCAGGCAGCAGCTCGGCGTGCCGGTGCTGACCGACGTGCACACCGAAGACGAGGTGCCCGAGGTGGCCGCCGTCGTCGACGTGCTGCAGACGCCGGCTTTCCTGTGCCGCCAGACCGACTTCATCCACGCCGTCGCGGCCTCGGGCAAGCCGGTCAACATCAAGAAGGGTCAGTTCCTCGCGCCCGGCGACATGAAGAACGTCGTGGACAAGGCGCGCGAGGCCAACGGCGGCGCGGACACCATCATGGTCTGCGAGCGGGGTGCCTCCTTCGGCTATAACAACCTTGTCTCCGACATGCGCTCGCTGGCGATCATGCGCGAGACGAACTGCCCGGTGGTCTTCGATGCCACCCACTCGGTCCAGCTACCGGGCGGGCAGGGGACCGCCTCCGGCGGCCAGCGAGAGTTCGTGCCGCTGCTGGCCCGTGCCGCCGTGGCCGCCGGGGTCGCCGGCCTCTTCATGGAGACCCACCCGGATCCGGCCAAAGCCCTCTCGGACGGGCCCAATGCCTGGCCGCTGCCGAAGATGCGGGCGCTCCTCGAACAACTCGTCGGCCTCGACCGCGTGGTCAAGCAGGCCGGCATGCTCAGTCTCTGAGCGACCTGAATTCCCGATACTCCGACTGTCAGCCAAAGGAAATTCCATGAGTGCAATCATCGATGTCATTGCCCGCGAAATCCTCGATTCGCGTGGCAACCCCACCGTCGAGGCCGATGTCCTGCTCGAGTCCGGCGTGATGGGCCGTGCGGCCGTGCCGTCCGGCGCGTCCACCGGTGCGCGCGAGGCGATCGAGCTGCGCGACGGCGATGCCAGCCGCTATCTCGGCAAGGGCGTCCAGAAGGCCGTCGATCACGTGAACACCGAGATCTCCGAGGCGCTCGTCGGCCTGGATGCGGAGGAGCAGCCCTTCATCGACCGCACCCTGATCGAGCTCGACGGCACCGAGAACAAGTCCCGCCTGGGCGCCAACGCGATGCTGGCTGTCTCGATGGCCGTGGCCAAGGCAGCCGCCGAGGAGGCCGGCCTGCCGCTGTACCGCTACTTCGGCGGCATGGGCGCGGTGTCGATGCCGGTGCCGATGATGAACGTCATCAACGGTGGCGCGCACGCCAACAACAGCCTCGACATCCAGGAATGCATGATCATGCCGGTGTCGCAGACGAGCTTCCGCGAAGCCCTGCGCTGCGGTACCGAGATCTTCCATCACCTCAAGAAGCTGGTGGACGGCAAGGGCTACCCGACGACGGTGGGCGACGAGGGTGGCTTCGCCCCGAACGTGACCGGCACCGAGGAAGCGCTCAACCTGATCCAGGAAGCCATCTCCAATGCGGGCTATGAGCCGGGCACGGACGTGGTGCTGGCACTCGACTGCGCCTCGAGCGAGTTCTACAAGGGCGGCCAGTATGTGCTGGCGGGCGAGGGCCTCACGCTGTCCTCGCAAGGCTTCGCCGACTACCTCGCCACCCTCGCGGACAAGTTCCCGATTGTCTCGATCGAGGATGGCATGGCCGAGGACGACTGGCAGGGCTGGAAGCAACTGACCGACCTGCTGGGTAACAAGGTGCAACTGGTGGGCGACGACCTCTTCGTCACCAACACCCGGATCCTGGCGCAGGGCATCGAGCAGGGCGTGGCCAACTCGATCCTGATCAAGATCAACCAGATCGGTACCCTCACCGAGACATTTGCTGCCGTCGAGATGGCCAAGCGCGCCGGCTACACGGCCGTCATCTCCCACCGCTCGGGCGAAACCGAGGATTCGACGATCTCCGATATCGCCGTCGGCCTCAATGCCATGCAGATCAAGACCGGCTCGCTGAGCCGCTCGGACCGGATCGCCAAGTACAACCAGCTGCTCCGGATCGAAGAGGATCTGGGCGACGTGGCGACCTACCCGGGCCTGTCGGCGTTTTACAATTTGCGCCACCGTTGATCGCGGATATGACGGTGCCGGGTCGCTCGACCCGCTAGAATTCAGGGCCGGGCCGAGAGGCGACCGGCCCTGATTCTTTCCACCGCCCGACCTCGCCCATGCGCTGGCCCACCTTCATCCTCGCTGCCCTGCTGGTCCTGCTGCAGTACCCGCTGTGGTTTGGCAAGGGGGGCTGGCTGCGCGTCTGGGAAGTGGACCGCAAGCTGCAAGACCAGCGCGAGCTGAACCAGACGCTCGAGCAGCGCAACGCGGCGATGGAGGCTGAGGTGCGCGACCTCAAGACCGGCTACGAGGCCATCGAGGAGCGGGCCCGCTTCGAGCTGGGGCTGACCAAACCCGGCGAGGTCTTCGTGCAGATTCCGCGCAAGGAAGGGCGTTAGCCGGTTTGCCCGGCTGATTCGGTCGCTTGCCGGTCGATGCCAATCAGCGCGCGGTGTCGACCGTGAACACCACGGCCTCGTGGCCGACAGTCAGTGTTGCCCGGTCGTCGCCCCGGTCGAACACCAGCATGCGAGTGGCCTCGGCGTTGAGCGACCAGCCGTGATGGTTGCCTGGCTGCCGATAGAAGGCGAGGATCGACTCCGGGTCGGCGGAGGTCGAGAAGACCCACACGGGCTGGTTGCCGTTGCCGCTCGCCACGCCGACGCTCGAATCGAAGGCGGGGTGCGGTGCAAAACCAATCTCTGCCAGACGCGCGGTGGCGCCGGACTGATCCCATAGGACCATCCCCACGATCGGCACCAGAACGGCGATGAGGACGATCAAGCCGGCTTGACCCTGACCGCCGGCGTCGTCGGCGCGGCGCACCACGAAGACGTGGTAAAGGACCGCCGCCAGAGCGACGAGCAGGCCGACGAGCGTGATCAGGGCTGGATCCATGCGGATGTGCAGAACGCCGTTTCGAGCTTCGATGCGGGGGCGCAGCATGAATCATGCCGAGATACATAAATTTGCAATAAAGCGCAGGCAGGGCACGGCCTGCCGTCCCGATGTCGCGGCGATCCGCTGCGCCGCTTGGCGCGTCGTGTCAATTTTGTCGACATCGGCTCCCGGATGCGGCTCGCCCGTCAGCCCGCCTGTGCGGCGTGGCCCCGGCGACCTGCGACGCGTGCCGCGCTCGCGCGTTGGCACGCCTCCGTCGGCCGGGGCGTATCCCGTCAGCTGGGCGCCTCAGCTGCCATGGGCCGGGTTTGCGACATCGACATGCGCCTTCCAGGTGGGACCGGCACGTCGATGCGGCCGACATGTGCCGCCGCGCGTGCTACGCGGGCCCGCACGCCTGGGTGGTTCGACGCCAGCCCGGCGCCTGGCGGCTCAGCTCAGCTCCACCAGCAGCTCCTTGGCTTGAACGGTTTCGCCCGGCTTGACATGGATGGCGGCGATCCTGCCGTCTTCCGGAGCGGTCAGCCCGGTTTCCATCTTCATGGCTTCGAGCGAGAGCAGGGGGTCGCCCTTCTTCACCTTCTGTCCGGGCTTGACCGATAGGGTGGCGATCATGCCCGGCATCGGGGCACCCACTTGTTTCGGGTCGCCTTCCTTGGCCAGCGGCCGGGCGGTGCCGGTGCCCTGGATGCCGGCCTTGGCGACGCGCACGGCGCGGGGCTGGCCGTTGAGTTCGAAGAAGACCTTGATCTTGCCCTCTTCATCCACCGTGTCGGAGCGGCCGGTCTGGCGGATCACCAGGGTCTTGCCCTTGTCGATGTCCACCGAGATCTCGTCCAGGTCCGACAGGCCGTAGAAGAAGGCCGGGGTGGGGATGCGCGCGACGTCGCCGAACTGCTTGCGGTGCTTGGCGAAGTCGGTGAACACCTTGGGGTACATGAGGTAGGAGGCCAGGTCGGTGTCGGTCACCTGACGCTCGATGGCCGTCTCCGCCTTGGCGCGTGCTGCGTCCAGATCCACATCCGCCAGGGTGGCGCCCACGCGCCCTTCCACCGGCTGGGCGCCGCGCAGGATCCGGGCTTCCAGATCCTTGGGGAAGCCGTCGGCCGGGTAGCCCAGTTCGCCGCGGAAGAGCTGCACGACGGATTCGGGGAAGTCGATCTCCCGCGCCGGGTTGCGCACATCGGCCGGGGTGAGGTCGTTGGCGACCATGAACAGGGCCATGTCCCCCACCACCTTGGAGGTGGGGGTGACCTTCACGATGTCCCCGAAGAGCTGATTCACATCCGCATAGGCGCGGGAGACTTCCGGCCAGCGGTGCTCCAGCCCGATGGCGCGGGCCTGCTCGCGCAGGTTGGTGTATTGCCCGCCGGGCATCTCGTGGTTGTAGACGTCGGAGGTGCCGGCGCGCATGTCGGCCTCGAAGGGGCTGTACTGGCGGCGCACGCCTTCCCAGTAGTGGGAGAGGCTCTGCATGGCATCCAGATCCAGCCCCGGGTCGCGCTCGGAGCCGGC
>JBNLCM010000200.1:0-3181 GCA_050303815.1 Rhodocyclaceae bacterium
AACGCCGTCCCACTCAACCGGCAGAATCCTGATCGAAGCCCCGACGTCGTGGCTAACTTCACCGCCCCTGACGCGCGTATCCAGCAGTAGCCGGTGGCCAGCGGCCAACGGACCTCGCAGGTCGGTCGCAATGATTGCCCCCACGGCAAGGCGCAAGAGGTACTCGATCTGCTCGGACGAGCACACAAACCGTTAGGACTTCACTGTCACGCGAGATCCCAGGGTAGTAGGTGACTCGGAACTGGCTGGGCGAAGTGCCGTTTGCCTACTCCCACCCAACCTCCGCCGCCATCAAATACCCCGCCCCATACACCGTCTTGATCATCTTCGCATGCACCGGATTCTCCTCCAGCCTTCTCCGTAGCCGCGACACCCGCAGATCAATCGACCGATCCAAAGCCGTCACATCCCGCCCCGCCAGCAACTGCTCCCGCGACAAAATCTGATTCGGCCTTTCCAAGAAGGCAGTCAGCAACTGCGCCTCCGCCAACGACAGCGAATCCTCCTTCCCATCCGGCGACACCAAGAGATGCGTCCCCAGCTCGAACCGCCACCCATTGAAGCGCGCACAGCGCACCGCGGTCGTGGCGGGGTCCGGCGTCGGCGGCATGTAGCGGCGCAGGATGCTGCGCACGCGGGCGATCAGTTCGCGGGGTTCGAAGGGCTTGACCATGTAGTCGTCGGCGCCGAGTTCGAGGCCCATGACCCGGTCGTGGGTGTCGGTGCGGCCGGTGACGATGAGGAGGCCGAAGCGGTGGCGGGCGCGCACCTGGTGGAGGACCTCCATGCCGTCCATGTCGGGCAGGCCCAGGTCGAGGATGGCGACCTGGGGCAGCTGGGTCTTGAGGCTGCGGAGGAACTCGCCGCCGGAGCGGAACACCTCGTAGCGGTAGCCGAAACCGTCCAGCGTCTTGCAGATGAGCGACGCGACGGCCGGTTCATCCTCGACGACGTGGATCAGTTCCTTCTGCTTCTCGCTCATCCCTCCCCCTCAAGACGGAATGCCGGCCGATTGTCGCAGGCGCGGGCCGCCGTGGCGAGTCCGGCGAGGGGCTTTCTTGATCCTGCGCGGGTCGCCGGGCCGTGACCGGCGGCGCGGGGACGGGGACGGTCAGGTCTGGACGCTGGCGGCGGCCTCGCGCAGCGCCTGGGCGAGGCGCTCGCGGCTGAAAGGCTTGTCGAGCATCGGCGTGCCACCGGGCTCGTTGCGCTGGCTGTTGTCGGCGTAGCCGCTCATCAAGAGCACCGGCACCTGCGGGCGGAAGCGCTTGACGAAGCGGGCCAGCGCCCGGCCGTCCATGCTGCCGGGCATCACCACGTCGGACAGGACCATCGAGATGGCGGGGATGGTCTCGACCATGTCGGCGGCCTCGGCGCCGTTCTCGGCCTCGAGCACCGAGCACCCCAGCGCGGCCAGCTGGCTGCGCACCACCTTGCGCACCTCGGGGTCGTCCTCCACCAGCAGCACGATACGGCCGGCCAGCGTCGCGCGCCGGTCGGTGTCGTCGCTGCGGCGGCTCACCACCGCGGTGGCGGGCGGGCGGATGCGCGGCAGCAGCAGCGCGACGGTGGTGCCAACGGCCTGGCGGCTGCGGATGCGCGCGCCGCCGCCGGACTGCTTGATGAAGCCATACACCATCGCCATGCCCAGGCCCGAGCCAAGGCCGAACTGCTTGGTGGTGAAGAAGGGCTCGAAAACGCGGGCGAGCGTCTTGCCGTCCATGCCCATGCCGTTGTCGGTGACGGCGATCTGCACGTACTCGCCCGGCTCCACCTCCAGGTCGGCGGCGTCGGCGCCGTCGATGGTCTCGATGGACGAGTCGATGATCAGCGAGCCGCCATTCGGCATCGCGTCCTTGGAATTGAGCACCAGGTTCAGGAGCGCACTCTCGAGCTGGTGGGGGTCGGCGCGTACCACCAGCTCGTTGTCGTTGGACGAGGTCAGCATCGAGATGCTGCCGGGCAGCGAGCGGCGGATGAGCTTGGCCATGCCCAGCACCAGTTCGTTTACGTCCACCGCCACCGGATCCATCGGCTGCTGGCGCGAAAAGGCCAGCAGGCGCTTGATCAGTTCGGCGCCGCGGCCGGCGGCCTCCAGGGCGGGGGTCACGTATTCGTCGGACAGGGGGCTGTCGGGCAGCGCGTCGCGCAGGCCCGAGAGGTTGCCCATCACCACCGTCAGCATGTTGTTGAAGTCGTGGGCGAGGCCGCCGGTGAGTTGGCCGATGGCCTCCAGCTTCTGGGCCTGGGCCAGGGCGAAGTGGGTGCGCCGCTGCTCGGTGACGTCCACCGCGTGCACGTAGCAGCCGAGTACCGTGCCGTCGGGGTTGATATCGGGCAGCAAGGTGCTGCGGGCATACACGGTGGCGCCGCTGGGGGCCACCAGCGGATATTCGTAGGTGATCTTCTCGCCGGTCAGCGCGCGGCGCACGTGGCCTTCCACCAGTTCGAACACGGCGGGGCCGACCACCTCGCGGATCGGCTTGTCCTGGATGCTCTCGGCGGTCCAGCCGAACCAGCGCGCATAGCGCTTGTTGGCGTAACGGTAGGTCCAGGTGTGGTCGAAGTAGGCGATGTGGGCCGGAATGGCGTCGGTGATCTGGCGCAGCCGCCCCTCGGAGTGCTGCAGCGCGGCGGTGATGTCCCGGTTGGCGTCGACGGCGGCCGTGAGATCGGCGTTGGCGGCGATCAGCTCGGCGGTGCGGGCCTGGATGTGCTCTTCCAGCTCGGCCTGGTGCCGGGCAATCTCTTCGCGCTGGTGCTCGGGCTCGGTGACGTCGGAATAGAGGGCGATGAAGCCCCGGTGGGGTAGCGGATAGCCGCGGATGGACAGCAGCTGGCCGTTGGGCCGGCGGCGCAGGGTTTCATGCACCTTGAAGGCGCGGGCCGCGCCCACGCGGGCGAGCACCTCGGCCTCGGGATCGCCGGCGCCGTACTCGCCGCGCTCGGCATTGAAGCGGATGAAGGCCTCGAAGGGGGTGCCGGGCACGGCCAGCGCCGGGGGAAAATCGAGCAGCTCGAGGAAGGTGCGGTTGCAGGCGATCAGCCGCAGGTCGCGATCGAACACGGTCACGCCCTGGTCGAGCAGGTCGAGCCCGGCCGTCATCATCTCCCGGTACAGCCGGTCGCTGACGAGGGCGTCGCTGTCGGCCGCCTCGTCGGTCGGCGTGTCGGTGCTGGC
>JBNLCM010000201.1:0-22764 GCA_050303815.1 Rhodocyclaceae bacterium
GTCTCGTCCGCCGGATCGGCCCCCATCACCCGCGTGCCGCAGAACGGGCAATGCACCGGCGTGTAGTAGTAGGTCCTGAGTTCGGTTCGCTGGATCGCTTGTTTCATGCGGGCTCCTTGTCACTGAAAGATGAACTGCCCCGGTTGTGCCGTCGGCCCACGCCCTCACCCACCCGACCGACGGCGTCGGGACGCCGCCCACGACAGCCACGCCAGGTGGCTCGCAGGCAGGACGGGGTCGATGTCCTCGAACCGCGGAGCAAGGGTGCGGTACCCGCGGCGAAGCACGCTTCGACGCCGGCATCAGGCTGGGAGACTGCGGTACACCCGCCTCCCGGTACCACGTGACCCGGCCCGGCGCCCGGCATGCGCCCGGGGAACCCGAACGCCACGCCCCCGATCCGGGGCGCAAGCCAACACGCAAAACCAGGTGGGGAAAGGCCCCGCAAGACCGCGGCGGCCGGACCAACACGCTGACAACACAACCAGAAATCGCTGTGGCGACCATACGCGACCCGCCGGGGAATCGCAAACGAGGGGGTCACGAACCGCGTGAATCGAGGGCACCTGAGGGCTGCCCGGGCGACCGCCCGAGATCCTTCAACCCGCCCCCGCCTGCCCAGGCCGCGCGCCAGACGGGGCGGCACCGCTGTAAGGATCCCACACCATGCGCGACCAATCTTCGAGTGGGGAAGGGATCAGCCGTTGCCGCACAGAAAAGCGGCACATTGTGGCGGACAAACGTCCGCCTCCCATGCCATTTCGACGGAGAATCGCCATGCCTACCCCCCATTCACGCCACCGCTCACCCCGCGCCCTGCTGGCCGGGTGCCTGCTCGCTGCCACCCTCGGCGGGTGCGCCACGCCTGGCGATACCACCGAGCGCACGATGCTCGCCCAGGATGTCGGCACCCGCATGGGCCTGCCGGTGCCCGCCCGCCCCACCAGCACCCCCGCACAAGCGCCCGCCCGCAGCTGCAGCCCGGACTGCCTCGGGCTGTGCTGCCCGCGCTAGCCCGAACATTTCACCATTAGCCTTTAACGCGGAGTTTCGGGCCTTGCGCGACCGATTGCGGAGGTAGCGCCAGTGCTTTGGCTGGCAATGAGCGGATTTTGCAGATCCTGGGCATACGACCCCCTGTCCCCCGGGAGCGTCATCGTGCCCGGGTCGCACTCTTCGGCGGGTTGATGGGGCGATTCAGAAGTGCGACTCGTCGAGGCCGGCACTCTCCAGATCCATGTCGAGGAACCAGCGGAAAAGGATGTTGTAGTCGAGCGGCTCGCGGAACTGGCGATCAGAGCGAATCGAGTACAGCGCGATCAGCAATTGCCCCTTGAGCAGGCGCTCGGGTGGAATCGACGGCCGGCCGACGCTCGAATACAGCGCATCCAGATCCGTCGAGATTGCGGACAGCGCCCGCTCGGCCAGTTTCTTCACCCGTCGCAGCGGGTGCTCCGCCGGCACACGCGACTCCGGCGAGAAGTCATGGACCATCGAGGACTGGGGATCGAGGTGGTCGCGCTTGGCAAGAAGGACGCTGGTTTCTGTGACTCAGCTATGACAATAGACTCGCCGGCTCGTTCACTCAGTTTTGCATCACCCTGCTAACGGCTAGGGTCTATCCCTCGCGGCACCGCCACTTGCTATCGGCGCGAGCGATACCGCGAGGGACAAGCCTTGTTGAACTGAAACCGCCGCTCAGGCGGTCGCTTTGGGGATTCTAGGCCGACGTGATGCCGTGTGGGTAGTCCGCGTGATCAATGATCGCGGTGTGGTCGTTCCGCAATGCGTCACGCCGGAGGCGACTGGCCGATTGAGCCCTCGGCAAGGCGAAGCACGACGTCGGGAGCGCTCGGAATTCTGCCCGCCGTCCGCGAAGAGCGCTGTGGGCAGTCGAATGACGGCTCTCGGGGTACGGTCAGGTTCAGAGTCAGCTTCCGCGAGAACCCGGCATCGTCAGCAATGGCCGACGACGGTCATCAAACCAGTCTCACAAGCGTTCGTCATACCCGTTGCTCCTCACCAAGCCTTCCGCGCCTCGTCCTCAACCGGGCTCCCCCGCCCTCTCGACCCGCCCACCCGGCGCCCACGGCCGCCCGGCAAACTCCTCGATCAGAAAGTCGATCATCGCTGCCACCTTGGGCGCCCGCTGTCGCCCGGAGGGGCACACCGCATACACCGGTACGACCTCCGAGATGTGGACATCGGAGAGCAGCGGCACCAGGCGGCCCCTGGCCAGCTCTGGGCCGACGATGACGTCCGCCAGCCGGATCACGCCGACGCCGGCGACGCCGAGCTGCAGCAGGGTTTCGGCGTTGTCGGATCCGGCGATGCCGGCGACCTCCACGTATTCGCGGGTTCCATTCACCTCGAAAGGCCAGCGGCGCAGCTCGGGCATGCCGGTGATATAGAGGCAGTCGTGGGCGGCGAGGTCGGCCGGGGTGCGGGGCGTGCCGCGGCGGGCGAGGTAGGACGGGGCGGCGCAGATGATGCGCTCCAATGTGCAGACGCGGCGGGCGGTGAGTGAGGAGTCTTGGAGGGTGCCGATGCGGACGATCAGGTCGGCGCCGGACTCGAGGATGTCCACCCGCCGGTCCGATACGGACAGCTCGAGCCGGATGTCCGGGTAGCGCGCCAGGAAGCGTGGCAGGGCCGGGGCCAGCTGGTGGAGGCCGAGGGCCGAGCCGACGCCCATCCGCAGCAGGCCGGAGGGGCGGCCGCCGATGCTGGAGACCTGCTCGTCCAGCTCGCGCATTTCGTCCAGGATCTGCCCGCAGCGCGCGGCGTAGAGCTCGCCCTCGGCGGTCAGGGCGAGCTTGCGGGTGCTCCGGTGGAGCAGCCGCACGCCCAGCCGTTTCTCCAGCCGGGATACCAGCTTGGAGAGGGCCGACGGGGTCTGGTCGAGGGCGCGCGCGGCGGCCGAGAAGCTGCCCAGTTCGACCACGCGGACGAAGCTCGCGAGTTCGTTGAAGCTGTGATCCGGCCCCATTTGGTCCTCACGGGAATAGATGATGTGCCAATGCGATGGATTTTATTTTCCCCACGCACAGATAGATTGGCAACACGCCCGACCTGTCAGGGCCCGCCTCAGAAGGAGATCGACATGACCCCGGTGAACTACGATCCGTTTCGCGAACGTGCCCTGCAATTGCGGGCCTCTGAATTCTCGCGCCTGCTGGACCGCCTGATGCGCGTGCTCTCGCTTCGCGCGCTGCGTGCCGAGCGGCGGACGGCCAGCGACGGGTATGGCGAAGGGCGACCCCAGGCCTGCTGAGGCCCGCCTCGCCGGACCGGGCGGCCCGCGAGGGTGCGGCGGCTTTCCGGCCTTCCCGACGTGAAAACGCCGCGCCCGGGTGGGCGCGGCGAGGGCGATGCGACCTGCGGCCCGCGGACCGCCCAGCCTCAGGAACCCTTTTCCGGCGAGCCCGGCATGGTCATGGTCTTCAGCACCGCGTCGAGTTCTTCGAGGGCCTTTTTGTCGTCGTCGGTCATGACCGGCGGCTTGGCGCAGCGCGGGTCGGTCTTCTGCACGGCGGCCAGCATGCGGCGCGTGATGGGGATGGGGTCGCAGCCATGGTCGATTTCGCAGACGAAGTCGAACTCGGGGCGGGCCTTGACGTGGCAGGCAAAGCAGTTGCCGCCGAAGCGGTTCACCACGTCCACGAAGCCGCGCTTGCGGATGGTGGTGCCGTCGGCGGCTACGTCCAGCTCGAAGAACTCCCAGTCATTCGTCGCGGCGTTGAAGCCCTTGGGCTGCTTGATCATGGCCTCGCCGGGGATGAGCTGGACGACCGAGCCCACCGGGTACTGGCCCTGGCCCTTTTCCGCCACGGCGATCGTGGCGGCAGGGTCACCCGCGAGGTTGTCCACGTAGAAGTGGCGGACCTTCTGCATGTCCTGCAGGCACTTGAAGTCATCCTTGGCGACCGGGATAGCGTCGGGCTGGGCCGCGCCCGACAGGCTGGTCATCAGGGCCGCGACGGCGGCGACCGCGACGGCGCGCAGGCGGCCGTTGCGGGAAGGGGTGCCCTGGTCGAGGGCGAACGGGGTCATCAGGTTCATGGTGGAACGTCTCCTGCGGGTGTCTCTTTACTCGGGTTGGGGGCGCATCGGGGCGCCTGTCGTACTGCTCTCTCTGTTGCCGCTGACTTCAGATGCCAGAGCCCAGGCCCTGCGGCAGGTGCCCGGTGCTGTTGAAACTCTTCAAGGTGCAGCGCGTGCCGGAATACACGATCTCGGTCACCGAGGCGTTGCCCAGCACGCGCAGCAGCTCGGGCCAGCGTCGGTCGTCTAGGCCGAGCGCCTCGCAGGCGAGCGCGCAGATGACACCGGCGGAAGTCACCGCCAGGGTGTGCTGCCCGCGTTCGTCCCGCGCCATGAGCTGGTCCAGCCAGTGGCGCACCCGGGCGCGGAAGGCGCCGTAGGTGGCCCGCTCGCCGAGCGCAATCTCGCCGCGGAACCAGGCCAGGTAGGCGGCCTCGTAGTACGTGAGCTGCTCGGCGGTCGTCGGCGCATCGGCGCCCCCCATGGGGCGGCCGGCGTGCTGCTCGGCGGCCGACAGGATCTCCTCGCCCTCGGCGAACTCATCGAGGCCCGGATCATTGTCGGGTGCCGGCCCTGCCCCGGCCCCCTCGAGCACCAGGGCCGCCGTGTCGATGTGGCGGCGTCGCGGCCCGTGCCGCACGGCGGTCCAGCCGGCCGGGCGCTCGGCCCACCAGGCGCCCAGCGCCTTGGCCTGCTCGACACCCCGGGGGGACAGGGCATCGTAGCGGTCGCCCGCGAACGTGGCCTGGCCGTGACGCACCAGCGTCAGCACGCTCATCGCGCGGTCTTGGGCAGCGCCTTGGGGTTGCTCTCGGCGAGGCGGCGCAGGCCGGCCGCGCGCAGGTGCGCGAACACCGGTGCGCGGAATTCCCGCCCCGGGTCGGCCTCACCCGCCCGGATCAGCCGGGACAGGGCACGGGCACCGTCGGGAAGGCCGACCTGGCCGTCGTCGAGCAGGTTGCGCAACTCGGCCCGCTCCGCCACATCGGGCGCATCGCCCAGCCGCAGTTGCCGCTCGGCGATCGACATGGCGTTCATGGTCATCAGCACTGCGTGTCGCGCGTCGCCGGACAGCGCCGGCAGCACCGTTTCCTTCAGCACCTGCCGGGCGCAGGCCAGCAGGGCGTCGCCCTTGGGTTGTTCGCGCATCAGTCGTTCTCCGTCATGTCGAGGATCTCCCACTCCAGCTCGGGCACGATGTGCCCGGTGAGGGCCAGCAGCAGCGAGTTCTCCTCGCCGGAGCAGTGACGCTCCGCCTGCTGGATGGCGATGATCGCCCAGTTCATGTGGGCCATCACCTCCCAGTAGCGCACCATCTCGCGGTCCAGCGTACGGCCGGTCTCCCGCTCGTAGCCGCGGTAGAAATCCTCGCGGGCGCCGATGCCACCCGCCTCGGCGTCCACCTTGCCGAAGCGCCAGCACTTGGCGCAGAACCAGCCGATGTCTTCCAGCGGGTCGCTCCAGCCGGCGAACTCCCAGTCGAGGATGCCCGTGAGGCCCGCCTCGTCGACCATGTAGTTGCCGGTGCGGAAGTCCCGGTGGGTCAGCGACACCTCGCCGCGCGGCGGGGCGTGGCGCTCGAGCCAGCGCAGGCCCCACTCCAGCGCCGGGTAGGCGGTGTGGTGGGCATCCAGGAAGGCATGGTGCTGGGCGATCCGGTAGGTGGCCGGCGCTTCCTCGTACCAGGGCAGGAAGTCGAGCGCGGCCCGGGGCGGGCGCACCGAGTGGATGCGCGCCAGCTCGCGGCCGAGCCGCTCGGCGAGCGCGACGCGGTCGCCGCCGTAGCGGCCGTCCTTGACCAGCAGGTGGCCAGCAGCCGTGCCGCCGATGCGGCGCATCAGGAAGAACGGCCGCCCGATCACGGCCGGGTCGTCACACAGCCAGAGCGGCTCCGGTACCGTGACGCCGGCCGAGAACACGGTCTTCAGCAGCGCGAACTCCTGAGCCCGGCCGTGGCTGATCGCCACACCGGCGGTGGGCGAGTCGCATCGAAGGACGCAGGCGAGGCGCCCGGCTTCCATGCCACCTGCGATGTCGAGATCCACCAGCCAGTTCTCCTGCACGGCGCCGCCGGAGAGGCGGCGCGCCTCGACGACCGTGACCGACTCGGCTCGGGCAGCCGCGGCAACGAAGGCCTCGACGGCTTGCTTGATGTGCTGTTCCATGCCCGGCCTCACAGTCCGCTGACCAGGTGGCCGCGGTCCACCGCGACGCAGGATCCGGTCATCGCCGCACCGGCGTCCGAGGCCAGCAGCAGCATCGGCCCGTCGAGATCGTCCAGCTCGCAGAAGCGGCGGCTGGGGATGCGCATGCGCAGCTTGTCGCCCATCTCGCCGGTGAGGAACGCCCGGTTCAGGTCGGTGATGACGTAGCCGGGCAGCAGCGCATTGACGCGGATGTCGTAGCGTGCCAGCTCCAGCGCCATGGATTTGGTGAGCTGCACCACGCCAGCCTTGGAGATGGCGTAGGGGGCAACGCCGCCGCCAACGCGCTCGCCCAGGATCGAGGCGATGTTGATGATGCTGCCCGGCTTGCCGGCATCCACCAGCTTGCGGGCGGCCTCGGTGGCCACCAGCCAGGTGCCCTTCAGGTTGGGGTCGATCACCCCGTCCCAGTCGGCTTCGTCATGCTTCAGCAAGGCCTTCGTCACCGTGCGGCCGGCATTGTTGATGATGATGTCCGGCACGCCGACGCGGCCCGTCACCTCCTCGAAGGCGGCCGCCACGGAACGGGCGTCGGCCACGTCCATGGCCACGCCGTGGGCCAGGCCCTGCTGCTCGCGGATCTCTTCGACGACCTCGTGGAAGCGGTCCCCTTCGCGGGCGGTGACGATCACCTCGGCGCCGGCGCGGGCCAGCACGAAGGAGAAGTGGCGCCCCAGGCCGGTTCCGGCGCCGGTCACCAGCGCGATCCTGCCTTCGAGCGAGAACAGCTCGCCCATGATGTTGTTGCTGCTCATGCCCGCTCTCCCTGGGCCACCGAGTGGTCCGTCCGGCCAGCGACCAGCTTGCGGCCCAGGCTGTAGCGGTGCACCTCGCTCGGACCGTCATAGACGCGGAAGGCGCGCATGTCGGCGAAGATGCGCGGCACGATGGTCTCGTGGGTCACGCCCTGCCCGCCCAGGATTTGCACGCTGCGGTCCACCACGCGCCACTCCGCCTCCGAGCAGACCACCTTGGCGCGGCTCGATTCGAAGTTGCAGCGCTGCCCCTGATCCAGCAGCCAGGCGGTGTGCCAGATGTGCAGGCGGGCGGTGTGCAGGTCCATCTCGTTGTCGGCGAGCATGAAGCCGACGCCCTCGTGCTCGCCCAGGGTGCGGCCGAAGGCCTGCCGCGTGCGGGCATGCTCGAGGGCCGTGTCATGGGCGCGGCGGGCCTGGCCCAGCCAGCGCATGCAGTGGGTCAGGCGGGCCGGCGCGAGGCGCACCTGGGCATAGCGGAAGCCCTTGCCGATCTCGCCCAGCACGTCGGTCGCCGGCACGCGCAGATTGGTGAAGCGCAGCACCCCGTGACCGCCGGTGAAGCAGGTGTCGAGCGCGTCCATGGTGCGGACCAGCTCGATGCCGGGCCGATCCATGTCCGACAGGAACATCGTGGCCGAGCCGTCTTCCATCTTCGCCATGATGATCGCGAAGGCGGCGCGCTCGGCGCCGGTAATGAACCACTTGGTGCCGTTGATGACGTAGTCGTCGCCGTCGCGCACGGCCGTGGTCGCCAGCATCGAGGGGTCGGCGCCGGCGCCCGGGGGCGGCTCGGTCATGGCGAAGCACGAGCGCGTCTCGCCGGCCACCAGTGGCTTGAGCCAGCGGGCCTTCTGCGCGTCCGAGGCCACCACCTCCATCAGGTGGATGTTGCCCTCGTCGGGGGCGTGAATGTTCAGCGCGGTGGGGCCCAGGGTGGAGTAGCCCGCCTCTTCGAAGACGATGGCCTTCTCCACGTGGGAGAGGCCCAGGCCACCCATTTCGCGCGAGGCGTGGGGCGTCAGCAACTCGGCCGCACGCGCCTTCGCCACCAGCTCCTGGCGGAGTTCCTCGGTGGGGCCGTGCGGCGTCTGCCGAGAATCGCGCTCGAGGGGAATCACCTCGTCGGCGATGAACTGGCGTACCCGTGCCTGCAGTTCCTGCAGGGCCGGGCTGAGTGAAAAGTCCATGTCTGCTCCTTGTCCTGGGGCGTCGGTGAGGCCGCTGTGCAGCTGCGGCATACCCCGCAGCAACGGTCCACTTCAAGCCTTTTTGAATTCAGAATCCATCCATGAGGCTTAGTGTATTCCGAATTCAGACATTGTCAACGCGCGTTTGTCGATCGTGCCTGCGGCGGCCACCCCGACTGCCGCTGGCTCCCTGCCGACAATCGGTGCACCATCGCTCGCACCCCGGGGCATTTTCGGCCCCTGCATGGACACGAGGGCGCTGCCGAGCGCCCGCCCTGAACCCACGAAGGAGGAACCACATGACAACCCAGCGCCCACCCGCCACCGCCGAGGACGACCCCCGCGTCAAGGCCGTCTTCGATGACATCCGGGCGACCCGGAATACCGATTTCATCAACAATCTGTGGCGCACCCTCGCCTTCGATGCGGCGCTGCTGGAGCGCACCTGGACCGACGTGAAGGCGCTGATGGCAACGCCCACCACACTCGATCCCCTGACCAAGGAGATGATCTACATCGCGGTCTCGATCGCCAATGCGTGCAGCTACTGCGTTCACTCCCATACCGCCGCCGCCCGGGCCAAGGGCATGAGCGACGCCCAGCATGCGGAACTGCTGGCCATCGTCGCCCTGGCGGCGCGCACCAACCACCTCGTGACCGGACTGCAGGTGCCGGTGGACCCCGAGTTCGACGCCGGCTGAGGCGCGGGCGCGGCGGCTATGGCCGCCCCTCGCGCGCGGCGCGGCGCTCGAGCGCCCGCTCCAGCGCCGCCGCCCGCTGCTCCGGGTCCATCGCCTGCCAGCGCGCGCGCAGCGCGGCCCGCCGCTTCGGCGGGAGCGAGCGGAATCGCTTGAGCAACTTCCGGACGCGCGCCTTCTGCTCGGGCGACAGCTCCCGGTAGCGCGCCAGGTTCTCTCGCGCCCGGGCCCGTTGCGCCGGACTCATGTCGCGCCATTTCTGCAAGCGCTCGCGGGCCACGGCCCGCTCGTCGGGGCTCATCTCGCCCCACCGGGCGGCGCCGCGTCGCAGGCGCGCCTGGCGCTCGGCCGGGAGGGTGTCCCACCGCGCCCTGAAACCCGACAGCACGCGTTGTTCGTCTTCCGACAGCTGCCCCCAGGGCACGCCGGCAGCGAACGCCGGCGCCAGACCCACCAGCGACAACAGCGCCATGCCGGCAATGCGCCGCAGCGCGACGCGTCGATCAGTGTCCATCACGGTTCTCCAGCCCCGGCAGCGGCGGAGTCTCGCTGGCCAGGATGTCGAGTTCGTCGAGCCCTTCTTCGCTGCCATCGAGTTCGCCGAGCCATTCCAGCAACTCGTCGCTGGGTGCATCCCCGGCCTCGTCGGCGCGCTGCGGCCGGTTCCCGTCAGCCGGCATGCGGGACGCCCTCCTCGGCCATTTCCCCCTCGAGCCACAGATAGAAGTCGGGCTCGTCCACCAGTTCGACCGGATCCGTGATGGCCAGCAGGTCCAGCACCTCGATCTCGGCCTCGGCCAGCGCCGGAGGTGTCAGGCGGGTCATCGGCGCCATTGCCGGCCACAGCAGGACGCCCAGGGCCAGCACCAGCGCGAAGGCCAGGCCGGCAGCCGGCGCCGCGAAGCCCGGCCAGCGCCATGCCGGTTTCGTCCCCTGCCCCAGTGCCCGGCGACGTGCTGCCGCCAGCGCCGCCCGAGTCGCCGGCTCGAGCGCGTCGACGCTGCGGTCCAGGCTCTCGCCCGCACGACGGATCAGGTCGTCGTCGCGGCTCTCGCTCATCGCAAGTCCTCCAGTTCAACGCGCAGCTTCTCGAGTGCGCGCGCATAGTGGGTCTTCCCGCTGGCCACGCCGCAGCCCATGACGGCCGCCGCTGCAGCGGCATCGAGCCCCTCCCAGGCGCGCAGCAGGAAAGCCTGCTGCTGGCGCAGGGGCAAGGCCGCCAGCGCCGCGTCGAGCCGGGCGGAAAACTGTCCGTCCTCGAGCCGCCGGGCCGGCTCCCAGCCGGCGTCCGCCGGCACCCGGGCCATCGGGTCCTCCTCGTCCTCGCCGAGAAAGGGGGAGAGCCAGTCACGGAACCGGTTGCGCACGCTCTGGCGCCGGTGCCAATCGCGAATGCGCGACTGCAGGATCGTCAGGAACAGGGGGCGCCACTCAGCCGGCTCGCGGTCCGCGTACTTCTGCACCAGTTTCATCATCGCGTCCTGAACCAGTTCGAGCGCCTCTTCCCGGTCGCCCGTTGCGAATCGCGCCATGCGAAAGGCCCGCCCCTCGATGCCGGCGAGGAAGGCGGGCAGGTCGGGCGGCGGCTCAGGCGTCGCTGCGGGCGCCATCGTCCGTGGCCGGCATCCCGCCTCGGGACCGCTCAGTTGCCACGGCCCGCCACGCGGTCGGAGCGACGATCGAGCCGGTCATTGATGCGTTCGCCGCGCCGGTCGAGGCGCTCGTCGACCCGCCCGCCACTGCGATCGAGGGCGGCATCGACGCGGTCGCCCCGCTTCTCGAGGCGCTTGGCCCGCTTGTCGTGGCCGTTGTCTTCGGCGCGTTCGGCGCGCTGGTCGAGACGGTCCTCGATCCGGTCGCCCCGCGCGTCGCGGCGATCCTCAATGCGGTCGCCCCGGCGATCCAGGCGCTCCTCGATCCGGTCGCCCCGGTTGTCGAGCCGTTCGGCACGTCGCTCGGGACTGGCGGCCGAGGCGGCAGTCATCATCAGGAAGCCGCTCGTCAGCACGGCGGCAAGGGCAGCAAGGCGGGTCGTTGTCATGGTCTTCTCCTGGTCATGGGGTTCCGGGGGTGCCCAGCCACATGACGGAGCACTTATAGCAAGGAACGCGGACGCGCGGCCGTCGACTACACGCACGCAAAAAAAAAGCTCGCGCTGCGCCCCTGCCCCGACCCCGATCCTGGGCCCCCAGCCCCGGGGAAAGCGCTGTCCTCGCGTCGCGACCTCGGGCGAACCGGCGCCGCCGACGGCTCGCCCGCCGTTCGATGCAAGCCCTTGTTCATGCACCGAAACCCGGAGCCCTTCGGCGATCGCCGTGGGCCGGAAGCGGCGGCCGGAACGGCCTGCGACCGGCGCTGGCACGCGCAATGCGTAGGAGCCTCCCGAGCGAGGCTGCGCCCAGATGCGGGCGTGGCAAAACCAGGAGCCCGACATGGCAGGCAGACGACACACGCGGCAGGCAGCGGGGCGCGCGGCACGCCCATGGCGTGACCGCCTGCTGGCGCTGCTGCTGATCCTCGCCCTCGCCTGGACCCAGATCCAGGCCTTCGCCCACGGCGCCGCCATCGATCCCCTCCTGGGCCTGGACATCTGCACGACGGACGACGGCAGCGCCGGCGCGCCGGGTGGCCCCCACGACTGCGATGACTGTTGCTGCAGCTCGGTCCGCGACCCGGCCTGGCTGCCGCCCCACGACGCCACCCACACCGCTGCTGCGGCGACCGATGCGTCGCCCGCCGGCGGACACACGACCCACGGTCCCGGCCGGCGTGCCCACGACCGCCCGCTCCCCCGCGCCCCGCCCACCGCGATCTGACCGCAGCCCCCCTTGCCGAGCCGTCGATCGCCGACCGGCTCCCCCGCGTCAGATCCGATGTGTCGACCGGCGCCGTCCGCACGGTGCCGGTTCGGGAGACCCCCCATGCAACGCCTTCGCCCCATGGCCGCCGCCGCGGCCGCCCTGATGACCGGGCTCGTGCCCACCTTCGCCGACGCCTCCTGCGGCTCGGCCTTCTGCAGCGTTAACACCAGCTCCGGCTTCCTGCGCCAGGGCATGGCCGGCAACACCCGCGTCGACCTGCGCTTCGAGTTCATTGACCAGAAGCAGCCCCGTCATGGCACCGACGCCGTCGCGGTCGGCGAGATCTCCGCCCACCATGACGAGGTCAGGACCCTCAACCGGAACTGGATCGCGAGCGTCGAGCATGATCTCGCCGGCGACTGGAGCCTGTCCCTGGCCCTGCCCCTGGTCGACCGCAGTCACCAGCACATCCACAACCACCATCACGATGGCGAGGTCCTGCACATTCACGATGAGTGGCATTTCACCGAGCCGGGCGACTTGCGGGTCCAGGCGCGCCACGAGCTGCTCGCCGGCCACCACCGCAGCGTCGGCATCGCCTTCGGCCTCAAGCTGCCGACCGGCGCGACGGATGTGAGCAACGCGGACGGCGCCGAGGCGGAGCGCAGCCTGCAGCCGGGCTCCGGCACGACCGACCTGCTGCTCGGCGGGCAGCTGCGCCAGGCCCTCGACGGCGGCAGCCAGCTCTTTGCGAGCCTGGCCGCCGAATGGGCGGCCGGCGAGCACAATGGCTATCGCCCGGGGCACCGGATGCACCTCGACCTGGGCTGGCAGCTCGCCCTTGGCGACCGCCTGAGCCTGCCCCTGCAGCTGAACCTCACCCTCAAGGGGCGGGACCGGGGCGAGGAGGCGGAGCCCGAGGACTCGGGCGGCACGACGGTCGCGATCTCGCCCGGCGTCAGCTATCTCGTTGCGCCCGGCTGGATGATCTACGGGGCCTGGCAGAAGCCGATCCATCAGGACGTCCATGGTGTCCAGCTCACCGCGAACTGGAGCGCGGTGCTCGGCACCACCCTCGCCTTCTGATCAGCCCGGGCGGCCCGCGTCGCGCGGGACGTAGACCGACACCCGGTTGCGCCCCGTGCGCTTGGCCTCGTAGAGGGCGAGGTCCGAGGCACGCAGCAGGTCGGCCGGGGACACCATGGCCGGGTCCCCGCTGACCGCCACGCCGAAGCTGGCGGAGACCACCGGCCCGGCCCGCGACGCCGCATGGGGCAGCTGCAGGCCCAGCACCTGCCGGCGCACCTGCTCGGCCACCGCCCGCGCGCCCTCGATCGAGGTGCTCGGCAACAGGATGGCGAACTCCTCGCCGCCGATCCGCGCCACCACGTCAGCCGGACGCGCCAGCGCGCCCTGCATCGCCTGGGCGACCGCAACGAGGCAGTGGTCGCCCGCCGGGTGGCCATAGTGATCGTTGAAGTCCTTGAAGAAGTCGATATCGGCCGTCACCAGCGCCAGGGTCTCGCCGCTGCGCTCGGCGCGCCGCCATTCGCGTCGCAGCGCCTCCTCGAACAAGCGCCGGTTGGGGATGCCGGTGAGCGCATCGAGGCGAACCAGGCGCTCGAGCGCATGGCCCGCCTCGATCGACGAATCGAGCCGGGCGCGCAGGCGCTCGGCGTCGCAATACAGCCGATGGAACTGGCGCGAGGAGGCCAGCATGGCGAGGCCGAAGATGAGCACCATCAGGCCCATCACCAGATGAATCCGGTCGCCCGGCCACATCATCTGCAGCGCGATCGGCACGACGATCGGGATGGCGAACACGGGATAGGCATAGCGCAGGGGCGACAGGAGGGGGATCGCGCCGGCCATCATGCCGCCGAGCAGGAACATCAGCACCACCTGGTGGGGCATCGACTCCGGCGGGAACAGCATCACCGCGGCCAGCCCCCAGGCCACGCCCGCCCCCGCCGCGCCCGTGGTGAAGTCGACCGCCCAGCGGTGGGGCGACAGCTTGCCCGCGGCCTCGGCCCGACGGTAGGCACGCCGGTCGAGGTAACGCGCCGTGGTGACTGCCAGCAAGACACACAGCCACAGGCTGACTGCGGCGGGATCGGCGACCTCCCACAGCACGACGGACAACAGCACGCCATTGACGCAGGTCACCGCGAGACCGATCGGCAACTGGCGGTAGCACTGCATCACCTGCGCCGCGAGGTGGCGGCGCCGGGTCGTTTCCCGGGGGTCGGTAGCTTTCATGGAATCCGGGCGTCGCGCGCCAGCGCCATCGCCGGCCGCACGGCCTTGATTCCAATCTAGAGTCCGGCTGCCGGGGGCGCAAACGCGCGCGCGCTCCACGCGTGCGTCATTGCTTCACTGTTGCACGCGCCACGGGGCACCGCCGGGATCACCGGAACGACGGCCGGCAGCAGGCGCCGGCCGGCCTCGGGAGGCCTCAATCGGCCGGTTGCCGTCCCAGGTGGCGGAGGAAAGCGACGAGTTCCCAGATCGTGGCGTCGGGCAGGGCGTCGCCCCACGCGGGCATCACCTCCGTCCCCTCGCGGCCGTGGTAGATCGTGTCATAGAGGAACTGGGGGTCCAGATCCGGTCGCCCCTTGAAATCCGGCGCACGGCCGCCGCTGCCGTCGTAGCCATGGCAGTAGCCGGCACAGGTCTTGTTGAAGCGCTTGCGTCCGGCGGCGATGCGCTCCGGATCGTCGAGGGCGAACGGGGTCAGGGTCGTGGCCGCTTCGCTGGCCGGATGCCCGGCGAGCCAGCCGACGTAGGCCACCAGCGCATCGATGGCCGCGGCGTCGAGCACCGTGCCCCACGGCGGCATGGCGTGGTCGCCGTGCTTGCCCTCGATGATGCGGGTGCGGATGAACTCGGTCGTCAGGTCGGGCCGCTGCTGCAGGCTCGGCGCACGCGCCGCCCGACCCTCGCCCGCCTTGCCGTGGCAGGCTATGCACAGTTTCTCGAATCGGCCCTTGCCGGCCGCCGCCTCGGGGCTCTCGACCGCGGGCGCGGCAGACAGCGCCGGGGCCGTGAGAGAGGCGACCCAGGCACAGGCGAGGGTCAGGCGGATGCGACGGAAAATGGCGGTGGTCAAGGCTTGCATCGGGTTCGTGCTCCAGTCGGTTGGCGGCAGGGCGCGCGCCACAGGCAGCGCCGGCATCAGAAAAGACACCCCGGGTCGCAGCACCACGACCCGGGGCCAATCACGGGGCTTTCACCCGTCCGGAGGAGGTCATGGAGAGGGCGGTGTGCCGCGCACCCCCCTCCCGTTCAGCTGGGTCAGGGCAGCTTGAAGGCGATCAGCGCCGCGCCGCCGGGCAGATCCTTGATCTGCGGGAAAGCCCCGGCGAGGAAGCCCGGTGCATGGGAACCCAGGCCCGTCGGCACGACGATGTACTGGGCGCCGTTTGCCCGGTAGCTGACCGGTCCGCCGCGCAGCCCGGAGCCCGCCGCGAAGGTCCAGAGCTCCTTGCCGTTGTCGGCGTCGTAGGCATACACGTTGCCTTCCATGTCGCCGGTGAAGACGAGCCCGCCCGCCGTGGTCAGCACGCTCGAGAGCGGCGGCAGGTCGTAGCGGATGGTCCACTTGCGCTCGCCGGTGAGCGGGTCGCGGGCGTCGAGGCGACCATGAGGCTTGTCACCCGGCGGCGGCACCAGCTTGATCGACTCGATGCCGAGCGACAGGGCCGAGATCGACTTCATGCTGACCGGATCCACGGGGCCGGCCTCCACCTCGTTGCAGACCTCCATCGCGTGCGAGTACCACAGGCCGGTGCCGGGGTTGTAGGCACCGTGGTTCCAGCTGCGCGCACCGAGCAGGTTCGGGCAGAAGGTCTTGACCTTGCCCTGCTCCGGATACACCGGATCGATCAGGGCGCCGGTCTTCGGGTCGATGCCCTTGACCCAGTTCAGGTGCTCCGCGAACTGCCAGACGTTCTCGAGCTTGCCGTTGTCCTTGTCGGCGACAAAGACGAAGCCGCCCTTGTTGAGGTGAACCAGCACCTCCTTGCCGTCCTTCTTGACCATCAGGGCCTCGTAGGCGGCATCGTAGTCCCAGGAGTCGTGCGGCACTTCCTGCAGGCCCCACTTCAGCTTGCCGGTCTTGGGGTCGAGGGCCAGCAGGCTGGCGGTCCACTTGTTGTTGCCCTTGCGGTCACGGTTGAAATAGTCGGGCGACGCGTTGGAGGTGCCAATGTAGATGGTCTCGGTGCGCGGGTCGTAGGTGCCGGGCATCCACGCACTGCCGCCGCCGATCTTGTAGGAGTCGCCCGGGAAGCTCGCCGGGTCGTCCTGCGGGATCTCGAAGGTCCACACCCGCTTGCCGGTGTCGGCATTGACGGCAAAGATCTTGCCGCGGATCGGCTGGTCACCGCCCGTGGTGCCGCCGAACAGCACGTCACCGGCGAGCTGCGGCGGTGCCGAGAACAGGGCGCCGTACTCCTTCTCGAGGTCGGTCAGCTGGGTAGACCAGAGTTCCTTGCCGGTCTTCTGGTCGATGCCGACCATGCGGCCATCGAGCGTGCCGAGGAAGACCTTGCCGCGCCCCACCGTGATGCCCCGGCTGGCGGCGGCATAGAACACCTTCTTCGAAACCGGGTCGAGCTTGGGCTGGTAATGCCAGATCGTCTTGCCGGTGGCCGCATCGACGGCCCACACGTTGTTGTTGGCGGACACATAGTAAAGCGTGCCGTCGATGACGATCGGCGTCGCCTGCAGACCGTGGGTGATGTCGCCCGGCTGGTGGATCCACGCCACCTGCAGCTTCGCCACATTGCCCTTGTTGATGTCCTTGAGCGGACTGTAGCGCCAGGCATTGAAGCTGCGATGATATTGGGGCCAGTTGTCCGGATCATCGTAGCCGGGCCCGCTCTGGGCCGTCGCGGTGCCGAGCGTCAGCAGGCCGGCCAGGGCGAGACTGCCGGCGATCGTCAGGTGAAGCGTGCGATTCATGTGTGTCTCCAGATTTGTTGTTGCGACCGTCAGCGCGATCAGGCGTCCGGCTGAATCGACTCTGGCTTTGCCTCCCTGCCGCTGCCGGACACATCACCCAACGCGAGTCCCGTGCCAAAACACTTTCTTTGTATTTTCAATGCCTTGCAGGAATTGACGGAGACTCAGCTGTCTCAGCGCTCCTGCGACAGCTGAGACGCAAGAGACAGGTGTCGCAGGCGAACCGGGCGCAAAAGCAAAAAGGCCCCGGTCTCTCGACCGGGGCCTGACCCTGGGGCTGGGCCGCCCGTGTCAGCGCGCCAGGCGCAAGGCCCGGACGACGCCATCCTTCATCATCGGCACCCACACCGTGCCGCTCGCGGCGTCGAAGCCGATGTCGGCCGAGCCGGGCGCGAGCGGATCGAGCACCGTCACGCTGCCGTCGGCCGCCACCCGCTTGATGCCGCCGGACATCCAGTCGCTGACCAGCAGGCTGCCGTCAGCCATGGGCTCGACACCGTCGAGGTTGCCAACCGGCGCGTCGCTGCCAAAATCCGCGATCGCCTTGTCAGCCAGGGAGATCGCGAGCACGTGGCCGGGCACCTGGGTCGTGAAGTCGGGCGCCATCACCCCCCAGCACCCCACGTACAGGGTGTCCCCGATGATCGCCAGACCGTTCGGGTTCGCCAGCCGCGGGCTGTCGAGCCAGACCTCGAAACGCCCGTCGGCGAGTCGGTGGATGCGGTTGGTGAGCATGTCCGACACGAAGACATGGCCGGCGCGATCGGCGGTCACGTCGTTCAGGAACCTGGCGCCAGGCGCCGCATGGCGCGCCCGGATGCGCCCCGCAGCCGCGTCGATCTCGACCAGTTCGTCGATGTCCGCGACGTACAGGGTGTCGCCGACGAGGGCCATGCCCTTGGGCGCGTTGAGCCCTTCGATCCAGCGCAAGGCCTGTACCTTGCCGTCGCGCCCGAGCAGGGAGATGAATCCGTTGCCGTCCTTCTCCAGCGGCGCGCCGTCGATGTTGGAGACGTACAGCAGCGGCTGACGGGTGGCGGGGAGCACCGACTCCGGCTGGCGGAAAACGGCATCGGTCTGCCAGACCTGCGGCACGGTATCGCCGGCCATCGCCGGCATGACGAGCATCCCTGCAAGCAGGGTCGCAACCAGGTTTCGTGTCATCGAAACTCCTTGACTGTTGGCCGGCACCTGTCGCGGCACCCGGGACCTTCTCAGTACCATAGATCGGCCTCCGGATCCTTCTTGCGCGTGCCGTCGGCCGCGGCCACGCGCCGCGCTTCCGAGCGCAGGAAGGCCACGATCTGCCAGATCTCCGTCTCGCTCAGGGCCTTGCCGAAGGCCCCCATCTGGGTGTTCGGACGCCCGTTCGAGATGGTCTCGAACATGAACTGGTCCGAGTTGGCGCCGCCGGGTCCCCAGGCACCGCGAACGAGCTGCGGGCACTTGCCACCATGACCGCGCGTATTGTGGCATTGCTGGCAGTTGCGCCCGAACAGCTCCTCACCGGCCCGCTCGGCCGCCGGCTGGCCGACCTGGGCCGCGCCGCCCCCACCGTCACCCGGCCCAAAGGCCCCTGCGCCGCCCGGGTGCGACAGCAGCAGGCACAGCGTCAGCATGGCGGCCGGCGAGGCGAGGCCCGCTCGCCCGCCGTTCGCCATCGGTCGTACCTTGGTCATCCTGTCCTTCCTTTTCTGTGTACGCGCGCGGCGCCGTCACGGCGCCTCGAGCGCGTATCGCCGGGCAATCGATTCGATCACGCCGTCCCGCCCCATGGACGCCAGGCCCTGGTCCAGGGCGTCCATCGCCAGCGTCGCCGCCGGACTGAGCGCCACCACAAAACCGACCTGCAAGCGGACGTCCTGCACCGCCCCGGCACGCAGCGCACCGGGCCAGAGACGGAGCCCCCCGGTGCTGGCCCGCGCCAGCGCCGGTAGCCAGACCAGCGCGGCGTCGATCTCATCGGCGGCGAGCGCGGCCAGCAGGGCATCATTGCTGCCGTAGGGCCGTCGGTGCATCTGCTGCTCGAACAGATAGACGTCGGCCGGCGTGGCGCTCACGACGCCCACGCGCCTGGCCTGACGGGCATCCTCCAGCGTGCGCACGGCACCGCCGCGTCCTGCCACCAGGGCGTAGCCGGTGCGCAGGTAAGGCTGTGTCGCCGCCAGCCCCTGCGCCTGCACATCCTCGTTGCGACCTTCCGCCAGCGGAACACCGGCGAAGATCTCGCAGGTACGGGCGGCAAAGGCAGCTCGCAGGGCCTTGCCGAGCCCGCCCCGAGTCGGCACCGTGACCCAGTGCGCTTCCAGCGTCCGGCCCAGCCGGTCGGCCAGTTCGGCCATCACCTCGTGGTCGATGCCGTGACGCTCGCCGGCCATCGTCGAGAAGGGCGGATTGTCGTCCGCAAGGCAGGTGCGCAGGGGCTCGGCGCCGGAAGCCGGCCCTGTGGCCGCCGCGATCGCGGTGAGCAGCAGCAAGATGCGGGATACGTGGCCCATGACTGACACTCCGGGTGGGCAGCGGCCCGGCCGGGGCCGCTGCGAGGTCGCGAACACTCAGTCAGGCAGCGCGAACACCATCATGCCGCCACCCCGGTTCTGGTGCTTGAACAGTTCGCCATACACCAGCGGCCACAGGCTCCCACCGCCCGGGCCATAGACAATCGCCACGTACTGCTTGCCGCCCACCGTGTAGGTGGTCGGGTTGCCATGGATGCCGGTGCCCACGTTGTAGCGCCAGAGCGTCTCGCCGGTGTCGTCGCGCATGGCCGAGAACCAGCCCTCGGCGTCCCCTGAAAACACCAGGCCGCCTGCCGTCGCCACGAGGCCACTGGTGGCCGGCGTGCTCTGCGGACGGGTCCACACCTGCTCTCCCGTGGTGGCGTTGAAGGCCTTGATACCCCCGGTGTAGGGGTTGGCCTTCAGCACCCGCGACGACAGGAACCACTCGCCGGCCTTCCACTCCATCTGCTTCGACTGGATATCCATCGAGCTGTCGATGAACGGCACATAGAGCAACTTGGTCTGCGGGCTGTAGGCGGCTGGGTGCCACTCCTTGCCGCCATCGAGAATCGGGGCGATATCGGTCACGACCTTGTCGTAGCCGGGCACCTTGTCGGGATTGACGATCGGACGACAGTTGTCCTTGAAGCCCGTGACCCAGTTCACCCGCGCGATCGGCACCACCCAGTTGCACCTGGCGGTCTCGCGGTCGATCGAATAGACGTGGCCGTTGCGATCCGCATGCAGCCAGACCTTGCGGCCCTTCTCGTCGTCGATCAGGATCGCCTCGTTGTTGCCGTCGTAGTCCCAGGCGCCGTTCGGCGTGTACTGGAAATGGCGCTTGATCTTGCCGGTCGCCGCGTCCAACGCGAGCGTCGAGTTGCTGTAGAGATTGTCGCCTGCGCGCACGCGCGCGTCGAAATCGGGCGTCGGGTTACCCACGCCCCAGTAGAGGGTATTGGTGCGCGGATCGAAACTGCCGGTGAGCCAGGCGGAGGCCCCGCCGGTCTTCCACGAGTCATCGGCCCAGGTCTTGGCGACCGGATCGCTGGCGTCGACGGGCCGCGTCAGCGTCTGCCAGACGATCTCGCCATTGTCCGGATTGAGGGCCGTGATCTTGCCCACGTTGGCGCCCACGTCGCCGCCCGAGTTGCCGACCACGATCAGCCCGTTGGCCACCAGCGGCATCGAAGTGTAGATCTCGCCGGTTTTGTAGTCGCCGAGCCTGACCTCCCAGACGACACGGCCGGTGGTGTTGTCGAGGGCCACGACGTGCGTGTCCAGCGTCGCCATGAAGACCAGGTTCTTGAACACCGCGACGCCCCGGTTGACCGCCTCGCAGCACAGCCGCGGACCGAGATCGCCCGGCAGCGAGCGCTCGTACTTCCAGATGATGCGACCGGTCTCGCCATCCACCGAGAAGACCTTGTTCTGGCTCGCCGTGACGTAGATGCGCCCGTTGACCACGGTGGTCTGGCTGTCCTGCGCATCGGACACGCCAAAACTCATGTTCCACCTGGGCACCAGCGTCGCGACGTTGTCCTGGGTGATCTGGCGGAGCTGGCTGAAGCGCGTCGCCTGCGGGTCCTTGCCGTAATGCAGCCAGTTGTTGGCGTCCTTGTCGGCATGGCGCAGCATGTCCTCGGAGACGTAGTTGGGCCGCCAGCTGAAGCCGGCCTCAAGCACATTGACGCCCAGCGGTGGCTCCTCGGCCCCGGCGCTACCCATGGCCAGCAGGCCGAGCAGGCTCAGCCCTGCGCGCAGGTAGAACCCGGCTTGTTTGCGTGCTTTCATGATTTCCTTCCCTTGGCGATCAGGCGGCTGTCCGGCGACCCTCCTGTCACGGTCACCCTCGTCGGCCCGGATGCGGTGTCTGGATGCGGGCGGGCCCCGCCGCGCGAGGCCCGCCGCGAGCGCCTCGCTCAGAAGGCGAAGTTGATGCCCACGTTCAGCAGCAGGGTCTTCTCGCCCACGGCCGGCACGCCGGCGGCGACGATGCTGGTCTTGATGGTGGCGGCATCGCCGGCATCCACGTAGGCCATCTGGGTGTAGATGGTCGTGTCGGGGCGCACCGCATAGTCGTTGCTGATCACCAGGTTGTTGGTCTCGTCGTCATCGTTCTCGTCGTCCTTGTTGCGATAGAAGGCGACGGTCGCGGTGTTGTGCTCGTTCCAGCGGTAGTCGATGCCGACCCCGATGGCATCCACGTTCGAAACCTCCCCGCCATCGCGGGTCTCGTTCTTGGCGTTCAGGTAGTTGGCCTTGAAGGTCAGATCCCCGAAGGGCACCGCGAAGCCCAGGCCGGCGTGCTTGACGTTGTCGTTGCCGGTGCCCTGGTCCTTGATGACCTGATAGGAGGCGGACACCGTGACGGGCCCGTTGTAGGCCGCGCCAACCGCCCACACGCTATTGTCGGTGTTGGTATCGGGCTGTTCGCCCATCGCCCACAGGACGCCGAAACTGACCGGGCCGAGCGTGTTGCGGTACTGGACGGCGTTGCTGAAGAAGATGCCGACGTCGTTGTTGGTGTTGCGCTCCGTGCCCACCGGACCGAAGGTGGCCGCCAGCTGGTTGTAGGCCCAGGCGTACAGGTTGGAGAACTGCTCCTTGAAGGCGCGCGGTTCGGTGCCGATGTGGGCAATCAGCGCCGGACCGTACTGGCGGCCGATCGTGACGCTGCCCCAGTCGCCCGACAGTCCGACATTGGCCTGGCGGCGCCACAGGATGCGCCCGGAACCCGACGCGTCGCCGGTACCGTGGAACTCGCCGTTGTCGGTATCGAAGTGCATCTCGAGGTTGAAGAACGCATTCATGCCGTTGTTCAGGTCCCGGTTGCCCTTGAAGCCCAGCACGCTCTGGCGCAGGCCGCTGGTCTCCATCGACGTCTTGGCGTCGCCATCGGGATCGGTCTTGCTCTGGTAGAGGAAACCGGCGTCGATGATCCCGAAGATCGAGATCTGGGTGCCACCGATGTCCGCGATCGTGGTGTCGGCCTGCGCCACGCCCGGCGCCACCGCGAGCACGACCGCCGCCGCGGCCGCACACGTCAGCCTCGAGCCGTGCCCCAATCGCTTGTGATTGTTTTTCATGTTCATGCCTCCCTAGCCTCCTGTGAATGGATCGTGGTTTGTCCCGCGCAGTCGCCGGGCGACGGTCGGGTCGGGGGAGGACTAGGCAGCAGTCGTGCCAAGGGCGATTTGGCGCGCTTTACCAGCAAAATTGACGCAATTAGGCGGCAGTTAGGCGCAAAAACCCTGCGACAGATGTTTAATTGAGACAACCGCCCCTGCGACAGGTGTATCGGCGTCTCACCCGATCCGGGGTCGCGCACCACGGCGCGACCGGTGCGCCGGCCCCGCGCCCGGGAGGCCCCTCGGCAGGACGCTCGCCCGCGCCGGGGCGTGGTCTGCTACTTGCTCGCAGGAAGGTTCACGCGGGGGCCATCCCCCCGACCCCAGCCCCCCGGACAAGGAGAACCCATGAACGCCAACGACACCTTCATCGCCGCCTCGGCCCACGTGGACGAAGCGGCCATCGCGCCGCTGCCCAACTCGCGCAAGATCTTCGTCGAGGGCTCACGCCCCGACCTGCGCGTGCCGATGCGCG
>JBNLCM010000202.1:0-9840 GCA_050303815.1 Rhodocyclaceae bacterium
GGATTACGCTCCGCCAATCCGCCCTACGCGACCTGGGTAAGGCCGAGGCGCTCAGCGATCTGCTCGCGGCCGCCGGCCTTCATCCAATCGTTGATCTGGCGCGCGTAGCCGATCACCTCGCTCATCGCCGAGTCGAAGCCGAACACGCGGTAGGGCAGGCCGAGCGCCTCGCAGGTGTCGCGGAACACGCCCATGCCGCGCACCAGGTTCGGCCCGCCGCGGCCGATGACGACGAACAGCGGGGTCGGGCCGTGCTTGCTGAAGTGCTCGCGCAGCGCATCGGCCATCGCGCGGAAGGTCTCGAAGATGTCGGTGTTGTTGGACTTGCCGCCGATCACGAACAGCACATTGGACTGCTTGAGCCAGTGCTTGAAGCAGATCGAGGCGACCGACTTCATCTTCTCGTAGGGCGGGTTGCCGCCGAAGTCCGACGAGATGATCGCGTCGTCGCCGAGCATCTCGGTGACCAGCGAGTTGGCGCCGCCGCCGAAGGTCGGCGCCAGGATCGTGCCGCGCTCGTTGATCACATAGACGTCGCTCTGGCCCTGGTGGGTGCGCAGCTGATTGATCTCCTGCTCGAAGTCCGAGTAGTCGGCGGCGAACAGGTGGTCGGGCAGCTGCAGCCGGTGCCAGCGGGCGTCGTCGCGGTCGAAGCCGCATTTGAAGTCGCAGGCCACCGGCGTCAGGCGGCCGCGCCGGTCCGGCCGCATGCGGATCGGGTTGAGCTCGAGCGCGGTCATGCCGAAGTTGTGATACAGCTCCCACAGCTTCGGCAGTTGCTGCACCAGCGGCGAGATGATCTCCGGCGGCGCGCCGATGTCGGCCAGCGCGTTGGCGACGACGAAGGCCTTCATGCCGGTCAGCGCATCGAACGGCACGCGCGCGATGTACTTGCTGTCGAGTTCCTCGATGTCCATGCCGCCCTTGTGGGTCAGCGTCATCGTCGGTGCGCGGAAGTGGGTCGATACCGACAGCGAGAAATACACCTCGTGCTCGGCCGGCACCGCCGCCTCGAAGGTGACGCCGTTGGCCTTGGCGAGCTGGTTGCCGTGGCGGTGCTCGACGAAATACAGCCGCTCCTTTTCGGCCAGTGCGGTCTTCAGGTCGGAAGCGCGGCCGATCAGGCCGGACTTGCCCTTCTTGCCGATGCCGCCCTTGAACACGGGCTTGACGAAGAGCGAGCCGTGGCGCTCGATCATCTGCTTGATCTGGTCTTCGCTGGCGTCCGGTCCGAGCACTTCGGCGGCGGGAAATCCGACGAAGTCCAGCAGGCGGGCACCGTGCAGCATTCCGGTGAGGTTCATGCGCTGTCTCCTGGGGTGATGGGATCTGCACGGCATTGTTCGCGCACTGGCTTTCGATTCACTTTCGATTTCGCTGCCATGCAACAAAAAAAGCCCCGACCGCGTACTCTCCCGACGGTCGGGGCGGAACTCGGCGCGCGAGGTTCTGCGAGCCAAGAGGAGTCGGTGGATCAGAACTTGTGGCGCATGCCCAGCAGCACGGCCTGCGGGTCCTCGCCGGCCGGCGGGGAGAGGAACTCCATGCCGTAGTCGGCATTGCCCTTGTTGATCAACTTGGAATAGCCGGCGTAGGCGGTGGTGCGCTTGGACAGCGCGTGCATGTAGTACAGCGACCAGCCGTAGGCGTCCTCGCCGACGTCGCCCTCGTCCTCGTCACGGTTGGCGTAGGCCACCGCCACGGTGCCGGACGGGCCGGCCTTGATCTCGGCGCTGACGTCGTAGGTGCGGGCCTTGCCGTCGCCCTGGCTGCCGCTTTCCTTGTCCTGCGTGTAGGCCAGGTAGGCCTTGACCGGGCCGAAGTCGTAGGAGAAGCCGAGGCCATCGGTGCGCACCTTGCCGCCGGTGCCGTCGCGCCACACCTGCTGGTGCACCAGCGAGGCCCCGATCGGGCCGTTGTCGTAGTAGGCCGCGATCGCGCCGCCGTCGCCTTCGCGCCGCACCGTCGAATCGCTGGAGGTGTTCTGCTGGCCGAACCAGTAGGCGAGGTCCACCTTGAGGCCGGCCATCGTCGGCGAGCGGTACTTGATCATGTTGTCGAAGCGGGTCACGTAGGCGGGCTTGACCGATCCGGCCTTGCGCGACAGCAGGCCGACCGAGTGGGCCGAGCTGCCGGTGGCGTCGAACGCGTCGATGGCGCTGAAGGCCGGCGAATACTGGCGGCCCAGCGTGACGCGGCCCCAGCCGCCCTGCAGCCCGACGAAAGCCTGCCGGCCGAACAGCCGGCCGCCCTGCTGCTGGCTGCCGTCGGTCGGGCTGTAGCCGGACTCGAGCACGAACACCGCGCTGTTGCCGTTGCCCAGGTCCTCGCTGCCCTTCAGGCCCCAGCGCGAGCCGTTCAGCTCGCTGTGGCCGACGCCCTGGAAGGTGGCGGTGTCCGACCACTCGCGCACCAGGTTGATGTCGATCAGGCCGTAGATCGTGACGTTGCTCTGGGCGAAGGCCGGCAGGGCCGCGAACAGCGCGGCACCGGCGGCAAGGGCGGTTTTCGTTTTCATGGGAAGCTCCTCTTCTGGTCCTGGATGAGATGTCGCAGGGCCCGTCGTTCGGCCCGGCTGGGGCGCATTTCAAGCGAACTCGCTTTCAATTCGCTTTCGCTGCCCGGCTTGGTCGGCATTCCTGCGCGCGTTTCCGCGCGGCGGGCGCCGGGCGAACGGGGCGGCGATCACGAGCGCCGCCCTATACTCTCGATGGAGCGGATGCAGGGCCCGAATCCCTGAGCCACCCAGATCGAGCAGGCCCGCGCCCGCGGCAGGCGCGCGCCGGGCGCAAGGTTCGACTGACTTGGATCGAAGGAGGAAAAATGAAGCTTCGGCGATGGGTGTTGGCATCGACCGTCCTGCTGGCCGGCGTCGGCGGTCGGGCGCTGGGGGCGGAAATCGTGCTGGAGCGAAGTGCCGTGCAGAAGCTCGTCGTCGAGGGGCTCTTCAAGGACAAGGGCCGCTACTACCTGCAAAAGGGCGTCTGCAATGCCTACCTCGAAAACCCCACCACCACGCTCGACGGCGGCCGCGTCGTCATTCGATCGCACCTGAGCGGGCGCCTCGGCGCCGTCGTCGGCAACGAATGCTTCGGCGTCGGGCTGGCCTCCTGGACCGTGGTCTCAGGCGTACCCAGCGCCCAGGGCAGCGTCGTGCGCCTTAACGACATCCGCCTCGACGACGTCGGCGACCCCAAGGCCCGCCTGCTGCTCGACTCCGGCCTCGTTCCCTCGCTGCCCGGCGTCTTCAAGCTGGATGTGCTGCAGTCCGTGCGCGCGATGCTGCAGGGCACGAACAGCCAGATCCAGGCCGACGTCCAGGCCTTGAACATCGAGGCCGTCCACGTTGCCGCCAATCGGCTGTCGATCCGCTTCGACTTCAGGCTCGTCGGAAGGTAGCCGCCGTGCCACCGGCCGCGCTGGAAAGACCTGCTCGTTCTTCGCCCTGACCAATCTCGGTTCGCCTTTCCTGTGGACGACCGGCGTCCAGCAGGGAGGCGAGCCGCTCGGCATCCTGGGCATCGAGGCGTCCACGATTCCGCTGCTCGCGCTTCCGGGGCCGCGTTCGCGACCCCTTCCAGCCGCTTCGAGCGGCTCACAACCCAATGCCCCGGCTTTGCCGGCGGATACTCACCTGTCGTGTGGCGATCTTGGTGCGCCTCTGATTCAGGCGGAACTTGGGCGCCGCTGGCCGGTTGGAGCCGGCCCACGAAACCGACCGAAGCGCGTTTGCCGGTAGGGCCGGGCTTCAGCCGGCCTCGGACGGCCGATACGTGTCAAACGCATGAGTTCCTCGCCGCGCGCAACACCGCACTCGCTCAAAAGTGAACTCCGTCACTCTGACGGGGTGCGCCATGTCATAGGCCGTCGTGCTTCCCGCTCGCATGCTGATCGTGCAGTCGCGCGACCTTCCGCGGCCGGCCGTGCCGGCGCCCGCGCCGGCTCGGATCTCCCGAGTTGCCATCGAAGGTCGCGTCCTCAAAACCCTGGAAGGTTCCGCCTCGACGCGGACGGGAGCATGCAAGATGGCCGACATTCATTTTTGGATCCAGATCGAGAACCGTCCCTGGGACGCCTGTCCGCACAACATCGACCGTATGCACGGCACGTCGATCGAAGAGATGGACAACATGGCTCCGCCGATCAGCGTGACTCTGAACTCGCCAGAGACCGGCGCCAGTATCACGCGGACGATGTACCTGCCGGTGAACGCCGGCCTCGACGGCAATGGCGATTGGATTGTCAGCGACGCGCTGATCCTGCGCCGCTACACCGATAACTGGGGCGCGCCCGACGACCGCAAGGTCAATCCCTGGGATCTCAACGAAGTGGATCCCACCGATACCGGGACCATGGGCACGATCCCCGGACCGACGCTGGAGTGCAACGTCGGCGACCGGATCATCGTGCATTTCCGCAACAAGGATTTCCGCGGCGACCTCTCGCCGCTCGAGCGCTCTCACAGCCTGCACCCCCACGGCATCGTGTTCAAACCCGAGTACGACGGTGCCTACCCGCTGTCGCCGGCCGACACGACGCAGCCGGTGGATCCGGGCGAGGCGGGCGCCTGGGCCAGTGTCGGCGTGACCGGCGGCTTCAAGAAGGGCGACCGGGTGCCGCCGGGCGGGACTTTTACGTACGTATGGGAAACCTTCGGCTGGCCGGCGACGGCCGGCGTGTGGCACTACCACGACCACGCCATCTGCGACGCCAACAACGTACTGCTCGGCGCCCGCGGATTCCTGGTCATCCACAACCCACAGGATCCCGACGACGTCATCGCCCAGGACCTGCCCGGCGGGCAGGCCAACGGTGCCCTGACCCAGTTGCATTGCTTCACGCTGCCCGATTTTCCGATCGTGGCGCATCCGATGGCGCTCGAGCGAGCGCGCTTGCTGCTGCGCAACACCCACGACGACAGCGGCGAGATCGTGCCGCCTCCGCGCCGACCGCGCGACTTCGCCGAGGCCGCTGCGGCGATCACCAGGGGGATCCCTGCCGACTGTGATCTGGCCGCCGGAGACCCGCCCGAAGCGACCGACGAGCCCGACGAAGCGGTCGAGGTCATCGGTGAACGTCATATCGTCAAGGCGCTGGCCATCGAGCTTGGTGACGGCGTGGCTGCGGAGCTCGCCTCCAACCTGCAACTGGTGCGGCTGTGCTTCCGCCGCTACGTCGAGCCGCCGCAGTCGATCCAGATCCTGCAGTACTACGCCGAATTGCCCAACGTCGGCATGGTGATCAACGGCCGCCGCTTCCTCGGCAACACCCCGACGGTGATCGCCGGCCAGGACACCAGGATGCGCTTCGGCGTGGCGGCGATGAACAACCTGACCTTCCACACCTTCCACCTGCACGGGCACCGCTGGACCATTCCGGGTCCGAACGGCACGAACCCCGGCGCGATCCAGTCCAGCGTGCAGAACTCGGCGGCCAGCCAGTTCGAGGATACCCGCATCATCGGACCGGCCAACTCCTTCGGCTTCACGATCAACCAGGGCTCCTTCATGGGATCGCGCTTCACGCCGGACCCGAGCCGCGCGGACGCATTGGGCGAGTGGCACATGCACTGCCACGTGCTCAATCACATGATGCCCGGCGGCATGATGGGCTCGCTGCTGGTGATCAACGGTGGCGAACTGGCCTTTGCCCTGCCGCGGGGCGAGCCCAAGGACACCGCCCCGCCGCCGCCCGCCGGCAACACGGTGGTGGTGGACAACTTCGCCTTCTCGCCGCCGAACATCTCCGTGCCCTCGGGCACCCAGGTGACCTTCGACTTCCTGGAGGCGAACCACACCGTACAGACGGTATCCACCACCGGCGCAGCGTCCACGATCACGATCAACAACGGCGGCGGCAACAACGACCCGATACCGGTCGGCCAGAGCCCCAGTGTCGTCGTCACCGGCAATCCCGGGGACGTCATCAGCTACATGTGCGGCATCCACCTGGCCGCCATGTCCGGATCCATCACCATCATCTGAGGCAGGCCGGCCCCCGGCGCCGAAACCGCGCGCCGGACCGGCCTGCCCGTGCCGCCTTCACCGCAGCGGATCCAGACGGCCCACCGGCTCGTTGATCTCCACGAGCAGCCATCCAGACACGGACGCCTTGATCTCCTGCATCAATGTCTGGAGCTATCGGCAAGCTGTCGCCCAGGCTCCTCAGGGCACTGACCGAGACCGACCCACACCCGACTCATGCGTTAGGCATTCTCAGTGTCCGGTTGGCCCATGCGGCGGTCACTCAGACGGCGGCTTCGTGAAGACGGTGTGCGGCAGCAGTTGGCCCAGCACGTGCCTGCGCTGCCGTGGCGGAGTTGTCGGATCCCGACATTGAAGGAGGCCACACCCGAAGCGGACTGACGGCACCGTTGGATTGCCGGGCCAAGGACCAAGGAAGCATTGACAACCCTCACAGACGTAGCCACATTGGACCTACGCCAGGCGTCCGTTCAAGGCTGTGCCGATGTGACGTCGCTTCCTGCCACGCGCCCAGAGGGCGAGGCTGCAAAGGAATCCGAGATGCTTTCAACCCTCAAGACTACCGACGTTCGCTCCCGTATTGAACCGGAACTGAAGGACCGCGCTGCCGAAGTGCTGGCCGAGTGTGGCCTGAACCTGAGCGATGCGATCCGGCTGTTCCTGCGCCAGGTGGTGGTCCAGCACGGACTGCCGTTCGAGGTGCGCACGCCCAATGCGCGGACGGTTGCCGCCATGAAGGAAGCTCGTTCGATCGGCAAAGCGCGCTTTGGCGCCGCTCAGGAACTGTTCGATGACCTCGAAAAAGCCGGAGCAGCAAAAGCGCGCAAGCCTGCCAAGAAGCAGCGATAGAACCAAGCAATTCGAGAAGGACTGGGTGCGCCTGAGCCATTCGGGCCGCTACGACATGCGTCGCCTGAAGGAGGCGATGTTGCTGCTGATTGCCAATGACGGCCCCCTAGCGCCGCATTACCTCGACCACGATCTGACCGGCGATTGGAAGGGTTTCCGCGAATGCCACATCGGCGAGGACTTTCTGCTCATCTATGATTTGCGCGCCGACGGCTCGATCATCTTCACGCGCGCCGGAAGCCACGCAGACCTGTTCGAATAGATCGAATGTTCAGCGCACCACCGCCACCATCGAGCCAGAAGGGCCACGCTTGCTCAAGGCAAGGGTGAGATGATTCTGTCCTGGAGAGAATGCCTATGCAGCTCGATATCTTCGAACACAGCCGCGACGTGATGCTGCGAAACGCCGCAATCGACGCGCTGCGCACCCGTGATGTCGCAGCCATGACCCGTGCCATTGCAGCACTCGCTGCCGAGTACGCAGGCGATCCCCTGCTGCCGGCATTCACCCAACTGCTCGAACGCCTGCGCCGGTCAATGGCGGTGCCACTGGATCGGGGGTCGGCGACCGAGGTCCTGCGTTTGACCGAGAACGCCGTGACGGCAGCGCAGCGTGTGCTTGGCGCCGCGGCCGGCGCATGGCTGTCGCCACTGTGGACCGACTTGGCCACGGCGATCGCGAACTTCCGATTCGATCCAGACAACGAGGAACTGCACGCGGCACCGCTGCTGCTGCGGGCCGGCAACGCGGCTGAAGCCGCCCGCAAGATCGAAGCCATTGCGTCGTGGAGACGACAGCCCGCGCCGCTGGCGTGGAAGGTGGAAGCCGAGTACCGATTCTCGGGGTTGGCTGTCGCCTGGCCCCTGCTCGCCGAATTGTCGTGGCTGGCGCCGCCACGGGCTGCAATGCTCGCAGCGGGCCTGCAAGACCCCGAATTGAACGGACTCTTGTCCCGCTTCGACGCACAGTTCGAGGGGGACGGCGAAACGGGGGACTTCGCCTGGTTTCCGGCGTGGACCCTCATCGCGGAACCAGGCTGGGCAGGCGCGTTGCGCCTTGCCCAGCACGGCGCGGGCACCCCTGCTGAGCGCTGCGCCTGGCTGGTGCTCAATCTGCTGCTCTTGGAACGTCAGGGTCGCCACACCGAAATCATCGACGGCCGCAGGAAGCTTCGCGCCGCGCACCTGGGGCTGTTCGAACTTTACATGCGCAGACGATAGCCAAAGTTTGGAGCCGACGTGAGTGTGAATTCTTCGGAAGGCATGTTCGCACTCCGACAACGAACCCGTTCATTCCCAGTGCGCGAAGGTGATCTCGCCGCGGGCACGCGCGCTCTCAACCAGTGCCGAAGCCTCAGGCAGGTTCTCGCAGCAGTTGGCCGCAGGGTCTGCTTCATGGCCGTATTCCGGCAGACGCGTCCACCAGGACCGCAGCCTCGATGGGAAAGCTCTGCGCAGGGCGGATTTCGCGGAACACAGCGGATACCACCAATGGTCGGCAACGGAACGCAACACCGACGCTCAGCAGCAACGCCGCGGCACTACGTCACCGTCCGCTCATGGCCGGACTGCGCCCTCGGGACGGCGATGTCCAACATCCGGAGCGCTCGGACTGCTGCCCGCCGTCCCCGGAAATTGGCGAAAGCAGGCGAGTGACAGCGATGGGGGCGTCGTCCGGCTCGACGTCGGCTTCCGCGAAAGACCGACATCGACCATGGCCCATCAACCGCCGCTGGCGGGATGAATCCCGCCCTACAAGATCTCTGTGCCATGCGTCATCCATGAAGGACGGCGCCGCCCACCTGCAGCCGACGGACTGAACCCCGCCCGACAGCCGCAGTCGGGCAGGAGCAACCATTGAACACGCGGCCCGCCGAATCTTCCTCGTGACGCCTATTCGCCGGCCTGGGCTTCGACCAGCACGCCGGTCATGGTAAGACTGACAATTGCTCCCGAGGGGTTGGTGGGCGCCGGGATCATCGTGCAGTCGAATCCCGCGAACCGCCCGCCTTCCACGTAGAACTCCATTTCCTGCGAGAACTCATGCGAGAAGTCGGCGTCCTGCCCGGCAAACCTTGGCGGGCGCATGCGCTTGTGGACCAGCAGAGTGTGCGAGCCACCGCCACCGAGCGGCGAGGATTCGTCCGCCATCCGCACGACACTGCAGTTCACCCACGAATCGACATCGGTGAAGGTCTGGCCTGAGACGAACTTCACGATGGCCGTCTTGCCGAGCGGTACCTCGAAGAGCGGCAGCGCCCTGCCTGCCGTGTTCGCCTCGATGGTCATCAATCGCTCGCTTTGAAAGCGTATCGGCGCGCTCGAATCGCTGATCTTGACGGCCACCGGCGCTGTGTCGTCGTTGGTGACGAAAACGTCGACGGGGCCCGGCATTGGCGGCGCCGCATAGACCGATACACAAGACAGCATCAACGCCAAGGTGGGCAATTTCGCATTCATCGGTGTCACCCCTCGTTCGGGCCGGCCATTGCACGCTTCAAGGATAGGAAAGCCGGCGCCCGGCTGCTGCGCTTGCGACTTCGGAGTCGAGCCCGCGACGGCGCGACCCGCGATGCTCTCGCTCGCTGTGCTGGTGGAGGCGAAGGGCGACTCGTGCCTGCCGCGAACGGACATCTGCGCGCGCTGTTCGAGTGCCCGGGAACGTGCCGGCAGGTGGATCGGGACGGCTTGCCGGCGCAACGGCCGGCAGTCCGTTGCCGATGCCTGGCGGGGACACGCGACCGCCAGGGGGCGACGTCGGAATCGTCGCTCAGGGCATCGGCGCGATGGTCTCGTGCCACCGGCGCAGGAAGTCGCGCCGTTTCAGCTTGTCCAGGTAGGTGAGCAGGCCGGTGCCGAGCGGGATCGGCCTGAACGCGCCGCCCAGTTCGCGGTGCAGGCGCTTGGCGGCATCGTCGATCGGGATGTCGTCGCGTACCGAGAAGAAGCCCGGATTGGCCGCCAGCAGCCGCTGGCCGCGCGCCGACAGCAGGTAGTCGAGCCACAG
>JBNLCM010000203.1:0-22807 GCA_050303815.1 Rhodocyclaceae bacterium
CCCCCAGCGCCAGGAGAAGCATTGCAGGTGTCTGTGCGCGCATCGGTAGACCTGTCGAGTCGGGATATTGGCCCGATGATCGCTCCCGGGGACGGCGAAGGGCAAGCGCCGGGGCGCCCGCCCGTCGCGATCAGCGCAGGCGGAAGCGTGCCGTGGCCTCCTGAAGGCGGACCGAGACGCCCTCGAGGCTCTTCGCCGCCTCCGCGGTACTGCGCACGGCGGCGCTGTTCTCTTCGCTGGAAACGGCGATCTGCTCGACGCGGCGGGCGATGTCGTTGCTGGCCGCCGACTGCTCCCGCAGGGCATTGGTGATCTCTTCAACCGACTCGACCACGCTGGTGGACTTGTCGCCGATCTCGCTAATCGTGTCGCGGGCCTGTTCGGACAGCGCGTTGCCGGCCCGGACCTTATCGACCGCCGAGTGCATGCCGCCGACCACTTCGCGGGTGACGCCCTGGATCTCGCCGATCATCCGTGTGATGTCCTGGGTCGACTGGCCTGTGCGTTCGGCAAGCTTGCGCACCTCGTCTGCCACGACCGCGAAGCCCCGGCCCTGTTCGCCCGCGCGGGCGGCCTCGATGGCTGCATTGAGGGCGAGCAGGTTGGTCTGGTCGGCGACCTCCCGGATGACCATCACGATCGACGAGATCTCCTCGGACAGCCGGCCGAGCTCCTCGATCCGGGTCGCTGCGTCCTCGACGGCACCCGAGGTGTCGCGGTTGCCGACAAGCAGCTTGTCGATCACGGTGCCGCCTTCGCGGGACGCCGCGCCAGAAGACACTGAGGCCTCGCGCACGTCGTCGGCGCGGGCCGAGACATGACTGATGGAGACGGACATCTCCTCGACGCTGGCCGCCATCGACGAGGCGGACTGGGACTGCTCGTCGGTCGCGACCGAGAGCTGTTCGGTGGTTGTCGACAGCTCTTCGCTCATCGTGGCCACCTGCTGGGCATCGGCCTGCATCTGCAGCACGATGTCTCGCAGCTTCTGTTGCATGTCGCTGCATGAGGCGAGCATGGCGGCGAATTCGTCGCGTCCCTTGACCACGATCTCGCCGGACAGGTCCCCGGTTGCGATCCGCCGGGTCACGTCCTGGGCGGTGGCGAGCGACTTGAGGATCGAGGCGGCGATACGCAGGCTGACGAAGCCCAGCACGATCGCCACCGCCACGCCGATTGCGATCGAGAGCTGGACGGTCTCGCGCCGGGTGGCGTCGAACGCCTCGTCGGCCGCGACGGCCTCGGCGAGGGTCGAGTCGGCCATCGCCTTCATGTGATCCCGGATCACGTTGACCTGGGTGTCGATCTCGGCATCGATGTCACGCACCGAGGCATCGACGGTGCCGGCGTATTCCAGCGTCGGCAGCAGCTTCGTCTCGAACAGCGCGATGATGCCGTCGACTCCCTTTCTCGCGCCGCTGACGGAGGACTTCTCCTCGGGCGTGTCGGCGTCGGCGGCGAGATCGTCGAGGTCGCCGAGGGCTTCCTGCTTCAGGGCAGCGAAATCCTTGCGCGCGGCCGCAAGATCGCGATTGATCACGGCATCGCCGATGATCCGGTAGAACTGAGATCCCAGTCGCGACGCTTCCATGGCGGCGCTGGCGGTCTGGGAGCGCAGGTAGGCGTCATCCTGCTCCTGGCCGAGCATCGTAAGGTTGGTCGCCACGACAGCGATAAGAAGCATGATGGCGGCAAAGCCGAGAGCGGCCAGCGCAAGCAGCCGGAAGCGTACACTCGCGAACATGTTCATTCTCCATGAGCTTGTTGGGGTTTCTTGTTACCTAAGCTTACGGCGGAATGGATTGTGACTTAATGTGTCGTTAGTTATAGAGAATTGCTTCAGATCAAGCTTTTGCTCGGGTCGCGGGGGGTATCCGCGTCAGCGGTTGGCGGCGCCGGTGACCGTCCGGGCCGCTTCAGAGGCGTCAAAGCGGACGGAGTCGATGGTCGAGTGACCAATGTGCTGTCCCATGGCGTAGTGTTCTTCGCGGGTGGCGACGAGATGTCCGTCGAGCGTCCGGAAATCGCGGTATTCCGTCGCGAACTGCAGATCGCCGATGCCGAGTCCGGTGGCGCGCACGATGTGGCCGCTCGCCTGGTCGACTTCGACCACCAGTCGCAGGGGGGCGGGCAGCGCGAGGACGAGCAAGTCGAGCGCGCCACCCTGGGGCGACGGCTGGCTACCCAGGTAGGAGATCGGCGCGCCTGGGGCGAGCAGGTTCCAGGGCAGCAGGGCTCGCCCGGCCTGGAGGCGCATGGCCATCAGGAAGGGGCGTGCCATCCGTCGATTGCCCTGCCAGGCCTGTTCGCCGTCCATGGCGCGCAGTTCGGTGCCGCCGGGATAGTCCAGGCGGACACGGAAGGTGTCGGGTTGCTGCCAGCTGCGGGCCATCGGCCCATCGCCCCGCCGGCGTGAATGAATGCGGCCGGTGACGTGCATGGCGGAGAACGCGGGGCGTTCGCCGTAGGCACTGCGGATACGCTCGAGCGCGGACGTCAGCGGGTCTGCGTCGTCCCCCGTCGCCCATCCCGCCGTCAGACCCAGAAGGGTCGCCGCGGCCAGGCGCATGAGGCGGCCAATCGGCGGTGCGTGGGTGAGATGGAAAGAGGCGGTCTGCACGGTGGATTCGCTCCGGTGGCGGGGGTCGCGAACCTATAATGCCACGCCACACTCAGGAGCCACCGATGACCGACGCCCAGCGCCTAGACGATCTCGAGGGCAAGCTTGTCCTCGCCGAGGACCTGCTCGAGTCCCTCAATATGACGGTCTTTCGGCAGCAGGAACAGATTCAGGCGATGCAGCGCCAGTTGGCGGACATGGCGCGGCAGATCGCGGGCCTTTCCGGGTCGGCGGGGCTCAGCGCACCCGCCGACGAGGTGCCGCCCCATTACTGAGGCTGGGCCGCCGGCGGATGGTTCCGGGTTGGAACGGCGGTGCTGGCTTCGAGTGGCCCGCTCAGGCGCGCGAATTCGGACGGCGCGACGTATTGCAGCAGTTCGCGTCCTCCCGGATCGAGCAGGATGTCCAGGCCCCGGTCAGGGTAGAGCAGGTGCTCGCTCTCGCCGACGGCCACGCGGGACAGGGGTTCGCCGAAGCGCGCCAGGACGGCCGATGCATCCAGATTGACCGACGGAATGAAGGTGATCGCGCTGATCGGCCAGGCCATGGCCGCATGCTGGTCCTCGCCCGCAAGCGCAAGGCGGCGAGCACCGCTCTGCAGCGCTGACGAATCCGGTGCCCGGGCGACGAGGCCCTCGAGTGCACCCGGCGGGATCTGCACGGTCAGGATCAGGCGGCCGGTCACGAATCCGAGCTGAACCCGTTCCAGGTAGGCCTCGAGCGCCAGGGCCTCGTCCCTGTCCATGATCAAGCCGATCTCGCGCTCGGGGCCATGCAGGCGGACCGCGTCGGCAAGGGTGCTGCCAGGCAGGCTGAGCCCGAAGACGTGGCTGCCACCCTGGCCGTCGGCCTTCACGTTCCACGGCAGGTGCTCGGGCGACCCCTGGGCTGGCGGGGAGGGCAGCAGGAAGGGGAGCGTCAGGACGATCAGGATCAGGCCGCCCAGCAGTCCGGCAAGTTTCACGGCTTTGCCTCATGGTTGTCGGCAGGTGGCCGCCGGCGCATCAGGCTCACCGGTTGGGCCGCCGCTTCGAAGGCGCCCGCCCGCAAGGCGCCGACCACGTGCATCTCGCACCGCTTGCAGTCGAAGCGGAGGGTCAGGCGGTCCTTGCCGTGTACCAGTTGCATGGGATCGGGCCGAATGCCTTTCACCTGCTTCGGACACAGGTTGAAGCTGTAGCGCAGGCAGTGCCGGGTGATCATCAGCGACACGTCGCCGGTTTCGTGATTGGCTTCGTAGGCATCGTCGATCAGCACTACCCCGTGGCGTTCGTAGAAGCGCCGCGCGGCCCCATTGAGCACGTTGCCCAGGTAGGACAGCTCGGTCTGCGGATACAGGGGTGCCGGGTTGTCCGGACGCTTCCTGGGCAGTGGCCGCCGCGCAAGCCGTCGTGCCTGGCTCAGGGAGGCCACCGCGTTCCGCCGCAGCTGGTTGAGGGCCGCGGCGGGCAGGAAGGGGCAGGGGATGAGGGCGACGTCGAGCCTGCGGGCTTCGAAGTCGCTATCGCCAAGCTTGGCCAGCTGGCGCGCGAAGGTGTCGTGGGCCCGCGGTGTGTCGCGAGCCTCCTCCGCGGGGCAGGGCAGGGCGGCCGCGCCCACGTGGCCTGCCTCGTCCGTCAGGACGAGTTCGAGCGTGGGCCCCGCGCGCTTCAACACCACGTCCACGGCGATGCGACGGTCGGCGGACGGCCGCTCGAGGAGGCGCTCGAAGGTCTGGTCGTGGTTCCGGTAGAGCGCCATCCCCTCGGCCAGCTCGTCTGCCAGGGTGGCCGGCCACAGGCGGTGCCCTTCTGCCCGGTTGATCCGCATGCCGCCGAGCGAGCCGTCCGCACGGTAGTAGCTCAGCCCGTCACCGTTGGCAAAGGCCTGCGTCGAATCGACGTCGAGCCAGCCGCTTCCCATGGCGCGGATCGTTCCGACTGCCTCACCGACGTATTTGGGCGAGTCGAACGCGCCGATATCCGCCTGGCGCCCGTTCGCGAAGTAGTCGGTGGCCCCGCGATTGAAGCTCTTCTCGGGACGCGGCGTGAACGTGTAGGAGCTCCGACCCGCGCTGGCGCGCTGGTAGGCAGCACCCTGGTCGATGATGCGGTCAAGCAGTTGGCGGTAATGGGCGGTGATGTTCTTGACGTAGCCGAGGTCCTTGAGGCGGCCCTCGATCTTGAAGCTGCGCACGCCCGCGTCGGCCAGCGCGAGCAGGTTGGCGCTCTGGTCGTTGTCCTTCATCGACAGCAGGTGCTTGCCTGCGGCGACGACCTGTCCGTCGCCGTCCGCCAGGTCGTAGGGCAGGCGACAGGCCTGCGAACACGCCCCCCGGTTGGCGCTGCGGCCAGTGTGGGCGTGGCTGATGTAGCACTGTCCGCTGTAGGCCACGCACAGCGCGCCGTGCACGAAGTACTCCAGGACGGCATCGGTCTCGGCGGCGATCGCCCGAACCTGGTCGAGGCTGAGTTCGCGCGCGAGGACGATCTGGGAGAAGCCGACACCCGACAGGAAGCGGACCTTGTCGGCGCTGCGGTTGTCGGTCTGGGTACTGGCGTGGAGCTGGATCGGGGGCAGCTCGAGCTCGAGCAGGCCGAGGTCCTGGATGATCAGCGCGTCGGCGCCGGCATCATGGCAGGCCCAGGCCTGCTCGCAGGCCGGCTCGAGTTCGTCGTCCGTCAGGATCGTGTTCAGCGCGACAAAGACGCGGGCGTCGAAGCGGTGGGCAAACTCGGCCAGCCGCGCAATGTCGCCCACCGGATTGCCGGCGCCGTAGCGGGCACCGAAGTCCGGCCCGCCGATATAGACCGCATCGGCACCATGGCGGATGGCTTCGATGCCGAAATCGACGTTCTTGGCGGGAGACAGCAGTTCCAGGCGCTGGGTCGGAGCGGGCATGCGGATGCGACGGGTTTTGCGGACGCGAATGGTGGCATGGGCAGGGGCGCCGCTTCAATAGCCGGGCGTCGTGCCGGCACCAATCTTTCGATCTCCTTATAAGTGTTTCGGGATATTTGAAAACACTACCGTTCGTCTTGTTGCTCATTGACGTGGGAAATTCTTCCGCAAAAATGTCATAAACCATCACGCGAATATGGTTTTCAGCACCTCGAACCTGCTCACTGACATTACAGGGGGGTATGCATGTCACATGTCAACTCAATGATGCGGAAATCTCTTCCGCTGCTCGTGGCCCTGGCGACCGTGCCGATACCGGGCCTGGCCGACCTCAGCGCAGTGCCCGACTCGCTCGAACTGGTCCGCGGGGAAACGGCCCGCATCCAGCTCTTCGGCGCGGAAAGCCGCCTGCGGTTGAGGAACTCGGACGAAGAAGTGGTCGAGGCGAAGCTGCGCGACGGCGCCGTTCGCGTCGAGGCCGATCACGTCGGCACGGCCATTCTGCGCGTCTGGGACCGCGAGTCGTCCGTCTCGATTCCGGTCACGGTCCGCCGCGAACGCGACGAGGACGATGGCGGCGGTGGCGGCGACACGGGTGGCGGCGGTGGGGGGGGCAACCTCAGCGGCGACTTCACCTTGCTCGGCTGGAACGATCTCGGCATGCACTGCATGGACGCCGACTACTCCGTCTTCTCGATCCTGCCGCCGTTCAACAACCTGCACGCGCAGCTGGTCGGCAAGAACGGGCAAGGTGTCGTGACCCAGGGCGTTACGCTGACTTTCGAGGCGCTGGCCGACCCGGACGGATCGATCAACAGCTTCTCCACCGGCAAGACGAACTTCTGGCAGTACGAGGACGCATTGTTCGGCGTCAACCTGCCGGACGGGCAGGGGCTTGCCGGCTACGAGACGGCCGGTCCGGCGGCGCAGGCCATGACCCTCGATGCCGGGAGCGGTCAGTTCGTGGCCGAAGGCATTCCGATCACGCCATATGACGATGCCGGCGCCAAGAACTTCTATCCGCTCGTGCGGGTGGCTGCCCATGATGGCAGTGGCAACCTCCTCGCCGAAGCGCGTGTGGTGCTGCCCGTGTCGGACGAGATGACCTGTGTCGGCTGCCATGGATCAGGCTCGGGTCCCGATGCCGAGCCTCAGGCCGGGTGGCTGAACGACCCCGATGCCGAACGGGACTATCGCCGCAACATCCTGCGTCTGCACGACCAGGAGCAACTGGGCAATCCGGCCTTCACGCTCGCCCTCGGCCAGTTCGGCTACTCGCCGGCCGGCCTGCTGGCGACCGCCGACAGCGGTCGTCCGATCCTGTGTGCCAGCTGCCATTCGTCGAATGCGCTACCGGGTACCGGTGCCGACGGCATCAGCCCGCTGACCGAGGCGATGCACCGGCAACATGCCTCGGCTGCCGATCCGGTGAGCGGACAGCTGCTGGGCGACAGCACCAACCGCGGCGCCTGCTACCAGTGCCACCCGGGATCGGAGACGCGCTGCCTTCGTGGCGTGATGGGCAATGCGGTGCAGGAAGATGGCTCGCTCGCCATGCAGTGCCAGAACTGCCATGGCCAGATGGCCGATGTCGGACGCGAGGGGCGCGTGGGCTGGCTCGAACAGCCTGATTGCCAGAGCTGCCACCACGATGGCCAGCGCGAGACCTCGGCGCTGACCGCTGATGGCCAGCTCAAGACGTGGGCGGATGCGCGCTATGCCACCAACGAGAACGTGCCCGCGGCCGGGTTCAACCTGTATCGTTTCAGCAAGGGCCACGGCGACCTGCAGTGCGAGGCGTGCCACGGCGCGACCCATGCCGAGTACCCGAGCTCGCATCGCAATGACAACCTGCTGTCGCAGGATGTCCAGGGGCGGGATGGCACGATTGGCGAATGCACGGCCTGTCACGCCACGATGCCCGACACCGCGACCGGTGGTCCGCACGGCATGCACACCGTGGGGAGCCGCTGGATTGACCGGCATGAAGGCGTCGCGGAACGCGGTACCGGCGACTGTGCCTACTGCCATGGCGCGGACTACCGCGGGAGCCCGCTATCGGCAGTGAAGGTGGCGCGCAGCTTCAGCGCCGAAGGTCGCAGCGTCAGCTATGACGTCGGTGACCAGGTCGGTTGCTACGACTGCCACAACGGTCCGCGGGGCGATTGAAGAGCGCGCACTGAGCTCATTGGCTCGCCCGTAGCCCCCGCGTCATCCAAAAGGATGGGGCGGGGGCTAAATTAATTCGAATAGTCGCCGTAAAACCGTGCCATGAGCATACTGGCCGACGATCCCGTCTTCATCCCGTCGAGCGTGCGTGCGGCCATCACCATCCGCAACGCCGCCGAAGACCCGTGCATCAACGATGTGACCATCCAGCGGATGGTCTCGTCCGAGCCAACGGTGGCCGCGGCGCTGCTCCGGCTGGCCAACAGCGCGACCTACCGTCGCGGCAAACTGATCGAGTCGGTGGCCGATGCGGTGATGATGCTGGGCATGGGGGAGGTGAGGGCCGTCGCCTCGCAGGTGGCCATGCTGCAGATCGTGCGCGGCATCCGCGGGCGCGCGGCACGGCTGGTTGCCGAGAACCTGCTCCTGCATTCCATTTCCGTCTCGACCTTCGCCGAACAGATCGCGCGGGGCGTCGACGGCTGCGAGCCCGCGCGCGTCGCGACGCTCGGCCTGTTCCACGAGATGCCGACCTTCCTGCTGCTGGCCGGCTCCAACCAGTCGCCGGAGAAGTTCGAGACGCTGGCTGATATCAGTCGGCTGGCCGAAACGGTTCCGCTTCGCAGCTTCGAGCTGCTCATGCAGGACTTCGGCCTGCATGCGCTGGCCATACCGCGCATCGTCGAAACCGAAGCGGTCGAGCTTGCCCACGCCTACGTGACTCACCCCAATCCGCTCAGGATGCACCCCCTGGAGGGGAAGGAGCGCAAGGGCATGGAGCCCGAGCAGATCGTGCTGCTCCAGGCCATGGCGGACGCCGCCTACGTGACCCTGGTCGAAGGGCCGTTGCCCGAGACCCGCGACAGCCACCCGCCGCCGGTCGAGCATGTCGCCGACGAGGCAACGGATCCACCGCCGTCCGAGACGCCCAAGGGATCTGGCAAGGCGTCGCCCGAGGCGTCCCGTGGCGGGATCGTCGCAAAGCTGCAGGCCATGCTGGGCACCCTGTTCGGATCAAAATGAGCGCGGTCCCCCGTCCGGGTGGCGGTGGGGGATGATCGGCAATCGACTGGCATGGAGAACGACTCACCATGGATGGCAAGGGTTCGGTGGATCCCCACCTCGATCACGGCATTCAGGTCGCGCTGTTCCGCGGTCTGCTGGCCGTGCTGGACTGCGGGCAGGATGCCACCGAGATGCTGGCGGCCGTTCAGAACTTCGCGACCCGACACTTCGAGGCGGAAGAACACCTGATGGAAGGCCACGGCTACCCCGGGCTCGATGCCCATCGGGCCGAACACCAGCGCCTCCTCGGCGAGGTTCGGGGCATGGGCGCGCTGGGTCCGTCCGACGGCGGACTTCCCGATGCCGTGGCCGCCGTGATGGCGCAGATGCGCGCGCACATCGATACCGTGGACAGGCAGCTGGTCGACTACCTGGCCGCCCGGGAGGCGGCCCGGCAGGGCGATCCTAGCGCGTGATCGGCCGGTAGCGAATCCGCCGCGGCTTGGCGGCCTCTTCGCCGAGCCGCTGTTTCTTGTCTTCCTCGTACTCCTGGTAGTTGCCGGCGAAGAAGGTCCATTGGGAGTCACCCTCGGCCGCCAGGATGTGGGTGCAGATCCGGTCCAGGAACCAGCGGTCGTGGCTGACGATCAGGGCGCAGCCTGCGAACTCCAGCAGCGCATCCTCGAGCGCGCGCAGGGTCTCCACGTCGAGATCGTTCGAGGGTTCGTCGAGCAGCAGCACATTGCCACCCGAGATGAGCGTCTTGGCCAGGTGGAGGCGGCCACGCTCGCCACCCGACAGGTTGCCGACGATCTTCTGCTGGTCGCCGCCCTTGAAGTTGAAGCGCCCGATATAGGCGCGGCTGGGCATTTCGAAGCGGCCCACGGTCAGTACGTCGGCGCCGTCGGCAATGGCTTCGAAGACCGTCTTGCCATTGTCGAGGCCCTCGCGTGACTGGTCGACCGCCGCAATCTGCACCGTTGGGCCGATGTCGATCGTGCCGGCGTCCGGTTGCTCCTTGCCCTGGATCATCCGGAACAGCGTGGACTTGCCGGCTCCGTTAGGGCCGATGATGCCGACGATGGCGCCTGGCGGCACACTGAAACTGAGGGTGTCCATCAGCAGCTTGTCGCCGAAGGCCTTGGTGACGCCATTGAACTCGATCACCTTGTCGCCGAGTCGCTCGCCAGGCGGAATGAAGATCTCCTGGGTTTCGTTGCGACGCTGGTACTCGACGCTGGACATCTCCTCGTAGCGGGCCAGGCGTGCCTTGCTCTTGGCCTGGCGCGCCTTGGGGTTCGACCGGACCCAGTCGAGCTCCTGCTTCATCGCCTTGACGTGGGCGGCCTCCTGCTTCTGCTCCTGCTCGAGCCGCTGGCCCTTCTGTTCCAGCCAGGACGAATAGTTGCCTTTCCAGGGAATGCCGTGGCCGCGGTCGAGTTCGAGGATCCATTCCGCGGCGTTGTCGAGGAAGTAGCGATCATGGGTCACCGCGACAACGGTGCCGGGGAAACGGACCAGGAACTGCTCAAGCCAGTCGACCGACTCGGCATCCAGGTGGTTCGTCGGCTCGTCCAGGAGCAGCATGTCGGGGCGGGAAAGGAGCAGCTTGCACAAGGCCACCCGCCGCTTTTCGCCGCCCGACAGATTGCCGATGACGGCGTCCCACGGCGGCAGACGCAAGGCGTCGGCCGCGATCTCCATCTGGTTTTCCAGATCGGACCCGGCGGCGGCCAGCACAGCCTCGTAGCGGGCCTGGTCTTCCGCCAGCTTGTCGAAGTCGGCGTCAGGTTCGGCGTAGGCGGCGTAGATCTCCTCGAGCTTGTTGCGTGCCTCGACGATTTCGCCAAGGCCGGCTTCGACCTCCTGCCGGACGGTGTTGGCGGCGTCGAGCTGGGGCTCCTGGGCCAGGTAGCCGATCGAGATGCCCGGCTGGTGCTGGACTTCGCCATCGAATTCCGTGTCGGCCCTGGCCATGATGCGGAGCACCGTGGATTTGCCGGCGCCATTGAGACCGAGCAGGCCGATCTTGGCGCCCGGGAAGAAAGAGAGGGAGATATCCTTGATGATCTGCCGCTTGGGCGGCACGACCTTGCTCACTCGGAGCATCGACATTACGTATTGGGCCATGGCTTGCGTGTGCTTGTGATCAGGCAGGCCGCAAGCTTACCCGAGGTCGGCCCGGCGTGCGGGCCGTCTGGCGCTCAGGCTGCCAGCGGCGGGATGGCCTCGCTGAGATCGACGGGCCGGTGAAGCAGCACCGCGGGCGCGCCGACGCGGCTGCAGATTCGTTCTTCGCCGATCTGCCGGAAGCCGAATCGCTGGATGTAGAAGCGGGCGTGGCGCGGATTGACCTCGATCACCAGGTCGGTGATCGGGGGTTGGTTGGTCAGGAAGCCCACGGCCTCGTTGAACAGCGCCACGAGCATCGTGGCCGGGGGGCAGGGCGCATCGATCGCGAGGCGCGTCACCTCGGCGAGGCGCCGGCTGCCGCCTCTGAGGCGATCAATCTCGCGCCGGTAATGGGTGTCCGCCTGAAGGCCGGCAAAAGAGTCGAGGCCGAGGCGAAGCGTGGCCCACAGGTCGGCACCCTTGCGCGCAAGGACCGTGACACCGGGCAGTCGTGTGCCCGTGCCGCCAACGCCGACGCCAAGGCCTCGCTGCTGGTAGCGTCGGTTGGCCAGCGACTGGGCCGCCGCGAGGTGCCCCGCCCGGACTTCGAAGCGCAGCCCGCACAGGGGGTCCTGCCGCAGGGTCGGGTCGTGTTCGAAGCCGAACGGACACGTCGGGCGTTGCGATCCCGCAATCCGCAGGGAGGGTAAGGCCAGTGCTGGCGTCATCGGGTGCGCTCCCTGCGAGGCGGGTAGTGTCATCACGCCTTGGTGGCGACCAGGGGCTTGACGGTAGCCGACTTGGCTGCGTCCTCCGAGTTCATCGACTGCACGTCACCGCTGACGATGCCGCCTTCCTCGATCAGGATCTTGCCGTAGCGGATCACGCCGCTGACCTTGCCGGTGGCGTGGATGATCAATTGCTTTCGCGCCGTCAGTTCTCCGTCGAAGTGGCCATGGACCTCGGCCACGTCGATGCAGACCTTGCCGGAGAAGGAACCCTTGTCGGCGATCCGAATCACGCGGCTGTCCATGGTGGCCTCGACACGTCCCTCGACGACGAGCGTGTCGCAGTCCAGAATCTCGGCGCCCTTCAGCTTGACGTCGGGGCCGACGATCAGCTGGCTGCCCATGGTTTCGGTGTCGATGGCGCTGCTGTCGGTGGCATGCATGGCGGTGGTCTCGGTGTTCTGGGGGGCGTCCGGCGTGTCGTTGGAGAGGCTGCTGGCGGTCTGGCTCGCCGAGGCGCTCGACAGGCTCGACGGGCCGCGATTGGCCAGATTGTTCGGGTACGTCGGGCGACGCTCCGGCACGGTCGTGCCGGTGGGCTTCGCGAAAAGATTCTGCTTGTTGAACATGAGCCTTCCTCTTGCTGTGAGATGAATGCGGTCGCGGACGCCGCTGGCCGATGATGGCAATTGGCGTGCCAGCAAGGGAATATTTCACAGAATCAATCGTTTGTCGCGTCGATCGGATTGGCTCATGCGAGCCGGGTTGCTGGAAACTGTCGCTCCCCGGCGACACCAGGCAGGCGTGATCCGGCCGAGACCCAGTCCTGGCGCGGCGATGGCGGGTGTCGGGTAATGGCGACAGGTGGACACTTCGGGAACGTTGCATTTACTTACCTCGCACGCTCGACCGATTCCCTACACTCGGCGGCAACAATCCGACCCTTCCCCCGCCCATTCCGGTCCGGATGCGCAGTCCGTCCTTCCGCCAATATCTCCTCCTCGCCTTCCTGCTCATCGTTGCGGTCCTGACCGCGGCCGCGATGCAGGGCCTGTCCGTTCTCGAGGATTTCGCCAGCCGTAGCAGGGGCGCGGCGTCGGATGCGCTGCGCTTGTCGCGCGTGGTCCAGTTGCTCGGAGAGCGGGCCGTGGACATGACGCGCAGCGCACGCCAGTTCCAGGTTCTTGGCGAGCCGGCGCTCCTTGAGCGTTTTTCGGCGAGCCGGGGGGAGGCCGTCGAAGCGATTGCCGGCCTCGATGCCCTGGGCATGACGGACCGGGCGAAGCTGACGGAACTGCTTGCCCGGTGGCGGCATAGTGCGGAGCGGATAGAGGGGCTGTTGCGGGGTGGGTCGGATGCGGACGCCCTCGGTGACGAGCTGAACCAGCTGGCCGCGCTTGGCGGGCTGGTCTCGGGCGCCGCGCGGGAGACCATCGAGCGACACAACCAGTTGCTTTTCGATGCGCTGGACGCCAACCGGGCGCGCCTCGCGACCCATGTTTTTGCCGCCGTCTGCATCAGCATCCTGCTGGCCCTCGCCTTCGGCACCTGGCTGGTCCGGTCGTTGGGTCGGCTCGAGAAGGCCATCGAGGCGCTTGGCGACGGCTATTCCGATCAGCCGGTCGTCGTCAGCGGGCCGCATGATCTCCGTCAGGTGGGCGCGCGCCTGGAGTGGCTGCGTGAGCGGCTCAACGAGCTGGAGGCCGATCGCTCGCGGGTGCTGCGGCATGTCTCCCACGAACTGAAAACCCCATTGGCGGCCATGCGGGAGGGCGTTTCGCTGCTCGACGACCGGATCCTCGGCCCGCTGGTGGCCCCTCAGCGCGAGGTCGTCGGCATCCTGAAGCACAACTGCGCCACCCTGCAGACCCGGATCGAGGCCTTGCTGGGGGTCAACGCCGCGGCGTTCGACGCCCGGCGGCTGAGCCTGAGTCGGATCGAGCCCATGGCGCTGCTGCGGCAGGTGGCGGTCGATCAGGCCCTCCAGATCCAGCAGCGGCGCCTCGAGGTGTCGGTGGAAGGCGCTGCCGACCCCATCGAGGCGGACGGCGAGAAGCTCTCGCTGGTCCTCGCCAACCTGCTGGCCAATGCCATCGCCTTCAGTCCCGAGGGCTCGCTGATCCGCCTGATCGCCAAGCGCAAGGGGAAACGCCTGATGCTGGACTGCATCGACGAAGGGCCGGGGATTGCTCCCGAGGACGCGCAGCGCATCTTCGATCCATTCTTCCGGGGCAGTCTCCAGCCGGAAGGGCGGGAAAACGGGACGGGCATCGGCCTGTCCATCGTCCGTGAATATGCCAAGGCGCATGGTGGGAGTGTCGTGCTCGTGCCGGCGGCCCTGGGGTGTCATTTCCGAGTTGAACTACCTTATGACCGTTGACCGTGCGATAGGGCTCGTCGCGTTGGCCTTCGCGCTAGGCGGGTGTGCGCTGGAACGCACCGCGCCGCCGCCAGGGGTCGAGCCGGACCCACCCGTGATTGTCGAGCAGGCGACGCCGGTGCTCGCCGCCGACGTGAATCTGCGGGCGATCCTTGCCTTCTATCGAAAGTCCCGTGGCATGTCGCGGGCCGAGCTGATCGCCGAGCGCAAGGCGCTCGAGGGTGGCGAGGGCCGGGCGCTCGACGAGTTGCGCCTGGCCATGCTGCTGGGGCACGAGCGGAGCGACCTGGTGAGGGCGCTGGGGCTTCTCGACGGGATTGCGCGCTCGGACAGCCCGCAGGCGCTCGCGCTGCAGCCGCTGGCCCGGTTGCTCTCCGATCAGTACGCCGAACGGCTCAAGCTGGAGACCCAGGTGGATCGCCTCGGCGCGAATATCCGCGATGCCGAGAAGCGGGCGGCCGCCGCGTCGGCACAGGCACGGGAACTGCAAGACAAGATCGACGCGCTCGCTGAAATCGAGCGCAATCTGCCGGGGCGGCCTGCGCCCCCTGTGCCGACCGGAGGACCCCCGCGATGAATGCCGCCGAAGCCGTGCGATCGGGCGCCCACGTACTGGTCGTTGACGACGACCCCGACCTGCTGCGCCTGCTCACCATGCGTCTCACGGCCAGTGGCTATCAGGTCACGACAGCGGCGAGTGCCGCCGCCGCCGAGGCTCAGCTGGCCAATGTGCGGCCCGACGTGGTGGTAAGCGACGTGCGCCTGCCGGACCGGGACGGACTGGCGCTGTTCGGCGACATCCGGCGTCATCATCCCTCGCTGCCCGTCATCATGTTGACCGCCCACGGAACGATCCCCGACGCGGTGGAGGCGATCGGCAAGGGCGTCTTTGCCTATCTGACGAAGCCCTTCGACAGCCAGGTGCTGCGGGAGAAGATCGAGCATGCCTTGTCGCTCGCGCCGCGGGTCGAGGAGCCGCGGGGTGGTGACGAGCGATGGCGGGCCGAGATCGTCAGCCGCAGCAACGAGATGCGGGAGCTCCTGGCCGAGGCCCACATGGTCGCCGCGTCCGACGCCAGCATCCTGATCCGGGGCGACAGCGGTACCGGCAAGGAGCTGCTGGCACGCGCGATTCACCGCGCGAGTCCGCGGGCCGGACAGCCCTTCGTGGCGATCAACTGCGGCGCGATTCCCGAGCAACTGCTGGAATCCGAATTGTTCGGTCACGTCAAGGGCGCATTCACCGGCGCGTCAAGCAATCGCGACGGACTGTTCCTGGCGGCCAACGGGGGCAGCCTGTTCCTGGACGAGATTGGCGATATGCCCTTGCCCCTGCAGGTCAAGCTGTTGCGCGTCCTGCAGGAGCGCGCGGTTCGCCCGGTGGGGGCGACCCAGGCGCGTGCGATCGACGTACGGATCCTGTCCGCCACGCACCGCGACCTGGATGCCGCCATGAGCGAAGGGCAGTTTCGCGAGGACCTCTATTACCGCCTGAACGTGGTCAGCCTGCACCTCCCGCCCCTCGCCGCACGACGGGAGGACATTCCCTTGCTGGCCTCCCACTTCCTCTCGCACCTGGCGAACAAGTACGGCAAGGACGTCAATGGCTTCGCACCGGACGCCCTGGACGCGCTGTTTGGCGCGCCGTGGCCCGGCAATGTGCGCCAGCTCTACAACGTGGTGGAGCAGGTCTGCGCCCTGGCGACATCGCCGTTGATCCCGCGCTCTCTCGTGGACCGGGCATTGCGCGTCCGGCGCATGGACGAGTTGTCCTACGCCGAGGCGAAGGCCCGCTTCGAGCGGGATTACCTGATCCAGCTCCTCAAGCTGACCGACGGCAATGTGTCCGACGCTGCCCGCCTGGCGCAGCGCAACCGCACCGAGTTCTACCGGCTCCTGCAGCGCTACGACCTTGTACCGGCGATGTTTCGCAGCGGGACCGAGGCTGTCGGTCTCGGGCGACACGGATAAGTCCAGACAAAACAATCCTTTGGGGGCCGCTCCGTGCAAGCTGTCGGGCGTGCCCGACAGAGGGCCGCCTCTCGCTTCCGGGCAGCGCTCCGGAATGTGGTTCAAGTTGCTGATTACAGATCAATATCACAGGCTGGCACGATGCTCGCATGGGGCCCCTTGAGCGGGGGAAAGTACACCGCGCTGAAGGAGACTCATGTGAAACAACGCAGTGTGATCGCCGGCATCCTCGCCACGACGGCCCTGGCCTTTGCCGTGTCGCTGAGTGCCAAGGCCGAGAACGACACCCCCCGGACCGTGTCCGCCAATACCGCCGTGGATGCCGCCATCAACGGCAAGGTGGCTGCCGCCCTGATGTCCGACCCGGGCCTCCTCGGCGCGCGGATCGACGTGGATACGCACGACGGCGTCGTGAAGCTGGCCGGTACCGTCGTCGGCGCGGGCGACCTTCGCCGGGCGCTGGACCTCGCATCGCAGGTTGAGGGCGTTCGGCGCGTGGACAACCTGCTGGAGGTCGCTCGCCGCCCCTAGGAACCTCTTGGCAGCTGCGCTGCGACTCGCGGCGCGGCGCCTTTTTTTGACCGTTTGTGAGGTGCCGGGTCCGTCGAGCATCGGATCCGTTGAAGGGAATGAATGACCTGGTCGTTCATTCCCCTTTTTTTTGTGCTCCAAACTGGAGCCGGGCGAGCTGGGCGTACAGGCCCCCTCTGGCCAGGAGCGTGTCGTGGTTGCCGGATTCGACGATCCGCCCCTGATCGAGCACGAGGATCCGGTCGGCACGGCGGACCGTCGCGAGGCGGTGGGCGATGATCACGGTGGTGCGCGCGCGCATCAGGCTGTCGAGGGCCTCCTGCACCAGGCGCTCGCTCTGGGCGTCGAGGGACGAGGTGGCCTCGTCGAGCAGCAGGATCGGGCGGTTGGCGAGCATCGCCCGGGCAATCGCGATGCGTTGGCGCTGGCCGCCGGAGAGGCGCACGCCGCGTTCGCCCAATTGCGTGTCGAGGCCGTCGGGCAGGCGGGCGACGAAATCCATGGCGTGGGCTGCCCGGCAAGCCGCCTCGACCTCGGCGTCGTCCGCATCCGGCCGACCGTATCGGACGTTCTCGCGCACGCTGGTCGCGAAGACCACCGGCTCCTGAGGAACCAGCGCCAGTCGCGATCGGACCGCCGCCGGGTCGGCGAGGGCGATGTCGCAGTCGTCGATCAGCACGCGCCCCGCCGCCGGATCGTAGAAACGCATCAGGAGCTGGTAGATCGTGCTCTTGCCGGCCCCTGACGGCCCGACGAGGGCGACCGTCTCCCCCGGCGCGACCTGAAAATCCACGTCGTCCAGCGCCGGCGTGTCGGCGCGGCCCGGGTAGTGAAAGCAGACGTGCCGGAAGGCGATGGCACCCCGACCGGCCGCGGGCAGCGGAACCGGCGCCTCGGGTGGCCGGATGGCCGCGGGCGTGTCCAGCAGTTCGATCAGGCGCTCGGCCGCCCCGAGTGCCCGTTGCAGATCGCCCCAGACTTCGGAGAGGGCGCCGACGGATCCTGCCAACAGGGCGGCGTAGAAGATGAAGGCGGACAACTCGCCCGGGCTCAGGCGCCCGGCCAGCACATCGTGCCCGCCCAGCCACAGGATGAAGGTGACGCCGCCGAACACCAGCAGCAGCACGGCCGCGACGAGCCGCGCACGGGTCCGTATGCGATCGCGCGCGGTGCCAAATCCGGCCTCCACGCGTTCCGCGAAGGCCGCCCGATCGATCGCCTCGTGTCCGTAGGCCTGCACGAGCCGGATCTCGTGGATGCTTTCGTCGATCCGGTTGCCGAGTTCCGCGATCCGTTCCTGGCTCAGCCGGGACAGGTGGCGTACCCGCCGTCCGAAGATCAGGATGGGCAGCACCACCAGCGGCACGCCGGCCAGGGTCAGCAGGGCCAGCTTGAGGCTGGTGGTGAGCAGCATGACCAGCGATCCGATCAGCAGAAGCACATTCCGCAAGGCCATCGACAGGCTCGACCCGACCACACTCTCGATCAGGGCGGTGTCGCCCGTCAGGCGGGAAATGACGTCACCGGTGCGGCCGGCCTCAAACCAGGCGGGAGGCAGGCCGAGCAGGTGGTCGAAGACCCGTCGCCTGAGGTCGGCCGTGATGCGCTCGCCGAGCCAGGAGACGTTGTAGAACCGTACATAGGTGGCCCCCGCCAGCACCGCGATCGTGGCGAACATGAACAGCAGGGTGCGGTCGAGCCAGGCGGGGTCAGCATCGGCAAAGCCGCGGTCAATGACGCTACGCAGGCCCTGGCCGACCGCCAGCATGGCGACCGCTGCAACGATCAGCGCGAGGGCCGCGAGGGCAATGCGGCCGCGATGGGGCGCCAGCAGCGTGCGGAGCAGGCGCAGGGCATGCAAGGCGGGGGATCCGGTGGTCACGGCCGCAGTATGACCCAGCTTGCGGTGGGGCGGACGCGCCGGCCGCTATACTCGACGGTCATTGTTGTCGCCAACTGGTGTGCCCGCCCCATGCGCCCGTATACGTCCGCTCGCTCCCGATTCTTCCGCCACGGCCTGGTGGGCATGCTGGCCTGCCTGATCGCCGGCTCGCCGGCGCGGTCGGCCGATCCGCTGCCTGCCCTGGGGGCCGACAGCCACGGCGTGAGCGTGTCGGGCATCTCCTCGGGTGCTTACATGGCGGTGCAGTACCACTTCGCCCATGGTGACACCGTGGTGGGCGCGGGCGTGCTCGCTGGCGGCCCCTTCGAGTGCGCGTCAGGGTCTGCCTGGCTGGCCCTGACCCGCTGCATGGCACCGCGGTTCTGGAGCCCGCTGCCCGAGCTCGCCGAGTTGCGCAACCGGGTCGAGCGGCGGCATGCGGAGGGGCGTATCGATGGGCCGGCGGGGCTGGCGGGTGACCGGGTGTGGCTGTTCTCGGGCGGCCGGGACGAGACCGTCGAGGGGCCCGTGATGGACGCCCTCGCGGCGCTCTACGGCAGCTATCTGCCGGCGGCCGACATCGTGCGGGAGCACCTGGACGCGGCGGGGCACGCGATGATCTCCGTCGAGGAGCCTGCGCCGAACGATTGCTCGACCTCCGAGCCACCCTACATCAATCGCTGCGGCAACTACGATGCGGCAGGGCGCCTGCTGAGCGCCATCCTCGGCCCCCTTGCCGGCCCGGTCGAGCCACCGGCCGAGGCAATCCGTGCCTTCGACCAGCGTCCCTTCCTGGGAGAGGATCCCGCTGCCAGCGGCATGGCCGACGAGGGCTACGTGTTGGTGCCTCCCGCCTGCGAGGCAGGAGGGTGCCGCGTGCACGTCGCGTTCCATGGCTGCCGCCAGACGACCGCCCAGATCGGCGACCGCTTTGTCCGCAACGCCGGCTACGTCGAGTGGGGCTGGAGCAACGACCTGGTCGTGCTGTTTCCGCAGGTGCGGCCGACCCATGGCTGGACCGGCGGATTCTCCTGGCTCTACAACCCGCGGGGCTGCTGGGACTGGTGGGGCTACACGGATTCGCTGTATGCCACGCGGGACGGTCGCCAGATGGGCGCCGTGCACCGCATGATCAACCGTCTGGCGGAAACCCCGCCGCACTGAGGCACTGCCGGGCACCCGACAGCGGTGACGTGGCATCATCGCGGGTGCAGCACGATCCAGCCGAGTCCGTCCCTTGTCCGATCCCGTTTTCGACCCCCATGCCATCCTCGAGATCGAGGCGGGCGCCGACGCCGCGACCATTCGCCGTGCCTTCCGGCGCCTGGCCATGCGCTGGCACCCCGACCGGAACCCGGACCCGGGTGCGACGGAGATCTTCAAGCGCATCCGCGCCGCCTTCGAATGGCTGACGAGCGACCTGCAGGCGCCGGCCCCCGACGTCGCTGCGGATGACGAAGGCGAGGTTGGCGGTCAGGATCGGCATGAAACCCTCGAAGTGAGCCTGGCCGAACTGATCATGGGGTGCGACAAGCCCTTCGTGGTCAGGCGGCTGTCACGCTGTGATGCCTGTGATGGCGAGGGGTCGGTTCGCATGCGACACACCCGGATGTGCGATATCTGCCATGGCAGCGGGCGGGTTCGCACGCCGGCGGGGCTCGAGCGCTGCCACCTGTGTACCGGCCGCGGTTTCGTCCAGCATGCGGCCTGCGACGTGTGCGGCGGCAGCGGCGAAGCCGTGTCGGCGCGCACGGTGACCGTTCACGTGGCCGCCGGCCTCCTGCCGGGTGAAGTCCTGCGCCTGAAGGGCCTGGGTGAACCGGACAGCGAGGGGGCTCGGCCGGGTACCTTGTTCCTGACCCTGGCGCTCTCTCACGATCCGCTCTTCTCGCTCGAGGGGCGGGACATCCATGTCCGGCAGCCGGTCAGCGCGCTGCGCCTGCTGGCGGGAGGGCGCGTGTCCCTCGCCGGTCCGCTGGGACCGGTGGTCATGAACCTGCCGGCGGGGGACGGCCTGGGTGGCGGTCCCGTGCGCCTGTCGGGACAAGGATTTCCGGGCCGTGGCGGTACCCTGGATGGCGCGGGCGACCTGGTTGTCCATCTCGAGCCACAGCTGCCCGCCGCGCTCGACACGGCCGATCGCGACATCCTGCAGCGACTCGAAGCGCGTCTGGACGCCGCCCGGCCACAGCACTACCCGGGCCTCGACCGCTGGTGGCGCGACTACCTGGCGTCCCGCACCTGATCCTTTCGCATGTCATGCCGCCCGGCGTTCGACCGGGGCCCCCACCGGCTGTCGCCGGGGCACTTGTCAGTCCCGCGACCCGAAGCTGTGGATCTGCCGCCGGTCCTTCTTCGTGGGGCGCCCGCGCAGGTCGCTTCCCGGCGCCGGCGCGAGGCGCTTGAGTTCGCGCTCCCGGGCGCGGCGATCCTGGCTTTCGGCTGTCTCGGCGTAGAGCTGGCGGGCCTCGTCGGCCGGGCGCCGGTAGGGGTTGATGCCGGCTACATCGACGGTCCAGCGCATTTCGCCCACGGTAATGTCCAGTTGGTCGCCGGGCTTCACATCGCGCGAGGGCTTTACCGCGTGTCCGTTGAGGTGAACGTGGCCCGCCTCGACGGCCTTGCTGGCCAGCGAGCGGGTCTTGAAGAAGCGCGCCGCCCACAGCCACTTGTCGAGGCGGAGGCGGGCGTCAGGATCGGTCGTGAAGTGGGTGTCCAAGATGGGGGGCGGTTCGGGTCGTCGGCCCCGGATTCTCGACCCGGGGCCGGCGCTGCGCAAGTCGGGCGTCAGCGTTCCACGAAGGCTCGCTCGATGACGTAGTCACCGGGGGTGCCGATGCGCGGGGAGATTTCGAAGCCCCGTTCGTCCAGCAACTCGCAGCACTCCTGCAGCATCGCCGGGCTGCCGCAGATCATGGCGCGGTCCAGGGCCGGATCGAGGCCCGGCAGGCCGATATCCTCCAGCAGCTTGCCACTGCGGATCAGGTCGGTGAGGCGGCCCCGATTGCGGAAGGGCTCCCGCGTGACCGTCGGGTAGTAGACGAGTTTGGCCGAGACGTCCTCGCCGAAGAACTCGTTGGCCGGCAGGTCGCGGGTCAGGGTTTCGGCGTAGGCCAGTTCCGAGACGTGGCGGACGCCATGGACCAGCACCACCTTGTCGAACTGCTCGTAGAGTGCCGGATCGTGGACGATGCTCATGAACGGCGCCAGGCCGGTGCCTGTGGACAGGAGGAACAGGTTGCGGCCGGGTCGCACGTCGTGAAGCACGAGGGTGCCGGTGGGCTTCTTGCTCACGATGATCTCGTCACCCTCGCGCAGGTGCTGGAGGCGCGAGGTCAGGGGGCCATCGGGCACCTTGATGCTGAAGAACTCGAGGTGTTCCTCGTAGTTGGCGCTGGCGATCGAGTAGGCGCGGGTCAGGGGACGGCCTTCGACCTCGAGACCGATCATGACGAACTGGCCGTTCTCGAATCGCAGGCCGGGGTTGCGGGTGGTGCGAAAGCTGAACAGGTCGTCGTTCCAGTGATGGACGGTCAGGACGCGTTCGGTGGTCAGGCTGCTCATGGGTCTCTGTCGGGGTGGGTTTCTGAATGAGACCGATTGTAGGCAGCGATCCTTTAGCTGAAAATCAGATTGTTCTGAAAAGACTTATCGAGAGAGTCGATATGAGATTCACGCTCCGCCAGATGGAAGTCTTCGTCTCGGTGGCTCGCCAGGGCAGTATCTCGGCGGCCGCCCGGTCCCTCTCGCTCTCCCAGTCCGCGACCAGTTCGGCCCTCGGCGAGTTGGAGCGGCAGTTTGACCGACCGCTGTTCGACCGGGTCGGCAAATCGGTCCACCTCAACGACAGCGGCCGCATGCTGCTGCCCCGCGCGGTGTCCCTGCTGGACCGCGCCGGCGAGGTCGAGGCCATGCTGCGGGGTCAGACTGCGTTCGGGGCGATCCGGATCGGCGCCACGCTGACCATCGGCAACTACCTTGCCACGCTGATCGTGGCCGACTACCTGCGGGCGCATCCGGAGGGCCGGGCGCGGCTGGAGGTCCACAACACCGCGCGGATCGTCGAGCAGTTGCTGAACTTCGAGCTGGACTTGGGCCTGGTCGAAGGGCAGTGCCGATCCGCCGATCTGATCGTCGAGCCGTGGGTCGCGGATGAGCTGGTGGTGTTCTGTGCGCCCTCGCACCCGCTGGCTGGCCGACGGCTCGGGGAGCTTGGCGAACTGGCAAGGGAGCCCTGGATCCTGCGGGAGCAGGGTTCGGGCACGCGGGAGACCTTCGAGCAGGCGATCCGCCATCTCGAAGGACCGCTCGACGTCCGGCTTGAGCTCGAGCACACGGAGGCGATCAAGCGGGCGGTCGAGTCGGGGCTGGGGCTGGGCTGCATCTCTCGCCTGGCCCTGCGCGATGCCTTCCGCCGGGGCACGCTCGCTCCGATCGAGATCGCGGGGCTCGATCTGAAGCGGAACTTCCATTTCGTATGGCACCGGGCCAAGTACCAGAGCGAGGCCATGCAGGACTTTCTGGCTCTG
>JBNLCM010000204.1:0-15600 GCA_050303815.1 Rhodocyclaceae bacterium
CTCGACGGTGTCCTTGACGAAGGCTCGCGTCGCCAGCGGCGCGGAATAGGTCTTCTCCTGCTCCAGGTACAAGGGCGCCAGCACCACGTCGAGCACGCTCTCGAGCTTGGCGGCGTAGTGCACCTGGCCGTCGCCGGCGGCCGGTAGCGCGCGGCGGAAATGCAGCGAATCGGCCAGCCCCAGCGACAGGTAGAAGGCCAGCACCACCAGTGAGACCATCGCGCTCGGGCGTGCCAATACCTTGCGCCAGGCGGCCATGCGCAACGCGTCGCCACGCAGCCAGAAGGCTCCGGCGAGCGCCGCCAGCAGGATCGCCAGCAGGGCGGCATCCGTCCACAGCACGACCGGCTGGAATCCGTTCATCCGCAGCTCACTCCAGTCTCACCCTGGGATCGACCAGGGTGTAGGACAAGTCGGTCAGGATCAGGCCGACGATGTACAGCAGCGAGCCGATGAAGACCATCGAGCGCACCACGGCGAAATCCTGCGCCTGGATCGCCTCGATGGTGTAGCTGCCCAAGCCCGGAACGCCGAAGAAGGACTCGATCAGCAGGCTGCCCATGAACAGCAGCGGAATCACCACCACGACGCCGGTCAGGATCGGGATCATGGCGTTCTTCAGCACGTGGCGGAACAGCACCACCAGTTCCGAGACGCCCTTCGCCCGGGCCGTGCGCACGTAGTCGCGGCCGATCTCCTCCAGGAACAGCGTGCGGTACCAGCGCGCGCTGGCGCCCAGCCCGCCGACCACGCCGATCAGCACCGGCAGCAGCAGGAAGGGCACGCCGTCCGGGCCGCGGGCGAAACCCGAGATCGGCACCAGTTGCCACAGCTTGGCCACCAGCCACTGGCCGAAGATGATGTAGAACAGGCTCGAGATCGACATCATCATCACGCACAGCACGACGCCGGCCACGTCGAGGCGGCTGGCGCGGAACATCACCAGCAGCAGCGAGAAGCAGATCGCCGCGAACAGCCCGAGCACGAAGGTCGGCAGCGCGATCGCCAGCGAGGGCCCCATGCGGCTGCGGATCTCGCGCGCGATGTCGCGCCCGTCGTCGGAGGCGCCGAAGTCGAACGCGAACATGCTGACCGATTTCTGGAAGAAGATCGTCTCGCTGACCTTGCCCAGCCCCTTCGCCTCGCCGTTGAAAAAGCGCGGCAGATCGTAGCCGCGCTCGCGCTTCCAGTTGTCGATCGCCTCCGCCGTCACGCGTTTGACGCCGAGCTGCATGCGGGCGATGTCGTCCGGCGTGTTGACGACGAAGAACAGCAGGAAGGTCAGCAGATTCACCCCGATCAGGATCGGGACCGCATAGGCGACACGGCGCACCAGGTAGGCAAGCATCTCAGCCCGCCTCCGTCGCCAGCGCCGTGGCGCGCTCGCGGCGCCGGTACTGCCGCCACGCCGGCAGCAGCAGAGCCAGCAGCAGCAGGCCGCCGAGATACAGCGGCCACACCACCGGCCTGTTCCAGCGCGCCCGCATCTCGGCGCGCAGGGCGCCGTCGATGTCCTGGTACTTGAGCGTGTTGCGCACGATCTTGCCCGACTTGCGGTTCTCGATCCAGGCATGCTGCAGGCTGTACACGACTTCGTAGAAGCCCCAGTTCCAAGGCGCATCGTGCTGCAGGATGGCGATCATACGGTCGATGATCCGCTGCCGCTCGGGGCCGTCCGCCATGGCCTTCATGCGCTCGAACAGCCGGTCGTACTCCGCGTTGCGGTAGTTGGCCGCGTTCTCGCCCTGGCTGTCCACCTTGCCCTGGGCGCCATCCAGCAGGAACAGGAAATTCTCCGGATCCGGGTAGTCGGCGTTCCAGCCCCAGTAGAACATCTGCGCATTGCCCTTGCGGATCTTGTCCTGGAAGCGGTTGTAGTCGGTGGCGCGCACGACGAGTTGGACGTCGATCTTGCGCAACTGCTTGGTCAGCCAGTCCACCTGGGTCTTGTCGCCGAGCCCGGTGCCGGTGGTGTCGAGGTAGATCAGCAGCGGTGCGCCGGTTCGGGCGTCGCGGCCGTCCGGGTAGCCGGCCTCGGCCAGCAGCCGCTTCGCCTCGGCCACCGGCTTGCGCACCGCCTGTCCGTCCTTCCAGTCATACACGTAGGGATTGATGCCGGCCTCGCCGGCGCGGTAGCCGAACAGGCCCGGCGGCAGCGGGTGCATGGCCGGTACGCCGCGCCCGTTGCGAAAGATCGAGATGAACTCCTCCTGGTCGATCGCGATCGAGATCGCCAAGCGCAGCTTGCGCGCCGACTCGCCGTCGCCGCCCAGCACCGGGTCGAGCATGTTGAAGCCCATGTACATCACGGTCGGCGCCACCGAGGTCACCAGCCTGATGCCCTTGGCCTCCATCTCCGGCGTGATTCGCACGTCGCCGTCGCCGACCGTCTGAACCGCCTGGTCGAAGTTGTCCGACGAGATGCCGGAGGCGTCGTAGTAGCCCTGCAGGAATTTGTTCCAGTACGGAATGCTCTCGCGCTCGCGGGCGAAGACGACTTTGTCGATGAAGGGCATCTGCCGTCCGCAGTCGTCGAGCAGTCCCGCCGCACGATCGCCCTCCTCCCCTTCGCACGGGTAGCGGTCTTCGCGGTAGTTGGGGTTGCGCGCCAGTACCATGCGGCTGTTCGGATCGTTCTCCACCAGCATGTACGGGCCGCTGCCGACCGGCCACCAGTCGAGCGTGAAATTGCGCTCGGCCATGCCCGGGCGGGCATAGAAGCGCTCGGCTTCGAACGGCACCGGCGCGAAGAACGGCATCGCCAGCCAGTAGAGGAACTGGGGGTAGCTGCCCTTCAGCCGAATGCGGTAGGTATAGCGGTCCAGTACCTCGACGCCGTCCAGCGGGTACTGGCGCAGGTCCAGCCATGCCTCGTGGGGCACTTTCGCTTCGAGCAGGCTGCGATGCAAGTCGCGCAGCCCCGGCAGGTAGCCGGCGATCAGCTCGAAGATCGGCGAATGCAGCCTGGGGCTCGCCAGGCGCTTGATCTGGTAGGCGAAGTCCTCGGCCACCACCTCGCGCGTCGCGGTCTGCCGGAAATCCGCTATGCCGCGCGGATCGGCAGGCATCGCAGGATCGTCCACGAAGGCCGGATGCGGCTGGTAGCGCATGCCGGGACGGATGCGGATCGTGTATTCGCTGCTGGCGATCCGCTCGGCCGGCGCATCGGCCGGCAGTTCGGCGCCGTTCGCATCGAACAGCTTCAGATCGGGCATTTGCAGCGCGGCAGCCGGCTCCAGCACGTAGGGCCGCTTCAGGTAGTCGTATTGCAGCGGCGGCTCGTAGATCTGGTAGGTGAACGTGGCCTCGTTCTCGCTGTAGGACTGCACCGGATCCAGATGCTTGGGCCGGTTCACGAAGGCCGAGTAGAGCACCGGCGCATCGGCGCGCTCGCCCGGATAGGGGTCGTTCCAGACCTTCTCGCAGCCTGCGAGCAAGCCCAGCATGGCGATCAGCAACAGCCCGGGAGCGGAAATCGAACGCATGAGGCCAGTTTATCGCCGTGTCGAATTACGTGCATCCTGCAGACAAAACCCGCCCGGACCTTCAGCTATAATGGGCGATTCGCTGAATTGGAGAGAAGGAAGATGGGTTTCCTTGCCGGAAAACGCATTCTGATCACCGGATTGCTCAGCAACCGGTCGATCGCCTACGGCATCGCGAAAGCGATGCACAGGGAGGGCGCGGAGCTGGCGTTCACCTACCAGAACGAGCGCTTTCGCGATCGCGTTGCCAAGATGGCCGCGGATTTCGGTTCCGAGTTGATCTTCCCTTGCGACGTTCAGGAAGACCCCCAGATCGAGCAGCTCTTCGTCGAACTCGGCAAGCACTGGGACGGATTGGACAGCCTGGTGCATTCGATCGCGTTCGCACCGACCGAGGCGCTCGAAGGCGATTTCCTCGACGGCTGCACGCGGGAAGCCTTCCGCATCTCGCAGGAAATCTCGGCTTACAGCTACCCGGCGCTGGCCAAGGCGGCGCGGCCGATGATGAAGGGCCGCAACGGCAGCCTGCTGACGCTGTCCTACCTCGGCGCGGTACGCACGATGCCCAACTACAACATCATGGGCCTCGCCAAGGCCAGCCTGGAGGCCTCGGTGCGCTACCTGGCGGTCTGTCTCGGCCCCGAAGGCACGCGTGCCAACGCGATCTCGGCCGGCCCGATCAAGACCCTGGCGGCCTCCGGCATCGGCAGCTTCGGCAAGCTGCTGTCGTTCAACGAGCGCAACGCTCCGCTTCGCCGCAACGTCACGATCGACGAGGTCGGCAACGCGGCGGCCTTCCTGTGCTCCGATCTGGCGAGCGGCATCACCGGCGAGGTGATGTACGTGGACGGCGGCTTCAACACCACCGCACTGGGCAACTCGGAGCAAGGCTGAGCCGCCTCGCCCTGTCGTCACCGAAAATGAAAAGGCCCGGTTGCCCGGGCCTTTTCCGTTTCCCGGTCGCGCGACCTCAGGATGCGACCGACTGCAGCGCCGCCAGGTTTACCTCGACCTTGTACTTGCGCCGCAGCTCGGCCAGGAAGGCCTGCAGGTCGCGCTCGGCCAGCAGCCGCTCGTACTGGCTGCGCAGCGCCGTCAGCCGCGGATCGGTGTCGGCGATGTCGGGCGTCGAGACGCTGTCGATGCGGAACACGACGAAGTCCTTGTCGTCGGCCGTCGCGCCACCGTAGGCGGGCAGCTTGCCCGAGGCCGGCAGCGCGAACACGGCGCGCCGGACCTGGCTGTCGATATCCCGGGCGCCGCGGGTGATCTTGCTCGGCTCGGCGAAACTCAGCGTCACCTGTTCGCCGGCCTCGAGCTTGGCGATCAGCTCTCGCCCGCGCGCGGCAGCGGCTTCGCTTGCCGCAGCCAGCTTGAGCTGCGCGACGATCTCCTCGCGCACTTCCGCCACGCTTTCAATCCCCTCCGGCTCGTATTCGCTCACCCGCGCCGAGATCAGCCGGCCGTCGCCGAGATCCACGGCCTCGGTATTCAGCTTGCGCTCGAGTGCGTCGGCCGAGAACAGCGCCTTCAGCAGACGCTCGTTGTCGAACGGCGCGGCCGCCCCGTCGCGCGCAATCCAGTCGGAAGACTGCACCTCGAGGCCGAACTGTTCGGCCGCCGGCGACAGGCTGTCGGGCTGCTCATAGACCAGGTTGGCGAAGTTCTCGGCGGCATGCGCGAATTCGCGCGCCGCTTGCTGCTGCCTCAGGTCGGATTCGATCGACGCGCGCACTTCTTCCAAGGGTTTCACCTGTGCCGGGTGAATGCCGGTGAGCTGGATGATGTGGAGGCCGAAGTCACTGCGCACGACGTCGCTGATCGCGCCTTCTTGCAGCGCGAACACCGCGTCGGCGAAGGGCTCGACCATCGCGTCGCGGGTGAAGAAGCCCAGGTCCCCGCCATTGGCGGCGGAGCCCGGATCCTCCGATTCGCGCTTCGCCACCTCGGCGAAGTCATGTCCGCCGTTGTTGCGCACTTCGGCGAGAATCTTCTCGGCCCGCTCGGTGGCCTTCGCCACTTGCTCGTCCGGCGCGTCGGCGGCGAGCTCGATCAGGATGTGCCTTGCACTGCGTTCCTCGTCGCGGCCATAGCGATCCTGATGGCCGTCGTACCATTCCTTCACCGCGGCCTCGTCGACCTGGATGCCTTCGATGAACTTCTGTCGATCGAGCACCACGTAGTCCGCCCTGACGCGCGCCGGCAGCTTGAATCGGCTCTGGTTGGCATCGTAATAGGCCTGCACCTGTTCGTCGCCGACGGCGACCTCGCCTGCCAGTTCCTCGGCCGAGATCTTGGCGGTCGCCACCGAACGCTCCTCGAGCTGCAGCGCCAGCAACTGGCGCGCGCTCTTGCGCGCAGCAATGGCGGAGGTGCCGACCGCGGCAGTCACCTGCTGGAGCGCAACGTCGCGCCTCAGCTGTGCCTCGAAGCCGGTCTGCGACAAACCCTGCGAGCGAAGAACGCGCTCGTAGAGTTCGCGCGAGAACTTGCCGTCGCTCTGGAATTGCTCGATCGAGCCGATCACTTCGCGCAATTGCTCGGCGGATACCGCGAGACGGGCATCGGACGCGTACAGCGTCAGCAGGCGCTGATTGACCAGCCCCTCGAGCACGGCGTGCCGGATCTCGGGCGTATTCAGCTGGGCGATGTCGATCTTGCCGCCGGCCTGGGCGCGCATCTGGTCCTGTTGCCTGCGCAGCGCGTTCTCGAATTCGGCCGGGCCGATCTTCGTGTCCCCGACGGTGGCGAGACTGTTGTCGCTGCCGATGCGGCTCAGGTACGACTCGACGCCGAAGAAGGCGAAGGTGACGACGATCAGGCCAAGAATCACCTGGACAATTCGTCGGTTACTGCGAATTGCTTCAAACATGATCTCGATGGACGGGAAGGAAGGGATCAAGAAAAAGGCGAACCTGCTTCGTTCGCCTTTTCCGCTTGTCTGATAGCCGGCGCCGACGCTGCCAAGACTCGAGCAGTCTGGTCAACCGGGGTGTCGGGACCTCGCGCACTTGGTGGGTGCTGAGAGGCTCGAACTCCCGACATCCGCCTTGTAAGGGCGGCGCTCTACCAACTGAGCTAAGCACCCGCTTTACATGCCCGCCCTGCGGCGGACCGAAAGCGGATCAGTTTACTGCATCCTTCAAGCCTTTGCCAGCACGGAACTTGGGCACCTTGGCCGACTTGATCTTGATGTTCGCGCCGGTGCGGGGGTTGCGTCCGGTGCGTGCTGCGCGCTTGCCCACGTAAAAGGTACCGAATCCGACCAGGGTAACCGTGCCGCCCTTCTTCAGCGCCTTCTTGATCGAACCGATCGCGGCGTCGAGCGCGCGTCCGGCTGCTGCCTTCGAAATTTCCGCCTGCTCCGCAATCTGGTCAATGAGTTCGGATTTGTTCACTTATGCCCCCTCTCGAATGGTGTGGCCACCAATGGACTCGAAAGCCAGCAACGGCGCGGGATTCCGGACCATTTCCGGCTACGCGAAACTGCATGCGTTTTATAGCGCGCAAAATTTGCGCATGTCAAGGCGGTACCACGGCCAGAAACGAGCTGGTACAAGAAAGTGAAAGGCCGCGCGACGTTCGGCGCGGCCTTTCGGAGCGGAGGGGTCTGCGGCGGCTAGTGTGCGGTCAGGCCGTTCTGGGCCTTCAAGTCGTCGGCGGTCTTGCCGTCGGCCGGCAGCGCGGCTTCCTCCTCCGGCAGCGGCTGCGGTTCACGCTCCAGCGCCTCGCGCAGCACCTGGTCGATCCAGCGCACCGGCACGATCTCAAGGGCATCCTTGATGTTGGCGGGAAGCTCGGCAAGATCCTTGACGTTTTCCTCCGGAATCAACGCCTTGCGGATGCCGCCGCGGACCGCCGCGAGGAGCTTCTCCTTCAGGCCGCCGATCTGCAGCACCTCGCCGCGCAGCGTGATCTCGCCGGTCATGGCCACGTCGCAGCGCACCGGGATTCCGCTCAACACCGACACCAGCGCCGTGCACAATCCGATACCGGCCGACGGGCCGTCCTTCGGAATCGCGCCTTCCGGCAGGTGGATGTGGATGTCGCTCTTCTGGTAGAAATCCTCGTTGATGCCGAGCGAGCGGGCCCGCTTGCGCACCACCGACAGGGCCGCCTGGATGGATTCCTGCATCACCTCGCCAAGCTTGCCGGTATGCACGATCTTGCCCTTGCCCGGCAGCACGACGGATTCGATCGTCAGCAGTTCGCCGCCGACTTCGGTCCAGGCCAGACCGGTGACCTGACCGACCTGGTTCTCGCGCTCCGCCATGCCGAAGGTGTAGCGACGCACGCCCAGGTACTTGTTCAGCGACTTCGCATTCACGACGACCTTGGTCGTGCGCTTGCGCAGCACCAGATTCTTGACCACCTTGCGGCAGATCTTCGAGATCTCGCGCTCCAGCCCACGTACGCCGGCCTCCCGCGTGTAATAGCGGATGGCGTCGCGGATGGCGTCGTCGGTGACCGAAATCTCGTTTTCCTTCAGGCCGTTGTTCTTGATCTGCTTCGGCAGCAGGTAGCGGATCGCGATGTTGACCTTCTCGTCCTCGGTGTAGCCGGACAGGCGGATCACTTCCATACGGTCCAGCAACGGGCCCGGAATGTTCAGCGTGTTGGCGGTGGCGACGAACATCACGTCCGACAGGTCGTACTCGACCTCGACGTAGTGGTCGACGAAGCTCGAGTTCTGCTCCGGGTCCAGCACTTCGAGCAGCGCCGAACTCGGATCGCCGCGGAAGTCGGAGCCGATCTTGTCGACCTCGTCGAGCAGGAACAGCGGGTTGCGCACCGCCACCTTGTTCATGTTCTGCAGGATCTTGCCCGGCATCGAACCGATATAGGTGCGGCGGTGGCCACGGATCTCGGCCTCATCGCGCACGCCGCCCAGGCTCATGCGCACGAACTTGCGGTTGGTGGCACGCGCGATCGACTGCCCGAGCGAGGTCTTGCCGACGCCCGGCGGTCCGACCAGGCACAGGATCGGCGCCTTCAGCTTGTCCACCCGCTGCTGCACGGCCAGGTATTCGACGATCCTCTCCTTGACCTTGTCGAGACCGTAGTGGTCGCGGTCCAGGATGCGCTCCGCCTCGGCCAGATCCTTGCTGATGCGCGACTTTTTCTTCCACGGCAGCCCGGTCAGCGTCTCGATGTAGTTGCGCACCACGGTCGCCTCGGCCGACATGGGCGACATCAGACGCAGCTTCTTGAGCTCGGACTGGGCCTTCGCGGCCGCCTCCTTGGGCATGCCGGAACTGCGGATCTTGCGCTCCATCTCCTCGAGATCGGCGCCTTCCTCGCCTTCGCCGAGCTCCTTCTGGATGGCCTTGACCTGTTCGTTCAGGTAGTACTCGCGCTGGCTCTTCTCCATCTGGCGCTTGACGCGGCCACGAATGCGCTTTTCGACCTGCAGGATGTCGAGCTCGGTCTCGAGCTGGCTCAGAAGGCGCTCGAGCCGCTCGGCGGTATCGAACATCTCCAGCACCGACTGCTTCTGCTCGAGCTTGAGCGGCAGGTGGGCGGCGATGGTATCGGCCAGCCGGCCGGCGTCGTCGATGCCGGACAGCGAGGTCAGGATCTCGGGCGGGATCTTCTTGTTCAGCTTCACGTACTGATCGAACTGGGCGACGATCGCGCGCCGCATCGCCTCGGTTTCGGTCCGCTCGGCCTCGGGCGCCTCGACCGGCGTGGCGACCGCGCGGAACACCGAGCGCTCGTCGATCACGCGTTCGATGCGGGCCCGCCGGACGCCCTCGACCAGCACCTTGATCGTGCCGTCCGGCAGCTTGAGCATCTGCAGGATGTTTGCGATGCAGCCGATCCGGTACATGTCCTCGTCGGTCGGCTCGTCCTTGGCGGCGGATTTCTGCGCCACCAGCAGGATGCTCTTGCCGTCCTCCATCGCGGTCTCCAGCGCCTTGATGGACTTGGGCCGGCCGACGAACAGCGGAATGACCATGTGAGGGAACACCACTACGTCCCTGAGGGGGAGGAGCGGCAACTCTAGCGGTTGCTGCGTCTGATCGAACATTTCGGTTCCTTGGCTCAAAAACACTCTTGGGCCCATTTTGGGCCCAAGCGTGGGAAAACAAGTGCGGCGGCTGGAAGAAAACCGACTACTTCGAGCCTGCGACCTTGGGCTGATCGGCGTACATCAGGATAGGCGCCGATCCGGCACTAATGGTTCCTTCGTCGATGACCACCTTCTCGACGTCTTCCATGCTCGGCAGGTCGTACATGATGTCGAGCAGGGCCGACTCGATGATCGAGCGCAGACCCCGCGCGCCGGTCTTGCGCTGCAAGGCCTTGCGCGCGATCGCCGACAACGCCGCCGGGCGGATTTCGAGTTCGACGCCTTCCATTCCGACCAGCTTCTGGAACTGCTTGACGAGCGCGTTCTTCGGCTCCACCAGGATCTCGATCAGGGCTTCCTCGTCGAGTTCCTGCAAGGTCGCGATGACCGGCAGGCGGCCGACGAATTCGGGGATCAGACCGAACTTGATCAGGTCCTCGGGTTCGACGATGCGCAGGGCTTCCGATACCCCTTTCTCCGAATCCATGCTGCGCACCTCGGCGCCGAAGCCGATGCCGCCCTTCTCGGTCCGGTTGCGGATGACCTTCTCGAGCCCGTCGAAAGCGCCGCCGCAGATGAACAGGATGTTGGTGGTGTCGACCTGGACGAAGTCCTGGTTCGGATGCTTGCGCCCGCCCTGCGGCGGCACTGCCGCCACGGTGCCTTCGATCAGCTTCAGCAGGGCCTGCTGCACACCCTCGCCGGAGACGTCGCGGGTGATCGACGGGTTGTCGGACTTGCGCGAGATCTTGTCGATCTCGTCGATGTAGACGATACCCTGCTGGGCCTTCTCGACCTCGTAGTCGCACTTCTGCAGCAGCTTCTGGATGATGTTCTCGACGTCCTCGCCGACGTAGCCGGCTTCGGTCAGCGTCGTCGCATCCGCCATCACGAACGGCACGTTGAGCAGACGGGCCAGCGTCTGGGCGAGCAGCGTCTTGCCCGAACCGGTGGGTCCGATCAGCAGGATGTTGCTCTTCGACAGCTCGACCTCGTCCTTGGCCCCGCTCATGTGCCGCAGGCGCTTGTAGTGGTTGTACACCGCCACCGACAGGATGCGCTTGGCGTGGCCTTGGCCGATCACGTACTGGTCGAGGATCGCCGAGATCTCCTTCGGCGTCGGCAGCGAGGTCTTGCCGCCCTCGCCGACCTGCTCGCCGGCGATCTCGTCCCGGATGATGTCGTTGCACAGCTCGATGCACTCGTCGCAGATGAACACCGACGGCCCGGCGATCAGCTTTCGCACCTCGTGCTGGCTCTTACCGCAGAAAGAGCAGTAAAGGAGCTTGTCACCCGTTTTCTTGTCGGTCATCTCGAGATCCTCGGTCCTCTGTCTCTGTCATTGGGCGTCTGCGCGGCTACTCAACACCTTGTCGATCAAACCATACGCCTTGGCGCTATCCGCAGACATGAAATTGTCCCGGTCCGTGTCCTTTTCGATCTGCTCGATCTTCTGACCGGTGTGTTTGGCCAGCATCTCGTTCAGACGCAGACGCAATGCCAGAATTTCCCGCGCGTGGATCTCGATGTCCGAGGCCTGCCCCTGAAAGCCTCCCAGGGGCTGGTGGATCATCATGCGCGAGTTGGGCAGCGCATAGCGCTTGCCTTCGGCACCGGCGGCCAGCAGGAACGCACCCATGCTGGCCGCCTGGCCGATGCAGAGCGTGCTGACGTCGGGCTTGACGAACTGCATCGTGTCATAGATCGCCATGCCCGCCGTCACCGATCCGCCCGGCGAATTGATGTAGAAATAGATGTCCTTGTCCGGATTCTCGGACTCGAGGAACAGCAGCTGGGCCACGACCAGGTTGGCGGTGGCGTCGTTGACCGGCCCCACCAGGAACACCACGCGTTCCTTGAGCAGGCGCGAATAGATGTCGTAGGCGCGCTCGCCCCGCCCACTCTGCTCCACCACCATCGGCACCAGGCCGAGGCCCTGTGGCTCCCAGTCGGACACCGCCTGCATGTTTCTCGTGTTCATCTCTATTCCAATAGCAGCCTCAGGCCGCATTGCCCATCAGTTCGTCGAAACTCACTTCCTTCTCGCTCGCCTTCGCCTTGGACAACACCCACTCGACCACGTTGTCCTCGACCACCAGAGCTTCCGCCTGCTGCAGCTGCTGCGGCTGCGAGTAGTACCAGGAGATCACTTCCTGCGGATCCTCGTAGCTCTGGGCGAAATCCTCGACCAGGGCGCGGATCTGCTCGGGCTTGGCGTGCAATTCGTTGGCCTTCACCGCCTCGGCCATGATCAGTCCCAGCTTGACCCGCCGCGCCGCCTGATCGGCGAACCACTCCTGCTGCACCGGCATCCGGCCGGCCGGCATGCCGCGCGCTTCGAGGTCGCGGCGGGCATTGTCGGCGAGCTGCTGGGACTCGGCATCGACCAGCGCCTTCGGCACGTCGATCGGCGTCGCCTGGATCAGCGTCTCCATGACCTGCTCCTTGATGCGGGCCTGGATACGGCGGCGCACCTCGCGCTCCAGGTTGGCGCGCACTTCGCCGCGCATGGTGTCGAGATTGCCGTCGGCGACGCCGAGGCTCTTCGCGAAATCCTCGTCCAGCGACGGCAGCACCGCCTCCTCGATCTTCTTCATCGCGATCTCGAACTGCACGGTCTGGCCGGCCAGATCCTTGGCGTGATAGTCCTCCGGGAAGGTCAGATCGAACGTCTTGCTCTCGCCCACGCTCATGCCGTTGGCTGCCGTCTCGAAATCCTTCAGCATCGAGCCGGTGCCGATCACGAACGGGAAGTCGTTGGCTTGGCCACCGTCGAAGACCTCGCCGTCCTTGCGTCCGGTGAAGTCCACCGTCACGCGGTCGCCGTCGGCAGCCGTCCGGTCCACTTGATTGTAGGTAGTACGCTGCTTGCGCAGCACTTCGATGGTGCGATCGACTTCGGCCTCGCCGACCTCGAGCTTGGGCTTTTCGATTTCCTGCGCCGACAGGTCGCCGACGACGATCTCCGGATACACCTCGAAGGTCGCCGAGAAAGCCAGCACGTCGTCGGAGCCCTCGCGAGGCTCGATCTTCGGGTAGCCGGCGACGCGATAGTTGCCCTCGCGCACCTTCTCGCCGAAGGCTTTCTCGACCGCCGCGCCGATCGCCTCGGAACGCACCTGATGGCCGTAGTTCTGCGCGACGATCTTCATCGGCACCTTGCCGGGACGGAATCCGGCCATCTTTACGGTCTTCGACAGACGCTTGAGTCGCGCCTCGACTTCTTTGTCGATATCCGCGACAGGCACGGTCATCTCGATCTGGCGCTCGAGCGCGCTCCGGTTTTCCTGATTGGTCTCCATGAACTTCCCTGACTGAACGGTACGTGGCGGTGATCCGAAGGCCCGAAACGGGCGGACCACCAGGTTGAAGGCAAAGTTTTAGTCTATCACATGCTCCATCTTCGGCCCCCGGCCAATATACCGCCGCTCGATGCAGCGGGGGTGGCCTGCGGCCTGCTCCCACTGCTTCGTCGGACGCCATTTCCGATCGCTGCGGCCCTCCTGCCGCGGCGTGCTCCACCGGCATCGTCCGAACGGTCACACGCAACCATCGTGCCGGCCCTCTCCGGCAGCCGGCACCCCACGATCCGGCCCGCAGCGTGCACACATTGAACCAAATGGGCGGACAAACTGACACACGGGCAGTCGACCGCAGCACGGCAGTGCATCGCGCCGCTCTCCGAGCGCCTGCGGCACCGCCTTGGACCGCCCGTCAGGCTTTTCCGCACGACTGGCGGAGTGCGGCAATAAAGCCTCTCAAATCGGTCGAACGTCAGGCTTGGCCTTGTGCCACACTGGGAATCGGGTACAAAGTGGTCTGACGGCGCAGCGGCGGGCTTCAGCATTCACTCAGGAGGTTCAGCGATGAGCATCTTTACGGCATACCAATCACGTTTCGAGGCAGAACGCGAAGAGGAGATGTCGATCGACGACTACCTCGAACTTTGCCGCAGCGATGCGTCGGCCTACGCCACCGCTGCCGAGCGGATGCTGATGGCGATCGGTGATCCCGAACTGGTGGATACGCGTCTGGATCCGCGCCTGTCGCGCATCTTTTCCAACAAGGTGCTGAAGCTCTACCCGGCCTTCCGCGATTTCTACGGCATGGAGGAAGTGATCGAGCACATCGTGTCCTACTTCCGTCACGCCGCCCAGGGATTGGAGGAAAAGAAACAAATCCTGTACCTGCTCGGCCCGGTCGGCGGCGGCAAGTCCTCGCTGGCGGAAAAGCTGAAGAGCCTGATCGAGCACGTACCGTTCTACGCGATCAAGGGCTCGCCGGTGCACGAGTCGCCGCTGGGCCTGTTCAACAGCGAGGAAGACGGCGCCCTGCTGGAGGACGACTACGGGATTCCGCGCCGCTACCTGAACACGATCATGAGCCCGTGGGCGGTCAAGCGCCTGCACGAGTTCAACGGCGACATCACCCAGTTCCGCGTGGTCAAGCTGCGCCCCTCGGTACTGCGCCAGGTCGCGGTCGCCAAGACCGAGCCCGGCGACGAGAACAACCAGGACATCTCCTCGCTGGTCGGCAAGATCGACATCCGCAAGCTGGAGCAGTATTCGCAGGACGATCCGGACGCCTACAGCTACTCCGGCGGCCTGTGCCTCGCCAACCGCGGCCTACTCGAGTTCGTCGAGATGTTCAAGGCGCCGATCAAGGTCCTGCACCCGCTGCTGACCGCCACCCAGGAAGGCAACTACAAGGGTACCGAGGGCTTCGGCGCGATCCCGTTCGACGGCGTCGTGATGGCCCACTCGAACGAGTCCGAGTGGGTGGCGTTCAAGAACAACAAGAACAACGAGGCCTTCCTCGACCGCATCTACACCGTCAAGGTGCCGTACTGCCTGCGCCTGTCGGACGAGATCCGCATCTACGACAAGCTGCTCGTCAACAGCTCGCTGTCGGACGCGCCGTGCGCGCCGGACACGCTGAAGATGATGGCCCAGTTCGCGATCCTGTCGCGCCTGAAGGAGCCGGAGAATTCCTCGATCTACTCGAAGATGCGGGTGTACGACGGCGAGAACCTGAAGGACACCGATCCGAAGGCCAAGTCGTTCCAGGAGTATCGCGACTACGCCGGCGTCGACGAGGGCATGACCGGCCTGTCCACGCGCTTCGCGTTCAAGGTCTTGTCGAAGGTCTTCAACTTCGATCACCGCGAAGTCGCGGCCAACCCGGTGCACCTGATGTACGTGCTCGAGCAGCAGATCCAGCAGGAGCAGTTCCCGCCCGAGTCCGAGGCCCGCTTCATGGCCTTCATCAAGGAGTATCTGGCGCCCCGCTACGCCGAGTTCATCGGCAAGGAGATCCAGACCGCCTACCTGGAAAGCTACTCCGAGTACGGCCAGAACATCTTCGATCGCTACGTCACCTATGCCGACTTCTGGATCCAGGACCAGGAATTCCGCGATCCGAACACCGGCGAGATGCTCGACCGCAATGCGCTCAACGACGAACTGGAGAAGATCGAGAAGCCGGCCGGCATCAGCAATCCGAAGGATTTCCGCAACGAGGTGGTGAACTTCGTGCTGCGCGCACGCGCCAAGAACGCAGGCAAGAACCCGAGCTGGACTTCCTACGAGAAGCTGCGCTCGGTGATCGAGAAGAAGATGTTCTCGAATACCGAGGACCTGCTGCCGGTGATCAGCTTCAATGCCAAGGCCAGCGCCGACGAGCAGAAGAAGCACCAGGACTTCGTCAACCGCATGATCGAGAAGGGTTACACCGAGAAGCAGGTCCGCCTGCTGTGCGAGTGGTATCTGCGGGTGCGCAAGGCGTCCTGATTGCGCTTGCGGCCGGCGTCAGCCGGCCTGCCGAAAGACACCACGCCGGGGGTTCCGCATGGTCCGCATCATCGACCGCCGTTTCGACAGCAAGAAGAAGAGCGCCGTCAATCGCCAGCGCTTCATGCGCCGCTTCAAGCACCAGATCCGGCGAGCGGTGGCCGACGCCATCGGCGACCGCTCGATCCGCGACGTGGATTCCGGCGAGAACATCTCGATCCCGTCGAAGGACTTGTCCGAGCCGCATTTCCAG
>JBNLCM010000205.1:0-10519 GCA_050303815.1 Rhodocyclaceae bacterium
AAACACCCCGCCCCGGTCGATGTCGGCAATCAGCACCACCGGACAGTCGGCCGCCTCGGCGAAGCCCATGTTGGCGATATCCCGGTCGCGCAGGTTGATCTCGGCCGGACTGCCCGCGCCCTCGACCACCACCTGCCCATACTGCTCGCACAGCCGGCGCCAGCTGGCCATCACTGCGGCCATCGCCCGCGGTTTATAGGCATGGTAGTCGGCCGCCGACAGATCAGCCGCCACGTGCCCATGGATAATCACCTGGGCGCCGATGTCCGAATTGGGCTTGAGCAGCACCGGATTCATGTCGGTATGGGGCGCCAGGCCCGCCGCCTCGGCCTGCAGGGCCTGCGCGCGGCCGATCTCGCCTCCATCGGCGGTGACGGCGGAATTGAGGGCCATGTTCTGGGGCTTGAAGGGCACCACGGACACGCCACGCCGGGCCAGGACGCGGCAGAGGCCGGTCACGAGAATGCTCTTGCCAGCGTCGGACGTGGTCCCCTGGACCATCAGCGTGCGGGAGTCGGTCATCGGATAGAATCGTCGGGCATCAAACCCGGGCCGCGGATTATCCCATGACGAACGCCAGACGCCTGCGTCACCTCGCTTGGCTAGCCGGTCTCATGCTGGGCACGGCCGCCCCGTGCCATGCGGCGCTGCGCATGGTGGACGCCACCGGGACGGAGGTGGTGCTGCCGGCGCCCGCCCGGCGCATCGTGAGCCTCGCGCCCCACATCACCGAATTGCTCTTCGCCGCGGGCGCCGGCGCCCACACGGTGGGCGCGGTGCAGTACAGCGACTACCCCGAGGCGGCGCGACAGCTGCCCCGGATTGGCAGCTACAACGCTCTCGATCTCGAAGCCATCGCGGCCCTCCGGCCCGACCTGGCCATCGCCTGGCGCAGCGGCAACCGCGAGGGGCATCTGGACAAGCTGCGCGCCCTCGGCATTCCCCTGTTCGTCAGCGAGGCCCGCGACCTCGACGCCGTGGCCGCCAGCCTCGAAGCGATTGGCCGGCTAGCCGGCACGTCGCCGGTCGCCGAGCAGGCGGCGGCAGGCTTCCGGGCGCGACGCGACCGACTGCATGCGACATTCGCCGGCCAATCGCCCGTCACGACCTTCTACCAGGTCTGGAACGAACCGCTCATGACGATCAACGACGCGCACCTGATCGGTGATGTCCTGCGCCTGTGCGGGGGGCGCAACGTATTTGGCGGCCTCGCCCAGTTGGCACCGACGATCAACGAGGAAGCCGTCCTCGCGGCCGACCCGGAGGCGATCATCGCCAGCGGCATGGACGAAGCGCGGCCCGAATGGCTGGACGACTGGCGGCGCTGGCAGGGCATGCAGGCCGTCCGGCTCGGCAACCTCTTCTTCGTGCCGCCGGACCTGCTGCAACGACACACGCCACGCATCCTCGATGGCGCCGAGCAGGTCTGCCACCATCTGGCGACGGCCCGCGGTCGCCGGGCGGCGGTCGGACAGGATTGATCGAGTCGCGCAGGCTGGGGTAGCGTGACGCCATGTCTCCGAGACGCGCCTTCTTCGCCGCCTGGCTCCTGTCGCTCCCACTCATCGCCCCGGTCGCGCGCGCCGGCAACGAGGTCGATGTCTATGCCCTGCCCTACCGGCTGACCGACGAGGCGGGCCGGGAACGGCGCCTCTCGGACTGGCGGGGCAAGCGCATCGTGGTGGCGATGGACCACAGCACTTATAGCGCGATCTGTTCCAGCACCGGCCGCCGCCTGCGCGCGGTCGGCGTCGCCGCCAGCCGCCTGGCGCAGGACATCGAGTTCGTCGTCATTGGCCTCGAGCCCCACAAGGACACGCCCGCGACGTGGGCGGCCTATCGGGCAGACCGGGGCATCCAGGGCGACAACTGGCATTTCCTGCGCGCCAGCCCCAAGGACACCCCGCTCGTCGCGGCCAATCTGGGCGTGAATTACCGCTACGAGTACGACGATCTGCTGCTCGATCTGAGAATCCTGCGCGTCGGGCCGGAGGGCAGAATCGAGCGTGCGCTGGAAGGCTACGACACCGACACCGACGCGTTCTTCCGGTAGGCCAGCCCCCGAACGTTGCCGGGGCCGGGTTCGTCCGCTCAGTGCGGCATCTTCATGGCGCCGCCCGTCAGCGGGCGGGCGGTTGCCGTGACGGGGACGGTATGCGTGCTGCCACCCTCCTCGAAAACCAGCTCGAGGGCAACGGTGTCACCCACCTTCACCGGCGCCTTCAGCTCCATCAACATGATGTGATAACTGCCCGGCTTGAGTTCGAGCACCTGCCCCGGGCCCACGTCGACGGCCTCGACCCGACTCATCCGGGCGATATTGTCGACCAGCTTCATCTGGTGCACCTCGGTCACGGCGGCCACGGTCGACCGGGCACCGACCAGCCGGGCACCGTGTGCGCCGGCCGAAATCTTCATGAAGGCACCCGTCGCCCGCTGGTGCGGGAGGCTGGCGCGTACCCAGGCCTCACTGACGGACACTTCGGCGTGGGCGGCGCTCATGGCGCCAAGCAGCAGGCAAGCGGCGATCGCGGAAAAGCGAATCATCTGAGTTTCTCCGTATTCTGAATGGTGTCATCCGGCCGGCTTGTCCGGCACGGCGCGCAGTCCGCCAGGGGGACGGACCATCAGGATGCGGAGGGAGGGCCTCTGGGCGCAGCGTGCCAGACCAGCCGGCTCGCGACGAACGCCGGGCCCGGACGGAATCCGTCCCTGGCAACCCGCGCCGGCGATACGAGGCTCGGTGCCGCCTCGCCGGCTAAGGTCCAGGCCTGCACGGTCGAGAGGCACAACAGACACATCGGCCCCGGCGCCGCACCGTCTTCCTTGCCGCCGGGCACGGCCAGTGACACCGTGCCGCCGGCTGTGCAGATCTCGGCAAGTGCAGACCCCGGCGCCGCGCTGTGGACGACGCCCTGCAGGGTCACGGCAAGCAGCAGGGCCACGGTGAGTGGCCATGTCAACCAGCGGCAACGGAGATGCAGGCGGCGCATGCGGGCATTCTACGCCCTCACCCCGACACGCGGGGCGACCTACTTGCTACAGCAAGGGGCGATTGCCATGCACCATGCGCGATCCAACCGGCAGGCCAGGGTCTCGGCAGTATCACCCAGGTAGAGCTGGGCCGCCGATGGCCCTTGACGCACGGGCGAGTGAATGCCGACACGCAGCGCAATCAGCCGTTCGGGCAAGCTGGGGTGAAGATCCAGGCCATGGGGCAACTCGAGCAGCTCACCCATGCGGCCACATTGTTCGGAACGCTGAAATCCGAGCGAGACCCCAATGCCCATGGTCCCGAAGGGCAGAATGCCCCCTTCGCCGTCGTCCGGAAACTCGAACTGGCTCATCACCGCGTCCCAGTACTCTTCGCGCAGGTAGCGCTCCTTCATCGCCAGTTCGAGCAGTGACGCCGCCAGCATGTCGGCGCCGACCAGTCCCGCGGCGCCCATGTCCGCCTCGAACTCCTCGAGGTGCGACAGTTCGACGCTGCGAATGAGGTGTGCGTCGGCATGCCCTGCCAGCAGCATCGCGATCGTCCGCCCCAAGGGGCTCGGGTCGTCATCGATGGCCGACAGGACGCGATGCCACCAGGCCCTTAACTGCGCCGCCCACGCACCCACGGCCCGCCGCTGGAAGGCCAGATGGGACATCTCGTGGGCGAGAATCGCCCTGACCTGCTGGGGATTGAGGCTGTAGAGCATGGGCAGGCCGATCACCAGCGTGGTCTGCAGGCGCCCCCACAAACCCAGCTCAGGCAACTGCACCACGGCAGCGTTCATGTCCGAGCCGATCATCACCCGATCGACCGGGGCGACCCGATAGGCCGCGCTCAGCCGGTCCAGTGCCTTGAACAGTTCCGGGGAGTCCTCCCGCACCACGAGCACGCCGGATACGTCGCTGGGAGGCTGCCAGAGCCAGCTCAGAAGATACGTGGCCATGGCGACCACGCCCAGGGCAGCCACAATATTGAGCGGGAACGCGTCGCTGGCCCCCGAGAATGCGAGCCACAACCCCAGCGCCAGGCTGCCGACGATCAGCAGGGACAGGCTGGCCAGGCCGACCGCCGCCTGAAGCGTCAGGAGGACGTTAAGCCGCGTCTGCTCGCCGGATCGGGGGGGAGTGGGCGCCCGCAACCCCCCGGCTGCCGGCGCGACCTTCGCATCGCTCATGGACCTCACTCTAACCGCTTCATCTGAAAGAGGAAATTGTCCTTAAGTCATACCCGCCACCAGATACCACATGTGGCTATACATACAGCATTCCCGGCCCCGTCATTCAAGCGCTCATTCAAACACTTGCACGGCGCGCGCGTGGCCTGAAGAAAAATCGCTCAGCCCCTCCGGCGAACGGTAACGACTTGATACAGCCCGCCAAACACCAGCGTCTTGTGCCAGGAGAAGGCCGCCGCGTCCGTCGCCAGGTCGCCAATCTCGCGTTGCGTGAGCGATTCGGCGAACGGCTCGAACCGTCGGAAGACCCAGCCCATCACCCCCGCCAACGGGTGGAGGCGAACTGGCCGGTGGTAATCGACGAAGACCGCGATACCACCAGGTGCGACCGCAGCCAGCAGGTTGTCCACGATCCGGCTCCTGACCACAGGGGGTACCTCGTGCAGCAAGAAGAAGCAGCACACTCCGTCATAGCACGCACCGAGGGGCTGCGCGAGGTCACCCACGCGCACCGACACGTTCTGCCGGCGGCGGAGCTTGCGACGCAGGTTGGCGACCTGGAGGGGTGCCACGTCCACCACCGCGAGATGGCCCGACTCACCCAGTTGCTCGAGCAGCCTTCGCGAGAAGTCGCCATACACGGCAGCGGCCTGCAGCACCCGCTGGCCCGGTGCAAAGGACGTGATCGCCCGCGTCATCAACCGGTTGGCGTTGCCCCAGAGGATGGTCGAAACGACCGCGGGGCGGTCGAGCCAGCCAAGCCACCGTCGATCGAGATAGGCCCAGCGGTAGGTCTGCTGGAGATAGTCGGGAAGCACTCGGGCGTGCATGGGCTCACCATCATGACAATGGCGGGATGATGCACCCGAACCGGCCGGAGCGGCGACGCACACCGCTCCGACCGGCATCTCGCACGGATCAGCGGTCGTCCGTGCCGGTACGCGCAAAGACCAGTGCGTCCGGCCAGCGGGATGCGATCCGATTGACCCCCGAGATGATCGCGAGAATCGACGCGGTGACGATGTTCGCGTGCACGCCGACCCCGAACACGGTGCCCGCCATGCCCGCCACGCCGAGTTCGACAAAGGCGGCTGCGCGCGCATCGGATCCATTACCGATGGCGCGCTCCTCGTAGTCGAGCAGACTGACCCGGGCACCAAGCGCATGGATGGCCGCATCGATCGGGCCGTTCCCGACCCCACGCAGGACACAGGTCTGGCCATCGAGCCTGACCGTCAGGGCCATGCCCTGCTGTTCGCCCTGCTCGAAGAGGTGATGTTCGACAAACCCGACGGGCTCGCTCGGCGCCAGGTATTCATGCTCGAAGCATTGCCAGATGTCGCCCGCGTGGACCTCCTTGCCGCTGGCGTCGGCCAGGCGCTGTACGGCGGCGGAGAACTCGACCTGCAACCGGCGCGGAAGGGCAACGCCATACTCCGACTCCATCAGGTAGGCGACCCCTCCCTTGCCCGACTGACTGTTCACCCGAATGATCGAATCGTAGGTGCGGCCGAGGTCCGCCGGGTCCACCGGCAGGTAGGGCACCTCCCAGCTGCGATCCGGGCTCTGCGCGGCGAAACCTTTCTTGATGGCGTCCTGGTGCGAACCGGAGAAGGCGGTAAAGACAAGGTCGCCGACATACGGGTGGCGCGGATGAATCGGCAACTGGGTGCAGTGCTCGACCGTGCGGGCAACCTCGTTGAGTCGCGAGAAGTCGAGACCTGGATGCACGCCCTGGCTGTACAGGTTGAGGGCGAGGGTCACGAGATCCACATTGCCGGTCCGCTCGCCGTGGCCGAACAGGCAACCCTCGATGCGATCGGCGCCCGCCATCAGGGCAAGCTCGGCCGCGGCGACCGCCGTGCCCCGGTCGTTATGCGGGTGCACCGACAGGACAATGCCCTCGCGCCGCGCGAGATTGCGATGCATCCATTCGATCTGGTCGGCATAGACGTTGGGGGTGCTCATCTCCACCGTCGCCGGCAGGTTGATGATGCACGGCTGCTCGGCGGTCGGCTGCCAGATGGCGGTGACCGCATCCACCACGTCGCGCACGAAACCGAGTTCGGCACCGGAGAACACCTCCGGGCTGTACTGGAACACGAACTTGGTTTCCGGGTGCCGTGCGGCGTGAGCCTGGATCATCCGCGCGCCTTCCATCGCGATCCGCCGGACGCCGGCCTCGTCCTCGTTGAATACGATGCGCCGGAAGTTCTCGGCGCATGCGTTGTAGTAGTGAATGATGACGCGCCGCGCGCCCTTGACCGCCTCGAAGGTGCGCTCGATCAGATGCTCACGCGCCTGGGTCAGGACCTCGATCGTGACGTCGTCGGGGATGTGTCCACCCTCGATGAGCGTGCGGACGAAATCGAAATCGGTCTGCGACGCCGACGGGAAGCCGATCTCAATCTCCTTGAATCCGATCTCAACCAGCATGTGGAACATGCGCAGCTTGCGCTCGCTGTCCATGGGTTCGAACAGGGCCTGGTTGCCGTCCCGAAGGTCGGTACTCATCCACACCGGCGGCCGTTCGATCCGGCGGTCAGGCCAGCTGCGGGTGGCAAGGCGGACCGCGCCCTCAAACGGTTTGAACGGGCGGTACTTGGTGGCGGGCTGTTTCAACATGATGAGTGACTCCTTGTCTGTCTGCTGTCTGCGGGAGCGGCAGGGGCGTACGGACGGCCGCGGTACTACTCGGTCCGGACGCCGGTCGGCAGTCGCAGCAGGAGGCGGGGGATGGGTTTCATGTCGACGTTCATCGCGAGGTACGGAATCTGGCTTTCGCGACACGTCGCCGTGCCGGGGCAGCCGGGGCATTCAAACAACAGGAGGGGGGGAAGTTTAGTTGCGCGCGACGCGCAGCAGCAGACCCAGTCCGGCGGATGCGGACAGGAGGCGCGATGCGAAATTCACATCGAAACGGGTCGTTTGCGGCTTCATGCCCTGAAAACTACCGAGCAGGGCGGGCCACGTCAAGGGCCTGTGCGACATTGTTCGGGGCCAGGTCGGCCGCGAGTGCCGATTTGAGGGCCTCGAAGCAGCGCCCATCGATCGCGGTACCGACCGAATCGGCCATGATCTCGAGCGTCCGGTCGATCGGTATCGCGCCGCGGTAGGGACGCTCCGCGGTAATGGCATCGAAGATGTCCGCGGTGGTGATGATGCGGGTCTCGAGCGAAATGCCGGACGCAGACACGCCGCGCGGATAGCCACCGCCATCAAGGCGCTCGTGATGACCGGCCGCGGTGAGCGCCAGCTCGTCGAGCGCCGGGATTCGTCGGAGGATCTCCTCGGAGAAGGCCGCATGGCGCTTGACCGCCTCCCACTCGTCCGCGTCGAGGCGACCGGGCTTGTCGAGGATCGCGTTGCTGACGCCGAGCTTGCCGACGTCGTGCAACAGGGCCGCACGCCACAGCCAGCGACGTCGATCCGGCGCCACGCCGAGCTCGGCCGCGAGGCGGTCCGTATAGAGCGCCACGCGCGTGCTGTGGCCCGCCGTGTAGGGGCTCTTGGCGTCGACCACCTGGCCGAACGCCTCGGCAATCCGATCGAGATACGCCTCATCCAGGGCCATGTCCCGCGCCTCCGGTTCGAGCGCGACCACGTGCTCGTCGAGCCTGTCGCCGGCCAGCCGGTACCAGAAGGCTTCGTCGCCTTCGAGCCCCTCCACGACGCGCACCAGTTGCGGATCGAACCAGCTACCCGACCGGCGCCTGACCTCGGCCAGCGCCGCCGGCCGCCCCGAGGCCGTATGGAAGACATCGATGACCTGGGACAACAGCGCAATTCGCGCATACAGGGGAATCGCCAGACCACTCAGGTGGTCGGGTCGCCCGCCGCCGTCCCAGTGCTCGTCGAGGGAATGTATGCCCTCGGCCACTCGCTCGCCGAAGCGCAGCGAGCGGGCTATGTCTGCGCCGCGCTGGCAGCGCGTCTGAATCAGCTCCTGGGCGATCTCCTCGCCGTTCGTCAGGATGCCGAAAACCGCGCCAAGCCGCGCCTTGAGGGGCGCGCCCATGCCGGTGTGGCCGAACACGAAGCGCAAGACCTGGGAAAGACTGCCGTCGACCTGCTTGAAGTCGCGTTTGAAGCGGCGGTCATCGGTCAGGTACAGCTCGCAGATCCGGGCGGCGTTGCTGCTGCAACCGAGGTCCTTCAGCAGCAACGTGTAATAGAGTTCCCACAAGGCCTCGCCCTCGAGCCCCAGACGCCGGCCGATGTGGGTGCCGATCCAGCAGCATCGCATGCAGTGGCCCGGCGGCTGCCCCTCGGTGAGGTCGAGGGCGTAGCTCAACGACCCGATCAACGCGGCAAATCGGATTCGGGAGAGGGGAATGGCGACGCTCCGGAACGCACGCCGGACGGCGCGCAACCCTCCGGTTCACGTCCTCGCCGCGATGACCTTGACGCCCGGCCCCGCGCCCACCGTGACCGGCCTCACGCTGCGCGGTCAGGCGGCGGCGGGGGCATGCCGGACCAGCGCCTCGCGGATCGGCAGGTTGCAGAGCGCGGCGGCCGATGACAGGGCAATGTCGGCATACCACATCCACGTGTAGTCGCCGCTTGCGACGATCGCCAGGCCGCCCAGCCAAGCGCCCAGGAAACCGCCGACCTGGTGGGACAGCAAGGTCAATCCGAAGAGGGTCGCGAGATAGCGGGTGCCGAACAGTTTTCCGATGACGCCCGCCGTCGGCGGCACGGTCGCCAGCCAGGTAAAGCCCAGCCCGACCGCGAAGAGGTAGAAGGTCATGGCCGTTTTGGGGGCCGCCAGATACAGGGCCACGAGCACCGCGCGGGAGCCATACATCCAGAACAGGACGTACTTGCTACGGTAGTTCTGCACGGCCCACCCGGCCGCCAGGCTGCCGGCAATGTTCGACAGGCCGATGATCGCGAGCGACCAGCTCGCCACGTCGGCCGGCAACCCGCAGAGCCCGACTTCGCCTGGCAGGTGGGTCACCAGGAAGGCGATGTGGAAGCCGCACGTGAAGAAGCCCGCGTGAAGCAACAGGTAGCTGCGGTCGGCCAGCGCCTCGCGCACGGCATGGCGCAGGCCCTTGTCCACCCGACCCGGGTGTTCGCTGGCCGCATGGGCCGCCGCCGCTTCGGCGTGTTCTCGCCGACCTCGCAGGGCACCCGCGATGGGCAGGGCCGCCAGCGTGATCACGGCCATCGAGGTCATTGCGCCCATCCAGCCGAAGCTGCCGATGAGCTTCTGCAGCAGCGGCGCGAAGACAAACTGGCCGAATGACCCCCCCGCGTTGATCATGCCCGAGGCGATCCCGCGCCGGCTGGCAGGCAGGCGCTGGGCGGCGGCGCCGATCAGGACCGAGAAGCTGCTCGCCCCCGCACCTGCTGCGAACAGCAGGCCGATCGTGAAACTGAGCCCCCACCCGGACGTGGCGAGCACCGGTGTCAGCGCACTGCCGGCCGCCATCACGACCAGGCCGGCCGCCAGGACCCGGCCCGGTCCATAACGATCCGCCACCGCGCCGGCCACCGGCTGGATGGCGCCCCAGACAAACTGGGCCACCGCCATCGCAAAGCTGATGGTGGCGATGCCCAGCCCGGTATCGGTGTTGATCGGCGACACGAACAGGCCGAGCGACTGACGCTCGCCCATCGTGATCACCATCATCGCGGCGGCCAGCAGGACGAGTGGCCAGAAGCGCGCGTGGGGAGAATCGGCGGGCTGCATCAGTTGTCCTCGGGAAGGGCAGGCTTCAGGCGTGCCAGCGCCTCCTCCAGGCGCTGGTTGAGCTGGTCGGTGAAGTCGCGACCGAGGGCCTGCTCCAGCGCGCACTGCGCCTCGGCCCAGCGCGCCTGAGCGCGTTCCCGGACCGCGACGCCAGCAGCGGTCAGGCGATACAGGCGCAAGCGCGCATCGCTGCCCCGGGTCTCCTCGACCCAGGCCTGCCGGAGCAGGGGCTGCAAGCCTCGCGTGAGCGTGGTCCGATCCATCTCGAGACGATCGGCGAGTTCTGTCAGGGCCTGTGGCGCGGTACCCAGGTGGCGCAGCAGCGAGTACTGGGTCAGGCGCAGGTCCAGATCGCGCAGAAAGTGCTCGTAAAACGCGGTGGTGCGCCGGTTGAGGCGCCGCAGGCGCGCGCCTGTGCACGGCAGGGGATCGAGCGGCAACGGCTTTATGTGCATATGCACCTTATAGCATGATTACCACGACGGATCAGCAATCTCGCGGCACAAGACGAAAAACGCTTCCCACCGGGAGAAGATTTTGTACAATCTACCGATCCGTGCGTTCTACCAATCAACGCACCGGCCGCTGACCTTAACCTCTGCCGAGCGCCACGCGCCGGCCGCATCCCGCCCGCCTCGATTGGTGTCCCTCG
>JBNLCM010000206.1:0-7020 GCA_050303815.1 Rhodocyclaceae bacterium
CTTTGCCGAGATCGCCCGCGCCATGGGCGCCGAGGGCGTCACCGTCGACAAGCTCGAGGACGTCGGCCCGGCTCTGAAGAAGGCCATCGACATGCAGATGAACGAGGGCAAGACCACCATCATCGAGATCATGTGCACCCGCGAGCTCGGCGATCCGTTCCGACGCGACGCCCTCGCCAAGCCCGTCCGACTGCTCGACAAGTACAAGGACTACGTCTGACGGCCGCGCCGGTTCCGTGAGGAACCGGGGGGCTGCGGGCAAGGATCGCCCGCAGCCCCGCCCCGACATGCACGCTCGGCTTCGCCGGTCGTGCCCCGAACTGCAACGGACCCAGAGAACCCACTATGTCCTCGCCGCTCCACGATCCCATCAGTCCGCCGATGCCGAACGCCCCGGTCGAGACCAAGACCACCACGTGCTACATGTGTGCGTGCCGCTGCGGCATCCGCGTGCACCTGCGCGACGGAGAAGTCCGCTACATCGAAGGCAACCCGAACCACCCGCTGAACAAGGGCGTGCTCTGCGCCAAAGGCGGCTCGGGAATCATGAAACAGTATTCGCCCGCGCGCCTGACCAAGCCGCTGCGGCGCAAGGCCGGTGCCGAGCGCGGCGCCAACCAGTTCGAAGAGATCAGCTGGGACGAAGCGTTCGGGATGCTCGAGAAGCGCCTCTCGCACCTGCGCGCCACCGATCCGAAGAAGTTCGCGCTGTTCACAGGCCGCGACCAGATGCAGGCCCTGACCGGCCTCTTCGCGCGCCAGTTCGGCACCCCGAACTACGCTGCCCATGGCGGCTTCTGCTCCGTGAACATGGCCGCCGGCATGATCTACACGATCGGCGGTTCGTTCTGGGAATTCGGTGGTCCGGACCTGGAACGCGCCAAGCTGTTCTTCATGATCGGCACCGCCGAGGATCACCACTCGAATCCGCTCAAGACCGCAATCGGCGATTTCAAGCGCAACGGCGGCCGCTTCATCGCGATCAATCCGGTGCGCAGCGGCTATGCGGCGATCGCCGACGAGTGGATTCCGATCAAGCCGGGCACCGACGGCGCCCTGATCATGGCGCTGATCCGCGAAATCATCGCCCTCGGCCTCTATGACCGCGAATTCATCGCCCGCTATACGAACTCCGGCCAACTGGTCAACCAGAATGCCGACAGCGACGACTTCGGCATGATGGTGCGCGACCCCGAGGGGGACATCGTCAACCCGCTGCGCCACCACAACTTCATGTGGTGGGACCGCCTCGGCGACCGGCCCGTGGCCGACCACAGCGAGGGCGCCGATCCGGCGCTGCACGGCAGTTTCACGATGCCCGACGGCACCGAGGTCAAGCCGGCCTTCCAGTTGCTGACCGAGCGGGTGGCGAAATGCACGCCCGAATGGGCGGAAGGCATCACCGGTATTCCCGCCGACACGATCCGCCGCATCGCGCACGAGATGGGCGTCACGGCCCGCGACCGCAAGGTGGAACTGCCGATCCCGTGGACCGACTGGTGGGGCAAGAGCCACGACAGCGTGACCGGCAGTCCGGTCGCCTTCCACGCCATGCGCGGTCTCGCGGCCCACTCCAACGGTTTCCAGACGATCCGCTCGCTGGCGATCCTGATGTCGCTGCTCGGCACCATCGACCGGCCGGGCGGCTTCCGCCACAAGGCGCCCTACCCGCGCGCGATCCCGCCCAACCTGCGGCCGCCCAAGGGCCCCGAGAGCGTGCAGCCGAACACGCCGCTCAACGGCGCACCGCTGGGCTGGCCCGAGAGCCCGGACGATCTCTTCGTCGATGCCGAAGGACAGCCGGTGCGCATCGACAAGGGATTCTCCTGGGAATACCCGCTGTCGGCCCACGGGCTGATGCACAACGCCATCACCAACGCATGGCGCGGCGACCCCTATCCGATCGACACCCTGCTGCTGTTCATGGCCAACATGGCGTGGAACTCCACCATGAACACCACCGAAGTGCGCAAGATGCTGTGCGACAAGAACAGCGACGGGGAGTACAAGATCCCGTTCATCGTCGTCGCCGACGCCTTCCAGTCGGAAACCACCGCTTTCGCGGACCTGGTGCTGCCCGACACCACCTACCTCGAGCGCCACGACTGCATGTCGATGCTCGACCGCCCGATCTCCGAATACGACGGCCCGGTGGACTCGGTGCGCATCCCGGTGGTGCCGCCGACCGGCGAGTGCAAGCCGTTCCAGGAAGTGCTGATCGAACTGGCGGGCCGCCTCAAGCTGCCGGCCTTCACGACGCCCGAAGGTGGCCGCAAGTTCAAGAGCTACCCGGACTTCGTGGTCAATTTCGAGAACGCCCCGGGCTCGGGCATCGGCTTCCTGGCCGGCTGGCGCGGCAAGGACGGCGACAAGGCCATGCGTGGTGAACCCAACCCGAAGCAGTGGGAGATGTACGAGAAGAACGGCTGCTTCTTCCAGTACCACCTGCCGCCCGCTCTCCAGTACATGCGCAACTGGAACAAGGACTACATGATCTGGGCCCAGCAGGCCGGCATGCGGCGCGACAACGACCCGATCGTGATCCACATCTACTCGGAGCTGCTGCAGGCCTTCCGCCTCGCCGCCCAGGGCAAGCGCCCGGGCAAGCAGCCGCCGGCGGAGTTGCGCGAGCGGGTGGCGACCTTCTTCGATCCGCTGCCGTTCTGGTATCCGGCGCTCGAGGACAGCCACAGCGACCTGCAGCGCTACCCGCTCAATGCGGTGACCCAGCGGCCGATGGCGATGTACCACCCATGGGACTCGCAGAACGCCTGGCTGCGCCAGATCCATACCTACAACTTCCTCTTCGTCAATTCCGCCACCGCCCAGGCCGCGGGCATCGAGGACGGCGGCTGGATGTGGGTCGAGTCGCGCTGGGGCAAGGTGCGCTGTCTGTGCCGCTATTCCGAGGCGACCGAGCCCGGCACGGTGTGGACCTGGAACGCGATCGGCAAGTCCGCCGGCGCCTGGAACCTGTCGGCGGACGCAGAGGAGTCGCGCAAGGGCTTCCTGCTCAACCACCTGATCTCCGAGGAACTGCCCGACGGCGGCAACGGGCGGCGGGTTTCCAACTCCGACCCGATCACCGGTCAGGCGGCCTGGTACGACGTGCGCGTGCGCATCAGCCCGGCCCCCGCCGAGGAAGACGCCCGGCAGAGCTTCCCGCAATTCACCCCAATGGCGCCCGTGCCCGGCATGCGGGGCGAGACGCCCGCGGCCCAGGCCTGGTTCGCCGGTCGCAAAGGAGGCCAGAAATGACCCAGTTGGCCCTGGTCATCGATCTCAACACCTGCGTCGGTTGTCACGCCTGCGTGACCAACTGCAAGCAGTGGAACACGTCCGGCTCGGCCGGCGCGCTGGTGGATCTGAACCCCTTCGGCGCCGAGCCCAACGGCACCTTCTTCAACCGCGTCCAGACCTTCGAGGTGGGCGAGTTTCCGAAGACCGAGACCGTCCATTTCCCGAAGTCCTGCCTGCATTGCGAGGATCCCCCGTGCGTGCCGGTGTGCCCGACCGGCGCCTCGTACAAGCGCGAGTCGGACGGCATCGTGCTCGTCGATTACGACAAGTGCATTGGCTGCAAGTACTGTTCGTGGGCCTGCCCCTACGGCGTGCGCGAGCTCGACGAGACCCGCAAGGTCATGACCAAGTGCACGCTGTGCGTGGACCGGATCTATGACGAAGCGCTGCCCGAGGAGCGGCGCAAGCCCTCCTGCGTGCTCGCCTGCCCGACTGGGGCGCGCATGTTCGGCGACGTCCACGATCCGGACTCCGAGGTCTCGACCGCGATCCGCGAACGGGGCGGCTACGCGCTGATGCCCGAGCACGGCACCAAGCCGGCCAACCACTACCTGCCGCGCCGCAAGACCGCGCTGAGCCTGCGCAACGAGGAACTGTACCGCTCCGACAATCCGCTTCGGATCGACGGCGCGCCCTTCGAGAAAGACCTGCCTCCCACGTTCGAGGAGCCCTGATCATGCATCCCGCACTTTCCGTCCTCTTGCTGACCACGCTGATCGGCGCCGGCCAGGGCCTCTTCATCGCGCTCTTCGCGGTGGAGCTGCTGGCGCCGGCGGCGGCAGGCCCTTCGTTCTTCGTCGGCGGCAGCGTGATCGCCCTGGCGCTGTGCGCCGGCGGCCTGCTCGCCTCCTTCTTCCACCTCGGCCATCCCGAGCGCGCCTGGCGCGCCGCTGCGATGTGGCGGACCTCGTGGCTGTCGCGCGAAGTCATCGCGCTGCCGGCGTTCATGGCCGCGGCCTTCGCCTATGGCCTCGCTCATTGGAGCGGATCCGGTCACACTGTGGCGATCGGCGTCGTCGGCGTGGTGCTGGCGCTGACGCTGTTCGTGTGCACCGGCATGATCTACGCGGCAATCAAGGTGCTGAAGGAATGGGCGCATCCGCTGACCCTCGTGAACTTCACCGTACTGGGCTGCGCCTCGGGGGCGGCACTGGCCGCGGCGCTGGCCAGCGTGCTGTCACCGGAGCTCGCCGCGCCGCTGGCGAAGGCGGCCTTCGCGCTGACCGTCCTCGGGCTGGTCACGCGGGGCGCCTCGCTGTTCCGCAACGCCACGCTGCGCCCGGTGAGCACTCTGCAGAGCGCGCTGGGCATCCGCCATCCGCGCATCGTGCAGAAATCCCAGGGCGCCATGGGCGGCTCGTTCAATACCCGCGAGTTCTTCCACGGCAAGAGCGCCGGCTTCGTGCGCGGCATCCTGGTGTCGATGATCCTGGGCGTGTTCGTGCTGCCCTTGGCGCTGGTGCTGTCGCAGCCGATCCTGGCGGTGCTGATCCAGTACGCCGGCCTGCTCGCGGAACGCTGGTATTTCTTCGCGGAAGCGCAGCACCCGCAGAACCTGTACTACCGCGGCGTTGCCTGAACGCATCCGCAGCGGCCCGCGTGGACCGGCCCGTAGCGCCGGCCCGCGGACCGCTGCACCTCTCACGCTTACGGCGCAACATCGACAACGACGGCGAACAATAGGATGGCACGCTCCCGGCTCCTGAACCTGATCCCCCCCGGCGAACGCTGGTGGAAGGATCTCGACGCGGCCACGATCCGCGGCGACCTCATCGCGGGCCTGCTGGGGGCGCTGCTGGTGCTGCCCCAGGGGGTCGCTTTCGCGCGCCTGGCGGGCCTGCCGCCCGAATACGGCATCTACTCGGCGATCCTGCCCTGCGTCGTGGCGGCGCTCTTCGGCTCGAGCCGCCACGTGGTCTCGGGGCCCACCAATGCGAACTCGCTGGCGCTCTTCGCGATGCTCTCGCCGCTCGCCGTGCCGGGCAGTCCGGAGTATCTGCAACTGGTCTACACCGCGACCTTCCTGGTCGGGATCCTGCAACTGCTGGTGGCGGTGTTCCGGCTCGGGGTGCTGGCCAACTTCATCTCCCCCTCGGTACTGCTGGGCTTCACCGCCGGTGCGGCGTGTCTGATCGCCTATCATGCCGGGCTGGATCTGCGCGATCTCGCGCTGCCCGACGACGGCCCGCTGGCCTGGCTGGAACTGGTGATCGCGCTGGTCACGGTGCTCGTGACGGTTCTGATCACGCGCTACTTCCCGCGCTGGCCGGCGATGCTGACGGGCCTTGCCTGCGGTTTCGCGGTGGCCGCCGCGAGTGGGGCGATGGGCGGTCCGGGCTATGTCCCGATGGGCAAGATCCCGGCCATCATCCCGCCGCTCAGTTCCCCGGCCCTCGATTTCGGCCAGCTCGGCCATTTGCTCGGCCTGTCGCTCGCGCTGGCGGTGGTCGCGCTGGGCCAGTCGATCTCGATTGCCAAGGCGATCGCGGATCGCTCGGGCCAGCACATCGACTCGAACCGCGAGTTCTTCGGCCAGGGCTTGGCCAACGTGGCGGCGAGCTTCTCCTCGTCCTACCTCTCCTGCGGCTCGCTGAACCGCTCGATGCCCAACTTCGAGTCCGGCGCCCGCACGCCGCTGGCGGCGGCGGCCTCCTCGGCGATCCTGCTGCTGCTGGTGGCGCTGAGCGCGAGCCTGCTCGAACGTTTGCCGATGGCCACCATCGCGGCGCTGCTGCTCTACGTCGGATGGACCCTGATCAACGTGCCGCGCGTCCGCGAGACGCTGAAATTCAGCCGCCAGGAGGCGGCGTGCCTGGTGGTGACCTGGACGGCAGTGCTGGTCACGCGCATCGAACTGGCGATCCTGATCGGCATGGGGCTGTCGCTGATCTTCTACCTCTACCAGACTTCCCGCCCGGCGATGCGGGTGCTGGTGCCCGGCCCCAAGGGCCGGCGCTTTACGCCGCTCGACGAGCTCGAACGGCCGCAGCCCGAATGCCCACAGCTCAAGCTGGTGCGCATGGAAGGCTCGGTGTATTTCGGCGCCGCCCAGCACGTGGGCGACACCCTGCGCCGCTACCGCGACGAGTCGCCCGAGCAGAAGCACCTGTTGGTGATGGTCAAGAGCATGAACATGCTCGATCAGGCCGGCGACCAGGTGTGGCGCGGCGAGGAGCGGACGCGCCGCGAGATGGGCGGCCGCCTCTATTTCCATCGCCCGCGGCGCCGGGTGGTCGACGCCTGGAAGCAGTCCGGGCTGTATCAGCGACTCCGTGACGACGGGAGCATCTTCGAGACCAAGAACGCAGCGCTCGCCCACATCGTGCCGCGCCTCGATCCGGCGGTCTGCGCCCGCTGCACGGCGCGGATCTTCCTCGAGTGCCCGGGAGCGCAGACCCAGTCCGCGACCGCGCCCGATCCGCGCCGGGACTAGCCATGCACATCGCGACACGCGGCTCCCCCGCAGCGGCCGCACGGCCCCGCTTTCGAACAACCGGAGCCTTCGACTTCGTCCCTGCAAAGCCGCGGCGTCCCGATGCCGCGTTGCGCCGCCCCCAACCCGAACGGAGACCGATCCGACCATGAACGCCACCGAAAAATTCGTCGCCGCCTCGGCCCACGTGGACGCGGCCGCGGTCAGCCCGCTGCCCAACTCGCGCAAGATCTTCGTCGAGGGCTCGCGCGCCGACATCCGCGTGCCGATGCGCGAGATCTCGCAGT
>JBNLCM010000207.1:0-10721 GCA_050303815.1 Rhodocyclaceae bacterium
CACTGCGATTCGCGCGCTGATTCGCCAGTTGGTGGACGCCGAAGACAGGAAGAAGCCCCTGTCCGACGCGAAGATTGCCGAACTCCTCGGCCAGCAGGGTATCGTGGTAGCACGACGAACGATCGCCAAGTATCGCGAGTCACTCAATATCCCGCCGGTCAGCATGCGCAAGACGATCTGAAAAGGGAAAGATCATGAACCTGAATATCACCGGACATCATGTTGAGGTAACCCCTGCTATCCGCGAGTACGTGACCTCGAAGCTCGACCGGGTGATCCGGCACTTCGACCATGTCACGAGCGTCGGCGTGATCCTTTCGGTGGAAAAGCTGGTGCAGAAGGCGGAGGTCACCGTCCATGTACGTGGCAAGGACATCTTCGTCGAGAGCTCCGATCAGGACATGTACGCGGCTATCGACGCGATGACTGACAAGCTCGACCGCCAGGTTCTGAAGTACAAGCAGAAGAATCAGGACCACGACCACGCCGCGCTGAAGCACCAGAGCGTCGAATCCTGAATTTCTCACGAACGGGGCGCCGGGCTGGGTATATAATTCGGCCGTTCCTGATAAACGGCCGCATCGAAAAGCCCACACCTTCCGACGCGCCCTTGCTCGGCGCCTGTCAAGGCAGGCGCCGTTTTCATTTCCGCCGATGAATCTGATCGCCCAGCTGCTGCCGCCCGGCAACATCGTCGTCGACCTCGAGGCGAGCAGCAAGAAACGCGTCTTTGAACAGGCTGGCCTGCTGTTCGAGAACAACCAGGGTATTGCCCGGAGCACCGTCTTCGACAGCCTGTTCGCGCGCGAACGACTGGGGTCGACCGGGCTCGGACAAGGTATTGCCATACCCCACGGTCGCATCAAGGGACTCAAGGACGCCGTAGGCGGATTCTTCCGCCTGAGCACGCCCGTCCAGTTCGATGCTCCCGACGGAAAGCCCGTGAGCCTCCTGTTCGTGCTCCTCGTACCCGAGCAGGCCAACGAGCACCATCTCCAGCTCCTCTCCGAACTGGCCCAGATGTTCAGCGACCCGGGTTTCCGCGATGAACTGAGCGCTGCCGAAGGTCCGGACGAGATCCACGCCCTGTTCTCCGGCTGGGGCAGCGACGATGCGGCGGACCAGCGTAGCGCGGCTGTTTGACGCCTGCCGCGACAAACTCGAGTTGCGCCACATCTGCGGCCGACTCGATCACGATATTTCGGTTTCGGACGAGCACATCTGGCCGGCCGACCTGATCGGCCATCTCAACCTGATTCATCCCGAGCGCCTGCAGGTGCTTGGCGCCAGCGAAGTGGCCTGGGCCAGACGCCAGGCGCGCGAAAAGATCGCCCATCACTTCGCCAGCATCCTGGCGGCGCGCCCGCCGGCCATCATCATGGCCGACGACTGCGACATACCCCGCATCGTTCGCGAAGGCTGCGACCAGGCCGGCACGGCGCTGTTCTCGACACCTCGCCCTACGGCCAGTGTCATCGACCAGTTGCGCCTCTACCTGTCACGCCAGCTCGCCGAAAAGATCTCGCTGCACGGCGTATTCATGGACGTTTTGGGCATCGGGGTTCTGATCACAGGCGATTCCGGCGCGGGCAAGTCGGAGCTGGCCCTTGAGTTGATCTCCCGCGGCCACGGCCTGGTGGCCGACGACGTCGTCGAGTTCGCGCGAATTGCGCCGACGGTACTCGAGGGCAGGGCGCCCGAGCTTCTCCAGGACTTCATAGAAGTGCGCGGTCTGGGCATGCTCAACATGCGGACGATCTTCGGTGAAACCGCCTGCCGCCGGAAGATGCGCCTGAAGCTCATCTGCCACTTGCAGCGCCGTCGACCGGGGACCGACGACGGCCTGAGAATCCCCGAGATTCAGGATTCCGAGGAAATACTGGGCGTGCAGATACGCAGCGTGACCCTGCCCGTCGCCGCGGGACGGAACATCGCGGTGCTGCTGGAAGCTGCGGTCAGGGCGACCATACTGCGCCTGCGCGGCATCGACTCGATGCAGGAGTTCATCGACCGGCAACGCGGTGCGCTCGATTCGGACGAAAGCTGAGTCAAACGTGGCCAGCGGCCGGGCTCAGATGACCTCGAAGAAGACCAGGTCCCGTTCGATGTCGTTGGCGGAAAAGCCACAGCCGATCCGCCCCTGCCCATTCAGGACCACTTCACTCTTGCGGGCGCACTGCTCTGCACCTTCGCCACTGACCACATAGGTGCCGTTGGTGCTCTGATCCACCAGCACGAAGCCGTCACGCCGACGCTCCACGCGCGCATGCTGCCGGGAAGCGCGCGGGTCGATGATAACCACGTCGTTCCCCTGTTCGCGGCCGAGCAGGATGATCGGACGCATCTCCTCGACAATGACAATCTCGTCCTGGTGCTTGATGCGCAGCCGCGGCGAGATCAAGGACGAGGAGACGGGCAGGGAGGTCGTCATGCCGGTGCGGGGACCCAGCAGGTAGACTGGCCAGTCGAAGGCTTCGGCGCGGGCGCCGGCAATCGGCTCGGCGCCGGCAAAGTGGCGCGTGGCAGTGCTCAGCAGCATGATCGATTCGCCGCTCGCGAGGGCCTCGCCCGGGCGGGCGTAGCCGGCCAGCTTCTCTGCAAAGGCCGCCACCTGATCCGCCTCCGCCTCGTCGCCGACGGTACCGTAATGAACGCCGATTCGGACCGAAACCCGGACGCCCATGACGGGCAACATGCCCGACAGCCGTTCGATCATCTCCGCAGCCGCCTTGACCGCCGTGTCGCAATCGTTGAAGCCGACCGCGAGGGCGTTCGTCCGCCGGTAGAGGATCTCGCCCGAATTGGACTCGATGACCCGCTCGATGCGGTTCGTACACCGTTCGACCGCGTGCGCGATCTCGCTCAGCCCGAGGGTGACGCCTTCCCGGCCGCCACCCACCAACTCAGCGTAAAGAACGCACTGATTTCGCCTTTGCCCCATATCCAGATCCGGTACGGTCCGCTGCAATCAACCCGGTATATTGCAACGCACCATGCAAATTGCGCAAGGATTGGCCAAATGATACCGCGCCAGCGGGGTTTCGCGAGGCTGGATTGTTACAAGGGCGGAGCGGGTCGTCTAGCAGTGACTCGCCTTGCCGCAGCTCGAAGCGGCCTGATCGGCCCCGACAACCGCCTGAGCCTTGGCCACCCAGTCGCGCATGCCACCCTGGGCGTTATAGACGGTCGCATAGCCTGCCTGCTCGGACAGGAAACGGCTGACGATCCGGGTTCGATTGCCACTCCGGCAGATCACCGCCACGGGGGTAGCCGGACCAGCAATGGCCTGCAGGCGTTCCAGGAAGGCCTCGGGCTCGGCCTGGCCCCGTTCATCGAAGAAGGTCAGCAGGTGCGCACCGGGGACAATCCCGGACTCCGCCCATTCGCCGGCCGTGCGGATATCGACGACGGGGACGCCTTCGGCATGCAGCCGCGCCAGTTCGGCGCTATCCACATTCACGACCTCCGCGACGGCGGTCGAGAGGGCGAGGCTCAGAACAAGGGTGCTAGCCAAGCGTCGCATGGGCGGCTCCATTATTAGCGATGCCTTATATTATAGTGGATTCTCCCGACCTTGTCCCTGCGGGACCGTTTGCGGCACGGTTCACGATGCCCACGTCTTGCATTGGGGGACGCGATGTGATCCCCTGAACTGGCCACTCCCGACCACGGCAACGCACCGCGGATGCCCCTGCTTCACACCGCCGACTACCTCATCGTGGCGGCCTACCTGATCGTTCTGGTCGCCGTCTGCGCCAAGGTGACACGCCTCAGCCCGGACGCTGACGAGCTGTTCCTCGCCGGCCGCAGCCTGGGTGTCGGCGTGGTCGGGCTCTCCCTGTTCGCCTCGAACATCTCGTCGACCACGCTCATCGGCCTGCCCGGCGCCGCCTGGTCCAGTGGCATCTCGGTGGCCAACTACGAGTGGATGGCCGCCTTGGTCCTCGTCTTCACCGCGGTCTTCGTCACTCCGACGCTGATCGGATCGCGGATCACGACGATTCCCGAGTTGCTCGAGCGCCGTTTCGATGGGCGAATGCGGCGCTACCTGTCGGCGACGACTCTGGTCCTGAGCGTCTTCCTCGACACGGCGGGCAGCCTCTATGCCGGCGCCCTTGTGCTGATGCTGTTCGTGCCGGGCCTGGCCCTCGGACCCACCTGCGTTGCACTCGCTGTGTTCGCGGGGCTGTACACGGCGGCCGGCGGCCTGCGAGCCGTGGCCTACACCGATGTCCTGCAGGCGCTCGTGCTGCTCCTCGGCTCGCTCGTCCTGTTCATCGTCGTGTTTGGCGAGTTCGACTATTCCTGGGCCGCCGTGACCGCCGCCGTGCCAGCGGAGAAGCTCTCCCTGATCCGGCCCCTCGACGACGAAGCGCTGCCGTGGCTCGGTACTCTGGTGGGCCTGCCGATTCTTGGCTTCTATTACTGGACCATGAATCAATACGTCTCGCAGCGCCTGCTCGGCGCACGCGACCTGCCGACGGCGGGCAAGGGGGCGCTGCTGGCAGCGGTCCTGAAGCTCCTTCCGCTGTTCCTGATGGTCCTGCCCGGTGTCATGGCCGTTGCCCTGTTCGACGACCTCGAGCGGCCCGACACGGTGTTTCCGAGGCTGATCGCCGAATACGCGCCGCCCGGCCTCGCCGGCCTGATGCTAGCCGGCCTCCTCGCCGCCATCATGTCCAGCGTGGATTCGGCCCTGAACTCCGCCTCGACGCTCGTCATCCACGATTTCGTGCGCCCGCGCCGTCCGGACCTGAACGCGACAACCCTGGCCCGCCTCGGCCGCTACACGACGCTTGCGATGATGGGTGTGGCTGCCTTGTGGGCGCCGGCCATCGACCGGTTTCCGGGGCTCTTCGCATACCTGCAGCAAGCCTTCGCCTACGTGACGCCCCCCTTGGTAGCCGTCTTCGCGATGGGCTTCCTGTGGCGACGACTCGGTGCGCGCGCCGCGCTGCGGGGCCTGCTCACGGGACATGCCGTGAGTGCCGCCTGGTTCCTGGCGACGCAGGCCGGCTGGCTGTCCGTGCACTTCACAATCGTGGCCGGCATCCTCCTGCTGGCGACTTTGGCAGCCTGCGCCGCGTGGCAGGCGGTGGGCGGCGAAGTCCCGGACGCACGGCAGCTGTCCAGCGTAGATCCGGCTGCCGTGCCGCGGATGCCCCGCGGCATCCGCGTGGCCGCCCTAGGGGTTACGGCACTGACGCTCGCTCTGGTGGCGGCATTCCATTGACGGTCTCGCCGCTCGCCTCTTTCGCCGCGGCCGTCGCAACGGCCAGTTTTCGCGACCGACCGACCGCTTCGAGAAAGCCCTCGGCCCAGCTCTGGAGGTCGTTGCTGCACACGATGTCGAACTGTTCCCTCAGGCGGGCCCGCGCCTCTGCCCGATGGTGCGTGATCGCGTAGTAGCACTTGTCGCGCAGATCCGCCGGGTCGTGGGGATTGGTCAGTATCGCCCCGTGCAGTTCTGCCGCGGCGCCGGCAAACTCGGACAGCACCAGAACGCCGCTCCCCTCCGTCAGGCCCTGGGTCGCGACATACTCCTTGGCCACCAGGTTGAGCCCATCGCGCAAGGGCGTGATCCACATCACGTCGGCCATGGCGTAGTACGCCACGACCTCGTCGAACGGGAAGGCACGGAAGAAGAACTGCACCGGCGTCCAGCCCACTTTCGAGTAGCGGCCATTGATGCGCCCGACCGCCTGTTCGATCTGCAGCTTGAGCGAGTCGTAGATCGTCATTTCGCTCGCGGCGGGCACGCACACGGTGACAAGGGTGACGCGCCCCTGCAGCTCCGGATATTCCTCGAGCAGGCCTTCGAAGGCCTGCAGCTTCTCGAGCGTACCTTTCGTGTAGTCCAGGCGTTCGACCGACAGGATCATGCGGATACCACGCAACTGATCGCGCAGGGCTTCCATGCGCTGGCTGGCCTCGGGCCGCGCCAGGACGTCCTTCACCCGGTCGATGTCCAGGCCCACGGGATGAGCGCCCAGTCCGATCTGACGCCCATGCACCTCGATCGTGGTGCTGTACTCCTCGAGCCCGACCGCACAGCCATAGGTGCGGAAGGCCGGGGCGCAATTGGTGTTCTCGATGATCTTGACCGAGGCCACACCGCGCGCCACGTCGACGAAGTTCTCCGCCTGGCGCGGAATGTGGAAGCCGATGTAGTCGCACTGCAGCAGACTGCCGACGATCTCTCGCCGCCACGGCAGCACGTTGAACACATCGGCGGACGGAAAGTAAGTGTGATGGAAGAAGCTGATCACCAGGTCGGGGCGGAACTCCCGCAGGAAGGCGGGCACCATCCACAGGTTGTAGTCATGGATCCAGATGGTGGCGCCGTGCGCTGCCTCGGCCGCCGTACGCTCGGCGAACAGGCGATTGACCTTCAGGTAGACGCCCCAGTCCTCCTCGCGGAAGATCGCACGCTCCCAGAACGTATGCAGCGTCGGCCAGAAGGCCTCCTTCGAGAAGCGTTTGTAGAACGTGTCCACGTCGGTCTTGGACAAGGCCACCCGGGAACACACCAGCTCCGGATAGTGGCGGGGGTCAACCCGCGTATGTGTCTCGAAAGGCACGCCTCGCTCGGGTTCGTGAATCGACCAGGCCACCCAAGCGCCCTTGCGACCGCCCTTGAAGAAGGACAGCAGCGTCGGAAGAATGCCGTTGGGCGAGGTATGCCGCCGCCGGACGAGCTGCCCATCCTCCCAGGCCTCCTCGTAGGGCAGCCGGTGATAGACCATGACGAGATCCGACTTGCCCGCCGTCGAAGTCGCCCGCGTCGCTGCCTCGACACCGGCCGGCCCCAGGAAATTGAAGTGCGTGATGGCTTCGAGGATGCCGCCGCAGCCGCAATGCCTGGCGTGATAGATGCGGGCGCGGTCCGCCGTCGCCTTGATCAGGGCGTTCTCCGACTCCCCGACGCACACCCCCTTGAAGCCCACCTCGAACATGGGCAGGTCGTTCAGCGTGTCGCCCGCCACGATGACCTGCTCCGGGTCGACGCCGAGTTGGTCGACCAGCTTTGCCAGCGTGCTGCCCTTGTTGACCCCAGGTGGCAGGATGTCGAGATAGCGACCGAGCGAGTACAGCACATCGCAGCCGAGCTGGTCGGCAACCGTCTCGATATCCTCCGGCACCTCGTCGGGCGCACACAGGTAGGAGCAGCGGCGCTGCTGGGGCACTTCCTGACGATTGAGGTCGGGGAAGCGGCTCATCACCTCCGCGACCTTGCTTTCACCCGGCCACAGCACGTCGATCTCGCGCTGGATGGGTTGCACGGCCTGCAGCGACTCGCCGTCGACCACGGTCGCCCCGACATCGCAGATCACATAGTCCGGTACCGGAATGGTCGGGTCCGACAGGATCGGCATGACGACCTCGAGCCCCCGTCCGGTCACGAAGACCAGCTTGATCTCCGGGTGTGTCGCGATCAGCTGATAGAGCTGGTTGCGGTGATCGGGATCTCCCGCCAGGAAGGTGCCATCAAGGTCTGTAGCTAGCAGCATCGGGTCTCTCCGCTATTCAGTGAGTCCATCTCAACGGGCCGCCCGCTTCTGGCGGGTGCCCTCTCATTCGTTCTGCCGTGGCGCCGGCGAATCCGGGTCGGCCCGGGCAGGGTCCTCCGAGACGTCCGGCATCGGCATGATCTCGAGCACGGTCGGTGTCGTGCGCAGCATCGGCATGAAGTGCGCCGGATCCGTGATCTCTTCGGCGTGGCGCTTGAACGACGCAAAGGCCGCCAGCGCCATCAGCAACTGCGCGATGCCGAAGTGCGCAGCCAGCGCTGCCGGACCGAAAACGTCCATCAGCGAGCCCGCCAGCATCGGACCGATGGCGGCACCCACGCCATGCAGGAGCAGCAGCACCGTCGAGCCGGCGACGATGTCGTCGTTCGTCAGGTGATCCACCAGATGCGCCACGGCCATCGGGTAGATGGCGAAGGCCAGGCCACCGTAGAGCGCGATGACCCCGATGCTCCACACGCCAAGGTGGTCACCGGCCGCAAGCGGCACTGCCACCAGGGCGGCGGCCAGGGCGGCGATCGCCAGCGCCGCCCGGCGGTCGCGGCTGTCCGAGAACGCGCCCAGCGGCCACTGAAGCAGCGCGCCGCCCACGATACCGGCGCTCATGAAGAGAGCCACATCGCCTTCCGACAGGCCGATCCGCGCCGCATAGACCGGCCCCATGCCCCAGAACGCCCCCATCCCCAGGCCCGAGAGCAAACCACCGGCCGCTGCGACCGGCGTACCGCGAACAAGCCGAAGCACCGAGAACTGCCCCGACTCACTCACCACCGGCTGGGCGAGGCGCGTGGCAGCCACGGGCATCACCGCCAGGCAGACGAACAGGGCCGACACCGCGAACAGGGTGAAGACCGCGGGCGAGTCCAGCCGCAGCAACTGCTGGGCGACCGCCAGGGCGCCCAGGTTGACCACCATGTAGAGCGCAAAGATCTTGCCGCGCTGCTCGCGATCGGCCTGGCTGTTGAGCCAGCTCTCGATGATCGTGTAGAGCGCGAACAGCGCCGTTCCCGCCATGATCCGCAGAACGATCCACGCGATCGGGCCGACAAACAGCCCCTGGAGCAGCCCGGTGGCTGCGGTGCCCGCGGCAAAGAAGGCAAAAGCCCGGATGTGCCCGATCCGCCGGATCAGTGGCGGCGCAACGATGGTGCCGACCAGATAGCCGGCGAAATAGCCCGAGCCGACGAGGCCGAGCACGAAGTCACTATACCCTTCCAGGTTGCCCCGGATCGCCAGCAGCGTACTCAGCAGCCCGTTGCCGAGCAGGAGAAGGGCAACGCCGGCGAGCAGGGCCGAAATGGGGACGACATGTCTGATCATTAGGCTGGCGCCTGCGATGCTATCGACGGCCGCCCGGTGTTGCCGGGTCGCCACCCCGGATCGTGCTTGGGGCTGGGCATTGCATTCCGAGGCCCGGTGCAGCGTCGGAACAGGCGCGAATCACATTGTGTTTGTCACAATATAACGGATCGACTGCTGCACTGCAAAAGCCGACTCGAGTGTCCACCCGGCGCCTGGAATGTAGCGCTCTGTTAATCTGCTGCAATGCAGAACAAATTCACACAGCGATCTCAGTCAGCTTGCCCCAGTATTGAGACAAATCAAATATTGCGTCGCAAGATCATGACTCCCGACATGAAAGATCTGCTGGAACGCTTCGACGTGCTCGCCCGTGAACACTGCGGCATGCCCATCGACGTGACACGCCTGGTCGCCAACGTGGCCTACCGCGAGAGTGTCTTTTCCGTGCTCGAGCGCAGCGACCATCGCGACTTGCGCGCCGCGGTGGCCGGGTTGCGCAACCGCCTGCCCGCTAGCCACGCAAACATCTAGCCGGCGTGGCGAGTCGCGCCATACCGGTCGGCACGGGCCACGCTGCCGGCTACAGGAGGACGCGCTCGATACCGCCCGCGTTGGCCCGGTCCACGTAGTCGGCCATCCAGTTCTCGCCCAGCAGGTGGCGGGCAACCTCGACCACGATGTAATCCGATTCGATGCCGCCCGCGTCGTCGGCATAGCGTGACAACCCCTGCAGGCAGCTCGGGCAGGAGGTCAGGATCTTGACCCGTGCCGCCGCATCGGCGCCCCGCAGCGCCGCGGCGCCCTTTTCGAGTTCCTGCTGCTTGCGGAAGCGGACCTGCGTCGAGATGTCCGGCCGGGTGGCCGCCAGGGTGCCCGATTCACCGCAGCATCGATCATTCAGATCCACCCGCGTACCCATCAGGACGTTGGCGACCCGGGTGCCATCGTGGATCTTCATCGGTGTGTGGCACGGCTCGTGGTACATGTAGCGGGTGCCTTCGATGCCGGACAGGGCCACGCCCTTTTCCATCAGGTACTCGTGGATGTCCACCAGCCGGCAGCCCGGAAAGATCTTCTCGAACTGGTACTTCATGAGCTGGTCCATGCAGGTACCGCACGACACCACCACCGTCCTGATGTCGAGGTAGTTCAGGGTGTTGGCGACCCGGTGGAAGAGCACCCGGTTGTCGGTGGTGATCTTCTGGCCCTTGTCCTCTTCGCCAGCGGACGTCTGCGGATAGCCACAGCACAGGTAGCCGGGCGGCAGCACCGTCGTGGCACCGACGTGGTAGAGCATGGCCTGGGTGGCCAGGCCGACCTGGCTGAAGAGCCGCTCCGAACCGCAGCCAGGGAAGTAGAAGACGGCTTCCGACTCGTCGCGCGCGATCTTGGGGTCGCGGATCACCGGGATGACCTTGTCGTCCTCGATGTCGAGCAGGGCCCGGCTGGTGCGCTTGGGCAGGCCGCCGGGCATCGGCTTGTTGATGAAGTGGATCACCTGGGCCTTGATCGGCGCCTTGCCGAGCGTGGCCGGTGGCGCCGCGACCTGTTCGCGGATCAGGCCGAGCGACTTGCCCACCTGGTGGCCCAGTCGCTGGGCCTTGTAGCCCCATTCGATCATGCCCTTGCGAATGAACTTGATGGTTGTCGGGTCCTTGGCCGTCAGGAAGGCCATGGCCGCCACCTTGCCCGGGTTGAACGAGCGCTTGCCCTCCCGCCGCAGCAAGTTGCGCATCTTGATCGAGACGTCGCCGAAATCGATATCGACCGGGCAGGGCTTCTCGCAACGGTGGCACACCGTGCAGTGATCGGCCACGTCATTGAACTCGTCGAAGTGGCGGATGGAAACGCCGCGTCGTGTCTGCTCTTCGTAGAGGAAAGCTTCGATCA
>JBNLCM010000208.1:0-4032 GCA_050303815.1 Rhodocyclaceae bacterium
CTGATGCGACGAGCCGAAAGACTTCACGCCCCGCGGGTTGCGGTGGTTCACGAATGGTTGACCACTGCCGCCGGCGGCGAGCGGGTGCTCGAGCAGATCCTGCGGATCTGGCCGGAGGCCGATCTCTACGCGGTGGTGGACTTCCTGCCCGACGGGGACCGCCCCCTTCTGCAGGGCAAGCCGGTCCGGACAACCTTCATCCAGCGCCTGCCCTGGGCGGCCAAGCGCTACCGCAGCTACCTGCCGCTGATGCCGATCGCCATCGAGCAGCTCGACATGAGTGCGTACGACATTGTGATATCCAGTAGTCATGCCGTCGCCAAGGGTGTGATCACAGGCCCGGACCAGGTGCATGTCAGCTACGTGCATTCGCCGATTCGCTATGCCTGGGACCTGCAGCACCAGTATCTGACCGAAGCGGGCCTGGCGCGCGGACTCAAGAGCGGCCTGGCGCGCCTGATCCTGCATTACATGCGGATGTGGGATCTGCGTAGCGCCAACGGCGTGGATGTCTTCGTTGCCAATTCCGCCTTCATTGCCCGGCGTATTCGAAAGGTCTACCGGCGCGAAGCGCGCGTCGTGCATCCGCCGGTCAGTATCGATCGATTCCAGCTGTGCGAGCAGAAGGAAGGCTTTTACCTGACCGCATCGCGGATGGTGCCCTACAAGAAGATGCCGCTGATCGTCGAGGCGTTTTCGCGCATGCCCTCACGGCGCCTGGTGGTGGTCGGAGACGGGCCGGAACTCGAGCGGGCACGGGCCGTGGCCGGGCCCAATGTCGAGTTGCTGGGCTTTCAGCCCAACGACGCACTGGTGGACCTCATGCAGCGCGCGCGGGCCTTCGTGTTCGCCGCCGAGGAGGACTTTGGCATTACGCCCGTCGAGGCCCAGGCTTGCGGTACCCCGGTGATTGCCTTCGGCAAGGGCGGGTCATGCGAAACCGTCGTCGGAGATGGTCCTGCGCGGACCGGCCTGTTCTTCCACGAGCAGACGGTCGACGCCCTCGTCGAGGCGATCGAGCGCTTCGAAGCTCTCCCGGAGGCGATTCCGGCCGCGCGCTGCCGGGCCCATGCGGAGCGTTTCTCCGAGGCGCGGTTCCGGGATGCGCTGCGGCATCTCGTCTTCGAAGCGTGGGCCGACGCCGACTGGCGCGCCTCCCCGATGGATGTCTCTCTACCCCAGGTCAAAACACAGGAGTCAACAGTATGAACAGCGGCAATCGAATGGAAGGGCGGGGGCGTGCCGAATCGGCACTGACCTGGAAGGTCCTGATCGCCAACGCCTGGGGCGGCAATCGTGGTGACGAGGCGATGCTCAACACGGTGAATCGCCTTCTGCGGTCGATCACGCCGAAGGTCTCGGTGGCGGTGATGCCGTTCCGCAACGAAGACCTCGACATCGATCGGGACATGTCGGTCGAGCGCAACCGGATCGGTGAGTACTGGTACGCGGATATCCCGCGCGGCATGCATGCCGCGCTCAACTCGCGGGTGCCGCGCAAGCTCGCGAAGCTGGTGACGACGGCCCTGCACCGGACGGGATCGCTGGCTGACGAGGCCCTGGTGCGCCCCTATGACCTCATCCTCAGCGCGCCCCAGGGGCCGACGCTGGGCGATATGTACAACGCCAAGGAGCGGATCATCGAGCCACTGCGTCTGGCGCAGCGGCTGGGCAAGCCCTACATGATCCTCGCGGTATCGGCCGGCCCCTTCGATCAGGCGTCGTCGTCGGACGGGCTTGTGCGATCGGTCCTGGAGGGGGCCCGACGCATTGTCGTGCGCGAGGAGGTGTCGCTGGGTCATCTGCGGACGAAGTTCCCGACCCTGACCAATCTGGGGGCCGCGATCGACATCGTCTATGCGCTTCCCTGGACGCTCGAAGGTAAACCGGCTGCCGAGCGACAGCGCTACGACGCCTTCATGGCCGAGCTCGGCGAGGACGCCACCGGGGTCTGCATTTCGATGACGCCTGCGCGCAAGCCGACCAACCCCTTCGATCGCGAGGCCTACCTGACCCAGTTCGTGGCCTTGATGGATCACGTGCTCGCGCGAACGGGAGGCAAGGTGCTGCTCTTTCCGCACCTCGCCTTCGACATGCCGGCCCTCGAGCGGATCCAGGCCAGCGTGTCGCAGCCAGGCCGCGTGCGCATCCTGCCGCCGAGCCTCGACTCGGACTTCCAGCGGGATGCCATCGCCCGGACCGGGTTCTTCATTTCCTCCCGCTACCATCCGACGATCTTCGCGATACAGGCCGGGCGTCCCTTCCTGTGCATCAAGAACCAGTTCAAGGTCGAGGGCATGATGGAAAAGATCGGCCTCGGCGATGTGCCGAGCTGCTGGCAGGACGAATCCCTTGACGCTTATCGGGGAGCCTTCGACGCGGCGTGGGACGCGCGTACGGGGCTGGAGGCTCGCACGCGAGAGGCGGCTGCCCGCGCCCTAGGCATGGCGGCAGTGTATCGGGACGTCCTGCTCGAGGCCCATCGGGAGTGGCGATCCGCGCCGGGCGTACCGACCGAGATGGCCGAGTTCGAGGCCAACGCGGCCTGACGGCAGCGCATCGTGCGGACAGGTTCGAGACCGGCCAGCGTCGCCAGGAGCATCGCGTGGGCGATGGCTTCCCAGTTCGGGCGCCAGTTGATCGTCTTCGTGACGACGATCGTCCTGGCGCGCCTGCTCACGCCGGCCGACTTCGGGCTGGTGGGCATGGCGACGGTGTTCACCGGCTTCGCCATGATCATCAACGACGTCGGCGTCAGTGGCGCTCTGGTGCAGCGTGCGGAGATTGACGAGCGCCATCGCTCCTCCCTGTTCTGGCTCAACCAGATCGTCGGTCTGGCGCTGTGCGCCCTGACCATTGCGCTGGCGCCGGTCATCGCTGCGTTCTTCGACGCCCCGCCACTGGTCGACATCCTGCGTGCCCTGTCACTCGTCTTCGTGGCAGGGGCACTCGGTGTCGTGCAGCAATCACTGCTGATCCGCGCCATGGACTTCCGGCGGCTGGGCGTCGTCGAGACCGTGGCGGTGCTCGTGGCGGCCCTGGTCGCCGTCGCCCTCGCCCTCTCCGGCATGGGTGTCTGGAGCCTGGTCTGGCAGCTGGTGCTGATGCCGGCATTGACGACCGCGGGCCTGTGGTGGCTGTCGGACTGGCGACCGAGTCTTCGATTCGATCGGGCTGCCCTCGGCGAACTGGTGCCGTTCGGCCTCAACATGGCCGCGTTCAACTCGGTCAACTATCTGGCGCGCAACCTGGACTACCTGTTTGTCGGCAAGTTTCTCGGTGCCACGTCGCTCGGCTTCTACACGCTCGCCTACCGACTGATGGTGTATCCACTGCAGTCCGTCTCGACGGCGGTATCCCGCGTGTCGTTTCCTGCCCTGGCCCGGTCAGTGTCGGAGCCCGAGCGCCTGGTCGAGGGCTTCCTGAAAATGACGAAGGGGGTATCCGTCGTCACCTTCCCGATGGTGATGGGCATCTTCGTGGTGGCTCCGACTTTCGTCGACGTCGTGTACGGCCCCGACTGGCAACCCGCTGCGCAGGTGCTCCGCATCCTCTGCTTCGCCGGGCTGGTGCAGTCGGTCGGGGCGACGGTGGGGGCTGTCTATCAGGCCATCGGGCGTCCCCACATCCAGTTGCGAATGGCCCTGATCAACACCAGCTTGACAGCCCTGGCCCTGTGGCTGGGTCTGCGCTGGGGACTGGCGGGCGTCGCCACGGCCTATGCCGCCCTTGCCGTGGTGTGGGTGCACTTCTCTCTGTTTGTCGTGACGCGCATCATCGGTGTCGCCTATGGCCGGATGTACGTCCGTTTCCTGCCGCCGTTCATCGCGAGCCTGGCGATGGCGGCCGCGGTCCATGGGCTCGGGCGTGTTCTTCCGGGGCCACCCGCGTGGGCACTCCTCGCGGAGATCGTCACGGGCGCGGCCGTCTATGTGCTGCTGATGGGCGTCGCGGGACAGGTCCGCTGGCAGGGTATCCGGCCGAGCCTGGTGTTGTAAGCGACCCTGGCGAGCGCCCTCAGGCGCTCGCCAG
>JBNLCM010000209.1:0-16393 GCA_050303815.1 Rhodocyclaceae bacterium
AATCCTTCATCGAAACCGGTCGCTCAGTGGCCAGTTGCTGCGCCAACTGTCACGGGGCGGCTGGCATTAGCAAGTACCCCTAGGTGCCAAACCTCGCTGGCCAGAATGCCGGCTACCTGCTCAGGCAGGTCGACGCGTTCGCGAGCGGAAAGCGCCAGAGTGAATTCATGAACGGCCTGATGAAGTTGCTCTCCCCGCGGGAGCGCGAGGGCCTCGCCCGCTACTACGCGAGCCTCAACGTGGTACCCAGCGCGGCGAAGTCCGTCACGGGTGGCGCGGCCGGGGCTGCGAGCTTTGCGAGGATCTGCGCGCGCTGCCACGGCGACGACGCACTGGGGGACGAGAGGCACCCCCGCCTGGCCGGCCAGCAGCCCGAGTACCTCCGGCTCAACATGCAGCGCTACTACACGCCGACGAAGGTCCGCTTCTACGCCCCGATGACCGCCGCGATGATGCAGCTCGGCCGCGACAACATGGAAGTCGTCGTGCAGTACCTGTCGAGTCTCGACACCAACTGAATCAGCGGCCGGTATCGACGACGAAGGCTGGCTGGAACAGGCGGACCACCGCGGGCATCAGGAACAGCGAGCAGGCTGCGGAAATCGATAGCCAGACGGCGATCAGCACGCCCATCTCGGCCTGCAGGCGGAGCGACGAGAGGGTCCAGAGCATCACGCCCACGACCAGCGTGGCGGCGGTGATCAGCACGCCCCGGCCGGCGCTGAACAGGGATTCCCGGATCGCCTCGTCGAGCGTGGTGGTGCCCCGGTGCAGGGCTTCGCGGATGCCATCGACGATATAGAAGGTGTAGTCCACGCCGAGGCCGATCCCCAGCGCCACGACCGGCAGGGTGTTGATGTTCATGCCGATGCCCTTCCAGGCCATGTAGCTGAAGGTCAGGGTATTGGAGAGCATCACCGGGATCATGAAGAAGATGCCGGCGGAGAGGCTGCGGTAGGTCACCGCGCAGCACACCACGACCACCAGCAACCCCAGCGCGATGGCCTCGATCTGGCCCGCGAGGATGACCTCGTTGGCGGCCGCCAGCACGCCGATCAGGCCGCCGGCGAGCAGAATCTCGCCGCCCGGCAGCGGGTTGTCGTCCACGTAGTCCTTGATGCGCGCGACGGCGCTGCGGATCGTCTCGCCCTTGTGGTCGCGGAAGTAGAAGGTCACGGCGCCGTTCTTCGCCTCGGGGTCGACGAAGCGGTTGATGTCGCCCGGGTCGGCGCCGGAGACCAGCAGGTGGAGCAGTTCGCCGTTGTGGATGGCATCACCGCCCAGTTCCTGGTAGCGCGGGTTGCCTTCGCGGATCACCCGGTTCACGTTCGGCAGCACGTCGGCCAGCGACAGCGAGCCGCCGATCTCCGGCAGCGCGGTCATCGTGCGCTGCAGGCCGTCCATGGCGCCCAGCACGCCGGGCGCCTTGATGCCGCCGTAGGCCTCCGTCGAGAACACCACGAACATCCTGTCTGCGCCCTGGAAGCGCGCATTCACCGCCGCAGCGTCCCGGTTGTAGGTGGCGTCTGGCCACAGGATCGGCGAGCCCGGGTTCTCGTCGCCCACCTTCAGGTTGAGGGCGTAGAGCCCCGAGGCCAGGAACACCGCCGCCACGACCGCCACCAGCGGGGCCGAGGCGCGCGACGTAACGAGGCGCGCGGCGAAGGCGAGCACCCGGTCGAAGGCCGGCATGACGTCGAGGGGGTGGATCGCACGGCGGCTCGCCCGCTGCCACGACAGCAGCGGCGGCATCGTGACCAGCACGCCGATGACGAGGGTCGAGATCCAGATCGTGCCAACCACCGCGATGCTCTGGATCAGCGGAATCGGCGTCAGGTAGACCACCAGCACGCAGCCCGCATCGGCGACGACGGAGAGCAGGCTCGGCTTGAAGAGGTTGAGGAAGCTGGTGCGCGCGGCGTCCCGGGCCGAGGTCGTGCCCCGCTCGAGTTCGGCATCGAAGCGGGAGATCAGCTGGACCGAGTTGGAGATCGCGCGCCCGGTGATCAGGAAGGCCACCACGATGATCAGCGGGTCCAGGTGATAGCCCAGGGCGCGGGCAAAGAAGAGCGCCCAGGCGCCGCTGATCAGGCCGGCGAGGAGCGGCAGGAAGGTGCCGTACCAGCTCCGGTTGATGAGGCACAGCAGGGCGGCCAGCGCGACGATGGTGGTGAGGAAGATGCCCAGCGTCTCGTCGAGGAAGTGATCGACCCAGCCGTACAGGATGGGCTCGCCGACGACCCGCACCTGGATCCCGTCACCGCGCACCGAGTCGGCGATGGCGTGGATCTCCCGGAACACCGTCGGGTAGTCGATCAGGTGATCGTAGAAGTCCACCGTGACCTGGGTCGCGGTCAGGTCCGGCGACACCAGCACGCCGTAGATCAGGGGATTCTGGAGTACCGACTGGCGCAGGGCGGCCAGTCCTTCCGGCGTGTCCGGGATATCGGGATACATCACCGGCCGGTTCTCGATGCCATCGGTGGACGCCCGCACCTCCTTGGCCTTGCGCGAGGCCAGGGAATTGATCTGGAACGGATCGACCGCGGACACCGTACGCAGGGCCTCGGTGACGGTCTTCAAGCGGGTCAGGACCTCGGGCCGGAAGATGTCGCCCTCCTCCACCTCGAGCATGATGCTGACCACGTTCGAGCCACCGAAGCTCTCCTTGAAGCGCTCGTTGACCTGCACGTAGGCGTGATCTCGCGGCAGCAGGTCCACGAACACGGTCCGGATCGGAATCTGCGCGGCATAGGCCAGCATCGCGAGACTGGTCGCCAGCACGATCGCGACCACCGGGAAGCGGTGGGCGATGAGCCAGTCCACCCCGCGGGACAGGGCGTGATAGGTACGGTCCTTCATGGGGCTCTCCGCTCAGGTGCCGGGGGGCTGGATGGGCCCGAGACGCTGGCCCGCGGCGACCCATTGGCCGTCCGCGCGGGTCAGCGCGGTGCGCCATGCAAAGTCGCTGTCGGATGCGCGGCCCACGCGCCAGGCGGCCCCGTCCGCCGTGCCGGCGATGACCACGCCGCGGTTGCCCACTGCCACGAATCCGCCGTCGCCCGGCTCGACCGAGAACAGGTGCTCGCGGGTACCGGAGGGCACCGGCTGCCAGGTCAGGCCACCGTCGGTGGAGCGCAGGATATGACCGTCGAGTCCGACCGCCAGGGCCAGGGACGGGCCGAGCCAGACCGATGTGAGGCTCGACTCGACGCCGGAGGGCACGTCGTGCCAGCTGCGCCCGTCGTCGTCGGAGCGCGCGATGCGGCCGAACTCGCCGACCACCAGGATGCGCTCGCCGAGGACGGCGACGTCATTCCAGCCGATGTCCTCCGACGCCATCATCTCGCGCCAGTGGGCGCCATGGTCGTCGCTGCGCAGCACCATCCCGAACTCGCCGGTGGCCCACGCCACGCCGTCCCGGTAGGCCCGTACGCGCAGGAACTTTCGCCCGTCGGCGGCAGGCACCTCAACCGCCTGCCACTGGGCGCCGCCATCCGAGGTGACCAGCACGGCGCCATTGTTGCCGACCGCGACCAGGCGCAGCGCGTCCCACGCCCCGATGCCCTGCAGCGGCACCCGCAGCGGGGTTTCCTGTCGAGTCCACTGCTGGCCGCCGTCGCGGCTGGTGACAACCTTGCCGAGGGCGCCGACCGCCCAGATCCGACTATCGGCCGCGGTGATCCCGTAGAAGCGGTCCCTGGCACCCACCGCGGGCTGGGCCAGGGCCGGCAGTTCGGGCACGACCTGGACGAAAAACGCGGCATACAGCAAACCGCCGATGATCGCGACCGGCGCCAGGCTGGCGAGCCAGCCAGCCAGCTGTCGTGCGGGCCGGGTGCCTTGTTCGATGGCCATGAGCCCGTCCACCTCAGTGTCCGCCGCCGCGCAGGCTGGCAAGTCGTGCGAGCACTGGCTCGGGCTCGGCCGCTGCGGGCACCCGTTGCAGATAGAAGGCCGCGGGCGGCGCGGGGTCGTCGAGGGTCTCGAGGCAGGCACCGTGGCAGCCGGCACGGCCGATGCACAGGTCGTAGGCGGCGGCATCCCAGGTCGCCGGCCCGCCCAGCAGGGCGCAGTCCCAGCGGTAGTGCCGTGCCTGGTTCACGAGGGGGCCATGCGGGTCGCCACCCTCGAGCCCGACGCCGGAGGCATCCACCAGCAGGCCGCCGGGTCCGGCATCGGCGAGGACGCGCAGGAAATCCGCCACGTACATGGCGGCGCGCTCGCCGGCATCGGCATCGGGTGGCGGTGCCTCGCCATGGGCCATCGCGTGCGCGACGCACAGCCACCCGGCCGCGTCGGGCAGAACGAGGACCACCGGTGCGCGGGACTGGCGGCCCAGCGCGGTGACCAGCTCGACCAGCGCCTGGCGCGCAGCCGCGTCGCCCAGCATGGCTTTCAGGGCAAAGCCGCTGCGCCGTTTCGCGGCCATCGCCGAGCGCAGCCCGCCGTTGGCAGCGACCCGGTCGCGGAAGAAGTCCGCCACTGGCAGCCACTGCACGTCCGACCGAAGCAGCCGGTCCAGCTGGCCGAAGAACGCGACGCAGGCGGTCGTGTCGCCCCAGGGCACGGCCGCCCCGCCGAGCAGCCGTGTCCGGCCGTAGTCGAGACCGTCCACCCAGACGCCGCGGCCGCGCGTGTCGCGCACGCCGTCCACCCGATCGATCAGCGCACCCATGTCAGCGCCCGGCCCGGTCGCGCTTCAGCTGCGCGACTTCGGCTTCCAGCTCGGCGATCCGCAGGTCCTTGGGGTTCGGCATCATGATGCCGGCCAGCGCGCCCGCGTCCAGCTGGCGCCGCCCCGTCCCCTGCCCCGCCCAGATCACCGCGGGATCGTCCCAGCTGCCGTAGTACGGCAGGTCTTCCGGTGGCTCGGCCGTACACCAGTCGGCGACGAACTCGGCATAGGGGCGGCCCCGTGCCCGCCGCGCGGCCCGCTCGGCCTCTCGCGCGGCGTCGGTCGCGGCGACGTCGACGATCAGGGTCGCCTCGTCGAAGACGACGAAGTAGATCTCGCGCGCCAGGCCCGGCGAGAGGAGCTCTTCCTCCACGTCCTTCATGACGAGCTCGGGGTCGCGCTCGAGGACGTCGCCGTAGCCGCCGCCCGACCCCTGGCAGATCATGTAGACCTCGCCCTGCGCCGCGGGCTCGAAGGTCATGCCCATGTGGTAGGTACCGTAGGTGGCGCCCTCGAGGGCCTGCTCGTTCATCAGCTCCACCATGTCGAAACGGAAACGGCCCGGGTCACGCTTCAGGACCTCGAAGACATTGACGTCCTTGACCTTGGCCAGCGGATAGGCCGGCGAGCCGTAGCCGCCGAAGAGCCCGTAGGCGCTCGGGTGGAACGAACCGGTGCCACCCGTCATGAAGCCCCACACGTCGCTGTCGCGGGCCGTGATCATCTGCTCGTAGCCGAGCCCGCCACGGTACTTGCCGAAGCCCATCCGGTCCTTGGAGAGGTGCTGCGAGACGAGTCGCAGCACCGGCAGCTCCTCCTCGTTGAACTCCTGTTCGCCGGTGTCGCACATGTAGCCGAAGATCGGCGAGATGGCGTGCTCGCCGTCGCGGTCGAAACGCGCCCCGCCGCCGTTACCGTTGATGTCCGCGCAGAAATTGCCGGTCACCTCCGAGTGCTGCGTGACGCCGCCATAAACGAAGGTGAAGGGCTGGTTGAAGTGCGAGGCATAGACCGAGGTGTAGCGCTTGGGCGCGCTGTAGAGAAACTTGGCCATCGCGTAGATGGGCATGCTGAAGGACTTGAACAGCGGCGTCAGGCTCATCGCGTTGGGCGCATCGAAGGAGGCGTCCAGCAGCGAGTTCTCGTCGGTCAGCACCTCGATCGGCGAGAAGACCGCCATGTTGTGCGGCAGATCGGGCCAGATGTAGATCAGGTAGCTGGTCGCCAGGCAGGTCTTCAGCGAGGCCAGCGTGGTGTTGATCGACCGGTTGGTGAACTCGGGGCAGGAGCCGCGGCAGTCGAGGGTCATCTTCTCGCCCTTGACGGTGACCGAGAAGTTCCACTTCATCAGGCAGTTCTCGCGCAGCGTGCCGTCGATGAAGGCCTGCACCCGCACGGTCCCGTCGGGCATCTCGCGGATGCGGCGGCGCACCTCGGCATCCACATCCTCGATGTTCTTGCGCAGGCAGCCGATGAAGGCGTCCCTGCCGTATTCGGCGATCACGGCACGAATCCGTTCGATCAGCCGCACGCAGGCATGCAGCTTGACCTTGATGTCCTCGTACTGAAGCTTGGGGTCGCGTACCGAGTTCTGCAGGTAGGTCAGCAGGTCGCGGCGGATCTGGAAATCCTCGACGATCCGGAAGGGGCTCATCTTCAGCCCCTCGTCCCACTTGCTCTCGGCCGCCGCCGGCATCCCGCCCGGCTCGCAGGCGCCGTTCTCGCCCTCATGGATCGTGGACGACACCCAGCAGATCAGCTCGCCCTCGTGGAACACCGGCATGATCATGCTCTGGTCGGTGTTGTGGATGTTGCCGTAGCGGGAGTCGTTATGGATGAAGCCATCGCCCTCCGACAGGCCGACGGTCGGGTCCTTCGCCCAATACTTGGCGATGAACTTGATCGGATAGTGGCAGATCCCGGAAAACACCACGACGCCCTTCGGGCTGATCGCCGACAGGTCGCCGCGGGCGGTGTAGATGCCCGTCACCAGATCGCCCCACTTGGCGCCCGGCGCGGTGCCCATCTGCTCGACCATGTCGTAGGTCTCGTCGAGCGCCGCGTACAGCCGGCCGCGCACCAGGTTCAGCGCGTGGGGGTCCGGATCGCCCGTCAGCACCCGCTCTTCGTCGCGGCTTCGGGGACCGTGGGCATGGTTGCGCATGATCTCGCGATCCGGCGCGAGGAACAGGGTGTTGTCGCGAAGAAAGTCATCCACCAGCGCACGCTCGTCGTCGCTGAGCGACTCCGTCGCGATGTCGATCGTCGGTTGCGTCATCGTCTCCCCCTGGGGTCTTGTTGCCATGTCAGCCGGCGGCCCGCGAGCCGCGCATGAACCACACCGCGCCCTGCCCCGCCGCCCGGTATTGCCAGCCGGGCTCGACCAGGTAGGTGGTGAAGCGCGTGGTGACCACGGCCGGCCCGTCAATGGTGGTGCCTGGCCTGAGTGCCGCTTCGTCGTAGATGGGCGTCGGCAGGGCGCCGTCGATTCCGACGAAGTGGCAGCGGCGCTCGCCCACCCGCTCGGGCGGCGCGAGGCGCACCTCGCCGGGCAGGATGTCGCTGAAGTCCACCGTGTCGAGCGACACCGAAGCCCGAACCCGGATCGTGTTGATGCGCACGCCGGCCTCGGGCGCCTGGCTGCCTTCGCCGAAGCGCTTGCCGTAGCTGCTGTGGAACTGCTCCATCAGCCGCAGCACGTCCGATACCGACTCCAGCCGCGACAGCTCGGTGGCCACCGCGGTCTCGACCCGCTGGTTGCCGTAACGCATGTCGAGCTCGAGGCGGTAGTCGATGGCCGACTCCGGCATGCCCTGGCGCAGCAGGTCTTCGCGGCCCCGCGCCTCGAGCGCCTCGACGATGCCGTTGAAGCGTTCGAAATCCGAAAAGACGGTCTTGGCCACCGAGTCGAACAGCACCAGGTAGGTGGACATCTCGTGGATGTGCATCTGGTGCATGTTGCCGGCGCCGCAGGCCGAGAACACCGACGAGAACGGCGGCGCGAGGATTGCGTCGATGTCCAGGTTGCGCGCCACGCCGCAAGCGTGCAGCGGTCCGTTGCCGCCATAGGCCAGCATCGTGAACTCCCGCGGGTCGTAGCCCCGCGCGCGGAGTTCGGCGGCGATGCCGTTGGCCATGTTGGCATCGACGGTCTGCTTGACCAGGCGGGCGGCGTCCACCGGATCGACGTCCAGGTCGTCGCACAGGCCTTCCTCAAAGGCCATCGTCGCCCGTCGTGCGTTGAGCCGGATATGGCCGTCGGCGTAGTTGTCCGGGTCGAGGTAGCCGAGCATCAGGTCGGCGTCGGTCACCGTCGGGTTGAGGCCGCCCCGGTCGTAGCAGGCCGGGCCGGGATCGGAGCCGGCGCTTTCCGGACCGATCCGCACCGTGTCGAACATGCGGTCGAAGCTGGCGATCGAGCCGCCTCCGGCGCCCAGCGTGACGAGGTGCACCATCGGCACGCTGACCATCCAGCGCTCGATCACCGGGTTGAAGTCGTAGTGCTTGACGCCGCCGTCGACAACGATGCCGATGTCGAAGCTGGTGCCGCCCATGTCGGTGGCCACGACGTTGCCCAGGCGGCCCTGGGCGGCCAGGTGCTCCGATGCGGCGATGCCCGACACCGGCCCCGAATGCACGGTCTGCAGTGCATCGGTCGAGTTCAGCTGGGCCATGCCGCCGGAGTTGTGCACCACCAGCATCGGGCGACGATAGCCCGCATTGCGGAGATTGAGCTCCAGGCTGCCGAGGCCGTGGTACATGACCTTGTGCAGGAAGGCGTCGATGATCGCCGACATGCCCCGCACGTATTCGCCCTTGCGGCCGGCCACCTGGTGCGACAGCACCATCGGGATCGCCCCGAGCATGTGGGCCGGGTAGTCCTCAAGGAAGACCTCCCGCACGCGCAGCTCGTGGTCCGGATTGACGACGCTGTTGGCCAGCAGCACCACCAGCGCCTCGGCCCCGGCGTCGACCAGGGCCCTTATCTGGCAACGCAGGTCGGCCTCGTCGAGGCCCATGACGACCTCGCCCTTGTAGTCGATTCGCTCGCGAACCTGGCGGATCATCGGGATCGGTACCAGCGGGTCCGGTCGCGACGCGTTCGGGATGTCCATCTGCGCGACCGGGTCGAGCCCTTCGCCATAGCCCCTGCCGCGGGCGATCGGCACGGTGCTCTTGAAGCCTGCGGTCACCAGCAGGCCGACTTTCGGCCCCTTGCGCTCGATCAGCGCATTGGTGCCCAGGGTCGTCGCGTAGCGCACCGAATCGACCTCCGACAGCAGGGCCTCGCGACCCACCTCGAGCTCCTGGCAGGCATAGTCGAGGGCTTCGTTGAAGCCGAGGGCGAGGTTGTGGTGCGTGGTCAGCGCCTTGCGCTGCACGCTGCGGTCGCCCCACACGACGAAACAGTCGGTGAAGGTCCCGCCGATATCTACGGCAACCCGTTTCATTCGGTCTGGCTCCGGTCGGTCAGTGGGAATGGCCGTGGCAGTGGCGCTTGAGCGGTGGCTCGTCCGCCGGCGCCGGGGCGGGCTCGTGCATCGGTGCCCGGTCCTTCCACTGCGCCTTGAGTGCGTCGATGTCGAACTCCATGTCGTGCAGCGGCGGATGCCCCGGTACCGTGTATTCGGTCTCGACCAGGGTGCCGCAGCCCGGGCAGTAGAACTCCAGGATCCGGCACCAGCGAGGATGCGGCGAGAAGGTCAGGCGGTATCTGGCGGGATCGAGCAGCGGACGATGGATCTCGCGGGGGTCGCGGTCATACACCAGCAGCCCTTCCTTGTAGTTGCCACGCGCCGGGCCGATCTCGTGGTCGCAGCGGCGGCATTGCCAGAGTTCGCGATCGAGGTCGATGGCGAGGTATTCGGTCATGAAGACTTTCATCGGGGGTCTCCGCGCAGGGGCTTGGGGTCCGTCGGGGGGGGCGTCGGCTAGCGGGCGTCGCCCGACCGGCCATCGCCGTCGCCGACACGCACGACGACCTTGCCGTGGTGGTTGCCGTCAAAGAGGGCGTTGATCGCCTCGGGAACCCGGGCCAGCCCGTCGAAGGCATGGACCCGGTACTGGAGGCGTCCGGCCGCCGCCCACTCGAGCAGCGCCCGGTAGGCGGCCTGGGCGTCATGGCGCGGGTCGAGGATCACGAAGCCCTCCATCCGCAGCCGGCGCGTCACGACATTGAGCAGGTTGCGGGGGGCCGGCAGGGCGTCACGGTTGTAGCCGCTGATCATGCCGCAGGCGACGATGCGGCCGAACAGGGCCATGTGCTCGAGCGCGGCCTCCAGCATCTCGCCGCCGACATTGTCGAAATAGACGTCGATACCCTGGGGACAGAGCGCGCCCAGACGGGCGGCGACGTCCTCGCTGCGGTAGTCAATGGCGGCGTCGATGGCGAGGGTGTCGGTGAGATAGCGGCACTTGTCGGCGCCCCCTGCGATCCCGACGACGCGGCAGCCCATCAGCTTGCCGACCTGCACAGCGAGGGAGCCCACGGCGCCTGCGGCGGCCGAGACCACCAGCGTTTCGCCGGAGCGCAGCTGGCCAATCTCGTTGAGGCCGCACCAGGCCGTCATGCCGATGTGGCCAAGCAGCCCGAAATGGGCCTCGAGGGGTAGTGGCCCGATATCCGGCAGCGCCTGCAGCGAGGCCGCCGGCAGCGTCGCCCGGCTGCGGCAGCCGGTCAGACCGAGCACGTGCGTGCCGACCGGCAGCTCGGGACTGCGCGAGGCCTCGACCACGCCGATCGCGATCGCCCGCATCACCTCGCCTGGCGTCAGTCGATCCATGTAGGTGCGCTCGTCGTCGAGCCACACCCGCATGGTCGGATCGATCGAGATCAGCCGGTTGGACACGGTGACCTCCCCATCGGCGGGCTCGGGGACGTCCGAGCGCACCAGCGCGAAGGTGTCCGCGCCGATCCGGCCGCGGGGAAAGGTGCGCAGCACCAGGGTTTCACTACCGCTCATGTCAGGCCTCCCGTGTCAGTTCGATGTCGCCGCCGGCGGTGAAGCGGTATTGCCAGCCAGCCGGCACACGGCAGGTGAAGAAGTCCTCCTCGAGGACCGCCGGCCCGCAGCCCGTGGCGCCGGGCGCGTTGTCCGCGAGGCGTACCAGGGGCACCGGCCGGGCCTCGCCCGCCGCATCCCGAAGGATGCGCTCGCCGGCCACGACCGGGGAGACCGGGTCGGGCGTGCCCGCCACCCCGAAGCGGGCGTGGCGGATCGGGCGGGTCGCGCTCAGGGTGGCGCTGCAGGCGTCGTCGGGTAACAGTCCGTCGGGCAGACGGCCGTCCGGCAGCGGGATCTCGTCTTCCCGACCCGCGGCCTGGCGCACGAGACCCACCTGGAGCGTGCAGTCCTCGAGCGTGAAGCCTTCGGCGAACATGTCTCGTCGCGCCTGCGCCGTCAGGCCGGCGACGGCGTCGTCGAAGGCCGATTGGGTCGTCTCCGGAAGAGCCCCTTCGTAGTGGTGCGCGATGTCCGAGAAGGACAGGCCGTAGGCCGAGAACACGGCCGCCAGGCGGGGCACCAGGACGCGGCGGACGTCGAGCGCGTCGGCGACCGCACAGATGGCCAGCGGGCCGCCGCCGCCGAAGGCGCCCAGCACCGTGTCAGGCGTCACCGGGCCGTGCTCGCGGATGCCCGCGGCCACCCGCGCGACCCAGGCCGCTTCCATCTCGGCGAGCGCGCGCCCGAGGCTCATGTCGAGGGGCCGGGCCACGTTGTCCAGCACCGCCGCGCGGGCCCGCTCCACGTCGAGGGCGAGGTCGCCACCGAAGAATGCGTTGGGGTCCAGCACGCCCGTCAGCAGAAAGACGTCGGTGATCGTGGCGTGCTTGCCGCCCAGGCCAAAGCAGGCCGGTCCCGGCTGGGCACCAACGCTCTCCGGCCCGACCCGGATCTCTCCGCCGCTGGCGCGGATGACGGAGCCGCCGCCGACGCCGACGCTGTGGATGTCCACCAGCGGAAAGGAAACCCGAACCCCCTCCACGTTGCCGCGTCGCTCGCTTGCGACCTGGCCTGCGCGGGTGGCCCCGATATCCGTCGTGGTGCCGCCCACATCCACCGACACGAGGTGCGCGATGCCGTAGTGGTTCGCCAGCGCCCTGGCGCCCTCCATCCCGCCGCGGGGACCCGAGCTGTACGTCTTCAGTGCAATGGTCTTGGCCACCCGGGCCGAGTCGCCGTCGTTGCGGAAGATCAGCAGGGGGGCACGGTAGCGGGCGTCGCGCAGCTTGTGCTCGGCGTGGTAGAGGAAGGTCTCCATGGCCGGATGAAGGAAGGCATTGAGGAGCGCCGACCAGATGCGCCGGCCATCGTCGGCATCGCCCGACACCTGATGGGAGAACAGCACCGGTACCGCGCCCAGCAGGTGCGGAGGGAACTTCGCAAGGACGATGCGGCGCAGCCGCTCCTCCGCCGCGGAACCGCCCTCGCCCGCCATACCGACGACGATCCGGTTGGCGCCGTTGGCCGTCAGGGCATTCACGGCGGCAACGAGGCGGGCATCGAGCCCGTCGTCGGCGGTGGGATCCACGCTGGCGACCCGGTCGGCGACCAGGACCGAGAACATCTCGCGCGCGGCGGGCGTGGCCTGGAGCGCATCCCGCAGCAGCGCCTCGGCCAGGATCACGCCGATGCGAGGGCCCTTGCGCTCGACCAGCGCATTGGTGCCCTGGGTCGTCGAGTAGCGGATGTAGTCCGTCTCGCGCAGCAGGCCAATCACGTCCTCCTGGCCGTAGACGGCGCGGCTGGCCTTGCGCAGGCCCTCGAAGAAGCACTTCGAGAGGTCGTACGGCGTGGTCAGCGTCTTGGTGCGGACGACGTCGTCACCGTCTACCACGACGATGTCGGTCAGGGTCCCGCCGTTGTCGATGTTGATCAGTTTGCCCACGGATCGGCCTCGCCCAGTTCGGTTTGCGTTGAACACAGCCCGAATGCTGGACGGCGACCGGGTCGCGGGCATCGTCAAAAGGGTTGATTTTGCGACGCGGCGGGTTGCCGCGCCGCGGTGCGCGAATCATCCTTTGGGAGGAGGCGGAACTAGGTCCTTTGGGGTAGCGTGGAGACTGACCGATCATTCATCCGCGCGCGGCGCACCGCACGCTGCGCGTGCGGAAGAATCAGCGGACGTCGCCGGCAACGGACCGGCTTCGCCGCCTGCGGAGGAGACCAAGACGTGGGATCACCCGACACCGGCGCGGCCATCGGCAGCCCCGATGGCATCCGCCTGACACGAGCCAAGCTGACCCCCCCGAGCCGGGTGACCCACCCGATCGACCGTGTCGCGCCCAGCCTGGCCGACGGCGTGCCCCGCGGCACCCGACTGGTGTTGTGCAATGCGCCGGCCGGGTTCGGCAAGACCAGCGTGATGTTGCAGTGGCGCGAGCAGCTGGAGCGGGCCGGCATGGCGACCGCCTGGCTGACCCTGGATCCGCAGGACAACGACCTCTCTCGCTTCCTCACCTATCTGGCCGCGGCGCTTGGCGACATCGGCCGGGCCAGCGACGTCCCGCCCCTGCCGGCCTCGCTGTTCGACTCGCAGATCGTGCCGTCCGGCGTGGTGCTGGATCTCCTCGAGCGTCTGTCGGGCTGCGGCCAGCCGTTCGCCCTGTTCGTGGACGACTACGAGTGCGTGGCCAATGAGGCGATCCATGCCATCGTGCGCCAGCTGATCGATCACCAGCCGCCCGGCTGCCGGCTGGTGATCGGGAGCCGCAGCACGCCGCCGCTCGGGCTCGGTCGCCTGCGGGTGCGGGAGCAACTGGTGGAACTGGGCATCGAGCAGCTGCGGTTCAGCCTGGCGGAGACCGCGGCCTATCTGAACACGCGCCGCGAGCAGCCGGTCCCGGAGCGGGACATCCAGGCGCTCCACCAGTGCACGGAGGGCTGGGCCACTGCCCTCCAGCTCGCCACCCTGTCCCTGTCGGGCGCCCGCAATCCCGGCGAGCTGCTGGCCGGCGTCTCCGGCAGCAACGCCGGCATCGCGGACTACCTTGCGGAGGATGTGCTGTCGCGGCTCGATCCCGTGGTGCGGGATTTTCTCCTGGATGTCTGTGTGCTCGATACGCTCACCGTGCCCCTGTGCGAGGCGGTCAGCGGCCGGCCGGATTGTGCCGCCCAGCTGGAGGCGATCGAGCGTGCCAACCTGTTCCTGATCCCGCTCGACGCCGAGCGCACCACGTGGCGCTTCCACAATCTGTTCGCCGACTTCCTGCGTACCCAGCTCGAGCGGCGCCGGCCCGGTCAGTCCGTCGAGCGGCATCGCCGGGCGGCCCAGGCCTATCTGTCTCAGAACCGCGTCGTGCCGGCGGTCGAGCACGCGCTGGCCGCAGACGATACGCGGATGGCGGCGGAACTGCTCGACGCGCACGCCGAAACGCTGCTCTATGCCGGGCGCGTCGATACCCTCGCCCGCTGGGTCGAGACCCTGCCGCCCGACTGCCTCGACGACCTGCCCCATCTGCGCTTGTCCTACACCTGGGCGCTGACCTTCCTGCACCGCTACCAGGAAGCGCGATCGGTCCTCGACGAGTTTCGCCACGCGGGCGAGCGCCAGCTGACGGCGCGGGAGAAGGACGAGGTCCTGACCCTCGGGCCTGCGATCCAGATCTTTTCGGATCGCATCGACGAATGCCAGCACGCGGCGACCCACAACCTGCCCCGCCTGTCGGGCAAGGGCGATTTCGCCCACGGCGCCCTGTGCAACATCGCGGCCTTCTGCCTGGGCACCGAATCCCGCTTCGACGAGGCCGCCGAGCTGCTCGCCACTGCCAAGCGCCTGTTCCTGCGGGCCGGCTCCACCTACGGCTGGACCTACTCCCAGTGCCTGGAGGGGGCGATGGAGTTCGCCCAGGGCCGCAGCGCGGGCGCTCAGGCCATTTATGCCAATGCCTTCCAGCGCGCCACCGGCGGCACCCGCTACTCGAGCGCCAGCGCCGTGGCCGCGGTGCACCTGGCCGAGCTGCTCTATCTCAACGAGGACCCGAGCGGTGCCGAGGACTTGCTCAACGACTACCTGCCGATCATCGAACAGACCGGCTTGCCCGACCACATCATCGTCGCCAACCGCATCCTGGCCCGCCTGTCGCTGGCCCGCCAGGACGTCGAGGCGGCCCAGCGTCGGCTCAATGACATGGAATACCTCGGCATCGCCCGCGAGGCGCCGCGCATCGTGGCCACCTCGCGGATCGAGCGGGCCTGGCTGGCGATGGCGATCGGCGACCTGGAGCAGGCCAGCCGCCTGCTCGAACAGGCCCGCCGGCAGGCCCACTGGGCCGGCTTCGGGCATCGCATCTACCACGGCAACGAGACCGAGGATCTCGAGCTGCACCGGGCGCGCCTCGCGCTGCGCACGCACCAGCCCCGTGAGGCGGCGGACATCCTGGCGGCCCAGCTGACCGCGGTCGCCAAGACCCGGCGCCACCGCCGGCGGCTCCTGCTGCAGATGCTCGAGGCCCGCGCATGGCTCGAGCTGGGCCAGCACGCGAAGGCCCAGTATCAGTTCGCCGCGGCCTGGGACGAGGCCCGCGCCCTGGGGGTGAGCGGACAGATACAGGATGACCGCGCCCTGCTCCAGCCCCTGCTCGCCCGTCTCGCGCCGGGCGGGCAGACCGAACCTGCCGAACTGCCGCCGCTACCGAACCGCAGCGACGACCCGGATGCCCTCACCGAACGCGAACTGCAGGTGCTGCGCCTGGTGGCCGAGGGACTTTCCAACCGGGCGATGGCGGAGACCCTGTTCGTCTCCGAAGCGACGGTGAAGACCCATCTGCGCAGCATCAACGGCAAGCTGGGAGCGCACAGCCGAACCCAGGCCGTGGCCATGGGCCGGGCGAAGCGGATCCTCTGAGCGTTGCCCCTCCCGACGTTGCCTCGCTTTCTCCGGGCGCATGCCTTGCCAAATGGCTGTGCATCCGTCAGCATGGCACCTCCTAGAAAAACTTATTTACATTTTCCCGTCCAAAGGAGTCCCATGAGAATTGCCAGTCTGGCCCTCGCGGCCCTGTTTGCCTCGACTGCCGCTCAGGCCGCAGTCGTCCTGCAACCCGGGGACCTGACCACCGTCGAGGATGGATCCGCGGTCACGTATTCGGTCTTTCTCGACAGTCCGCCCAACGCGGGCGAGACGGTCACGATCACGCCGGCATCCACCGATACGACCGAAGGTACCGTGAGCGGCCCCATCGTCTTCACCACCGCGAACTTCAGCACGCCGCAGTTCATCACCGTCACGCCGGGCGCGTCGGGCGATGGCAACGACGGTTCCGTGTCCTTCAACATCACGAACACCGTGACGTCCAACCAGCCGGGTACCGGTGCCTACGATGGCGCAGTGGCACCCAGCACCAATGTCTCCAACGAGAACATCGACGGTATCGCGACGATCATCGTCGATCCCAGCAGCGGCTTCTTCATCACGGAAGGCGGGACGCAGGTGGTGACGATCTCGGCTGGAACGGATGTAGCGCCCGCGAACGATGTCACGATTTCGCTCACACCGGGCGGCCTGGGAGAGATCACCCTGTCGACCAACTCCGTGGTCCTGACCGCCGGCAACGGCTACTCGGTGGACGTGACGATCACCGCGACGGACGATGCGGTCATCGAACCCACGGAAATCTTCAACATCGTGACGGGTACTGCCACGAGTGCCGATCTGAATTACAACGGCGTCAACCCCGTGGACATCGACAACGCGTTCGTCGTCGACAACGAC
>JBNLCM010000210.1:0-21013 GCA_050303815.1 Rhodocyclaceae bacterium
ATTCGAGAACGAGCCGGATCTCCGCCCCGGCTTCCTGAGCCTCGAGAATGCCGTCCTGACGCCGCATATCGCCAGTGCCAGTCGCGCCACGCGGCTCGGCATGGCCCAGCTCGCGGCGCGCAACCTCATGGCTGCGCTGGCGGGTGAGCGCCCGCCCAGCCTCGTCAACCCGACGGTCACGCCCCGCTGATCCCACACCCCGCGGCCCGGTGCGCATCGTCGGGGCTGCCGGTGAGCGGCACCGTCAGGTTGGCGCTCGCCGGGCGACGGTAAACGTGTCCCCGGGGACCGGCCGCTGGGCCTACCGGCCGCGATCCAGCTCGGTGCGATGGATCCGTATGCGGGGCCCGACAGACGCGAGGCCGTAGTCCCGCCCGCCGTCGCGCCGACATGGCGCGGCGCGACCGGCGTGCCGATGCGCTGTCCCGTTGCCTTCCCCGTCCCCGCCCGTCGTGGGGCCCGCCCGCGGCGGAGGAACGATCTGTCGCGCCATTGCACCGGACCGCGGGCAGGTGACACGTCCGGATTCGGGTGGCGGAGTTCGTCGATTCCTACAGGGTCGGCAGTCAAGGCCGACAGACATCGCGCCGCACGGGGGGCAGGCTCGTGGTGTGGGCCGAAGCTAACGGTCCGCTCGGATACAAGGAGAACATCATGCTCAAGTGGGCCTTCCTCTTCCTTCTCGTCTCGATCGTGGCCGGCATCTTCGGCTTCACGGGTATCGCCGCCGGTGCAGCCGCCGTCGCCAAGTTTCTGTTCTTCGCGGCGCTGGTGCTGTTCCTGATCTTCCTGGTGCTGGGCCTGACGATATTCCGTTCGGTGACCTAGCGCCGCCCGCCGGGAACACCCTGACCCGCTTCGCGGTGGGGCCGATGGCGTCGGGTTTCAGAGCGATTCCCGCCGGCTCCCACGGCTGGCATGGCTCTCGCTCGACCCTGCGATTGCACGACCGCCCCCCGCTGGAGATCCGTGCCGCCATGCACGCCGCCGTTGACGCCGCAAAGACGGCCGATGCGGCATCAGGGGTGAAGGCGTCCGCGTACACCGCGATGGTGCGCGGCCGCTGTTGGGGCGTGCTTTCCCTGCCACTGGCGACCGACCGCCGGGCGGCGGCGTTCGGGGCGCGGGTGCGCGCGGAACTCTGCCGCCGGTGGCCGTCCGGATATCTGCCCGAGGTGGCGCCGGCCGACGCTTCACGGCCATGCAAATCGGCGCCAGTGGATGGAGAATAGCGTCGATTGACGTGGCGCCGTCCCGGTGGGCGGGGCGGTCACGAATCTTGCGGAGCCGGCGGGCCATGAGCAACGAGAGAGACGAAGCACGCGAAGCGTTCGAAGCGCAGATGCATGCCGAGATGAGCGATCGTCTCGACGAAGAACTCGAGATGGAGTTCGACGACGAGCGCATGGACGCCATCCTGCAGGCCAACGGGGTGGCCATCAAGGCGCCGCCGGACATGGACGCCCGCCTCTACTTCCACGAGTTGCTTCGCCTCCAGGGCGAACTCGTCAAGCTGCAGGACTGGGTGGTGCATCACAAGCTCAAGCTGGTGGTGTTGTTCGAGGGCCGTGATGCGGCGGGGAAGGGCGGCGTGATCAACCGCATCACCCAACGCCTGAATCCGCGCGTCTGCCACGTCGCGGCGCTGCCGGCGCCGACGGAGCGGGAGCGCAGTCAGTGGTATTTCCAGCGCTATGTGGGACACCTGCCGGCCGGCGGCGAGATCGTGCTGTTCGATCGCAGCTGGTACAACCGGGCGGGTGTCGAGCGGGTCATGGGCTTCTGTTCCGACGACGAGTACGAGGAGTTCTTCCGTTCCGTCTCCGAGTTCGAGAAGATGCTGGTCCGCTCCGGCATCATTCTCGTCAAATACTGGTTTTCCATGACCGACGAGGAGCAGCACCGCCGCTTCCTGATGCGCCTCCATGACCCGCTGAAGCAATGGAAGCTCTCACCGATGGACCTGGAGTCGCGCCGCCGCTGGGAGGCGTACACGAAGGCCAAGGAAGTGATGATCGAGCGATCGCACATTCCGGAAGCCCCCTGGTGGGTGGTGGAGGGCGTGTCCAAGAAGCGGGCCCGGCTGAACTGCATCAGCCATCTCCTTTCCCAGGTACCTTACGGCGAAATCGAACATGCGCCGGTGTCCTTGCCCCAGCGCGAGTTCCATCCCAACTATATCCGCCTCCCCATACCCGACTCGATGACCGTGCCGCGCCGCTACTGACGGGATGCGCGGCGTGCCCGCGGCGGTTTCGTATGCCGGGAGAATCGGCTAGGGTGTGAGCAGGGCAGGCGGTCCCGACCGTGTTGCCGAATCCGATTCCGATGGAGGCAAGCCACGATGGCCAGGCGGACGCGCATCAGCTTCGCGACCTTCAACCTCTACAACCTGAACCTGCCCGGTGCCGGCGTCTATTCGGACCGGGATGGCTGGACGGCGGGAGAGTACGCCCAGAAGCTGGACTGGTCCGCTTCGATGGTTCGCCGGCTGGACGCCAACGTGTGGGGCTTCCAGGAGTTGTGGCACGAAGAGGCCCTGCGCAGTGTCTTCGACTGTGCCGGCATGGGCGACCGCTACCGGCTGCTGGTGCCGCCGGCCCATCGCGGCACGAGCATTGTCTGCGCGGCCGCCGTCGAACCGGAGCTGCTTTGCAGCGAGCCGGAGTGGATCACCGATTTTCCGCCTGAGTTCCGCCTGGAAGGCGGTGGCGACGACCCGCAGACCCCCGATATCGCGGTGCGCGTCCATGCCTTCTCGAGACCGGTGCTGCGCTTCCGCATCCGGCCCCGCGCCCGTGGGCGAGAGATCTCCGTCTATGTCGCTCACCTCAAGTCGAAGGCGCCCGCCCGCCTGTACCGGGAGGGGTGGTACCGCGCCGATCCCGACTTCTATGGCGACCACGCCATCGCGCTGGGATCGGCGGTCTCGACGATCCGCCGCACGGCAGAGGCGGCGGCCCTGCGCATGATGCTGACCGCGGAAATGAAGGGCACCGATACGCCGGTGGTGGTGCTGGGCGACCTGAACGACGGCACCCACAGCAATACGCTCAACATCCTGACCGGCCAGCCCAACTATCTCTTGAGCGGGCTCGAGAAGGGCGGTGGCGACACCTCGCTGTACACCGCCGGCATGCTTCAGCAGTACCGCAGCTTCCGCGATGTGTATTACACCCACATCCACCAGAATGTGCGCGAGTCGCTGGACCACATCCTCGTCTCGCAGGAGTTCTACGACAACTCGCACAAGCGACTGTGGGCGTTCAAGGGCATGGACCTCTTCAATGACCACCTGAACGAGGACAACCACAAGGCCGACGGCACCTCGGACCACGGCATCGCCAAGGCCACCTTCGAGTACCGGCCGGCCCGCGACTGACGCGCCCGGCCCGGCCTGCTCAGTAGACGTCGGCCAGCTCGGGGTCGGTGCCGATCATGCCATTCAGCTGGATCATGCGGACCACTTCGTCGTCCATGTCGGAGCGGTCGATGAAGCGGTCGTCGTTCCAGGACATTTCCAGGATGGCGCGGGCAAGGCGTGCGCCGGCTTCGATGGACGGGTCGGCTCGGCGGATGAAGGACAGTTTCATGATCGTCTCCCTGTGGGCTTGTCAGTCAGGCGGCGGTCCTTGCGGAATATCCGTCGCGCTTGCTGCATGAGTGCGGGCGCGGGGGGGAGAGGGTTCTGCTTCGTGCGTGGCGAATGCCAACTATGTCGCGCCGCGTGTGTGTGCGCGTGGAAGGGGCGTCAGTCGACGGCGCGCGGGCGCTTCAGTGCCCCGCCGTGGGAAAGCGCCCTCAGGGCGGGGGAGATCGCGGTCACTCGGGAAGGGATTCGCCGGTGCGGGACAACCACATGGTCCGGCAGGCGGATTCGAAGCGGCGGGCCAGGGCGGCGTGATCGGTCAGTGCCGATTCGGCGACGCGCTGACGGCCTTGCTCACGGACGAGGCGGAGCAGGGTCGGATCGTCGAGCAGGGATTTCACGTGGGCGCCGAAGTCGGTGTCGGTGGCTGCGACAAACTGACCCAGCCCGGCGTTGTGCAGCACCATGGCCGAGAATCGCCCCAGGTGATGGGGCTGCTCGGGCGTGGCCGTCGCGACGCCCATCCACAGGCCATGGAGCGTCGTGGTATGGCCGGACCAGGGTGTCGTATCGAGAAACAGGTCGATGTCGTCGTGGAGGGCCAGATAGGCGTCCAGCGGCATCGCCCCCTCGGCCTTGATCCGCTCCGGTGGGATGCCGGCGGCTGCACAGCGCGCGACAAAGGCTGCCCGCGTGGCGTCGTTCTGCAGGCCCTTGGCAATGACACGCAGGCGTGCCGCCGGCACCGCCGCCATGGCGCGGGACCAGAGCTGGAGCGTGGCGTCGCTGATCTTGTTCAGGCGCGCCACGGACGCCAGTACCGGCGCAGCGCCGGACCGACTCCGCGGGCGAGGGGTGGGGGCGTCGTCGGGTGGCGTATAGGTGGCCAGGCAGCCACCCAGGCGGATCAGAGCCTCGACGTAGTTGCCTTCGGACAACCCGGGCGGATCGAGGCGTTCGTCGGTCACGTAGAAATCCATCGTGGGCAGGCCAGTCGTCACCCCGGAACCGAGGTAGCTCGCCTGGACGGGCGCCAGCCGGCGGGCGAACAGCGCGATGCGGTCGGATGTGGTGCCGGCCAGATCGAACACGATGTCGAGCTGGTCGCCGCGAATCCTGTCCGCCGCGGCGGCCGGCTCGCGGGCCGGGTGCAGGTCGATCCAGCGGTCGGCGAGCGCGCGAAACCGATCGGTGACTGCGTCGCGGTTGGGGGCGTCGTGATAGAGCACGCACTCGAACCGCGACCGGTCGATGGCCTGCAGCAGGCCCTCGACGAAGTAGGCCACCGGATGGGCGCGAAAATCGGGAGAAATGAAACCGAGGCGGAGCTTCCGTCCCGTCGCAGCAGGCCGACGCGGGGTGAACTCGGGCACGGCCGCCACCGCCTGCTCACCCCACGCGCGATGCGCGGCGAGCAGGCGGTCCGGATCGAACGGGTCCAGGTAACACAGCGCGGCGAGTCTGGCGGTCGCGGCTTCGGCGAGGGGGCAGCTGGCCAGGGTGTCGATGGCCGGCTCGATCTGGCCGAGCTGGATCTGGGCCAGCCCACGGTTGAGCCTGGCCACCGCCGTGCCGGGCGCCGCCAGCTCCGCCAGGCGGGCCTGTTCGGCGGCGCCAGCGAAGTCTTCCAGAACATGCAGGCAGGAACCCAGGTTCAGGTGCAGCATCGCATCCCGTGCGCCGAGTTCCAGTGCCCGCCGGTACGCCCGGACAGCTGCCGCGGTGTCCTGCAGGCCCTGGCAGGCGACACCGAGCAAGGTCAGGACATCGGCGCGTTCGCCGAAGTCTTCGGCAAAGGCCTCGCAGGCCATCCTGGCCGGGACCAGGTCATCGAGCTGGAGACAGCACCAGGCCAGATTGCGCAAGGCGTCCGGATAGTTGCCGTGGGTCAGCTCGAGCGCCGCGCCGTAGGCAGCAATCGCGTCCCGTTGGCGCCCGAGGGCCGAGTTGGCCACGCCCAGGTTGAAACAGGTGACCGCGTTCGATGGATTCACCTGGCGCGCGCGGCCAAAGGCCTGCAAGGCCCGGTCATGCCTGCCCAGGCGGCTGTGTGCCGTTCCGAGCAGCAGCCACGCCTCTTCCCCCTTGGGGACCTTGCTGACCACCTTCTCGAGCGCGTCGATGGCTTCGGGCAGCCGGCCGCGGTCGGCGAGCGAGCGTGCGCGTTCCAGGGCCTTCTGGGTCCGGGCGGGGTAGGTGGCCATGCGTCTGGGTAAGGTCGGTGTCGGAATCCCGCATTATCCCGGCTGGATGGGCGAGTGCAATTTCCGGTGGCCGGTCGACGGCTCATGCACGTCGCTCATGCGTTGGCGTGCGCACGGGATGGTGGGCGGTACTGGGATCGAACCAGTGACCCCTGCCGTGTGAAGGCAGTGCTCTACCGCTGAGCTAACCGCCCCCTTTAATGGGGGATTCTTTCGCGTGGTGGGCGGTACTGGGATCGAACCAGTGACCCCTGCCGTGTGAAGGCAGTGCTCTACCGCTGAGCTAACCGCCCGCGAAAAAATGAGCGGCGATTTTATGGGGCGGCCGGGGTTGCGTCAAGGCGGCAGTGATTCCGGGCGCCGGCGATCAAGTAGAATGCCGGGCTTTCGCACGCTTCCGAGCCGAGACTCCACGATGACTTCCGCTGTTCGTACCCGTTTCGCACCCAGCCCCACCGGCTATCTCCACATCGGTGGCGCCCGCACCGCCCTGTTCAGCTGGGCCTTTGCGCGCCGGCATGGCGGGCAGTTCATTCTGCGTATCGAGGATACCGATGTCGCACGTTCGACGCCCGAGGCCGTCCAGGCCATTCTGGACGGCATGCAGTGGCTGGGTCTCGACTGCGACGAAGGGCCCTTCTACCAGATGCAGCGGATGGATCGCTACAAGGCGGTGCTGGCCCAGATGCTGGATTCGGGCGATGCCTACTACTGCTATACCTCGCCCGAGGCGCTCGATGCCCTGCGCGAGGCCCAGCGGGCCCGCGGCGAGAAGCCGCGCTACGACGGCCGGTGGCGGCCCGAGCCGGGCAAGACGCTGCCCGAGCCGCCCGCCGGGGTGAATCCGGTCGTCCGCTTCCGCAACCCGGCCGACGGCGTCGTCGCCTGGAACGACCTGGTGAAGGGGCGCATCGAGTTTGCCAACAGCGAGCTGGACGACCTCGTCATCGCCCGCCCGGATGGCACGCCCACCTATAATTTCTGCGTGGTGGTCGACGACTGGGATATGCGGATCTCCCACGTCATCCGGGGTGACGACCACGTGAACAACACCCCGCGCCAGATCAACATCCTCAAGGCCCTCGGTGCCGAGGTGCCGGCCTATGCGCACCTGTCGATGATCCTCGGCGATGACGGCCAGAAGCTGTCCAAGCGCCACGGCGCGGTCAGCGTCATGCAGTACGATGAAGCCGGCTATCTGCCGGATGCGGTCATCAACTACCTGGCGCGGCTGGGCTGGAGCCATGGCGATGACGAGATCTTTTCGCGCGATCAGCTGGTCGAGTGGTTCGATCTCGACCACATCACGGCGTCGGCCGCCCAGTTCAACACCGAGAAGCTCAACTGGCTCAACGGTCAGTACATCCGGCAGGCCGAGGCGGCCACCCTGGTGGCGGATGCGACGCGACGACTGGCGGCGAGCGGGCTTGACCTGTCCGCCGGCCCTGCGCTGGCCGACCTGGTGCCGCTCTACAAGGATCGGGCCGCCACGCTCAATGAACTGGCCGATGCCCTGATGGCCTACTACCGCGTGCCCGCCCCGCCGGCCGACCTGCTCGCCCAGCACCTCACCGATGCCGCCCGTGCGGCGCTGGCGGACCTCGTAGGCGCGCTGGCCGACCTGGACTGGAGCCGAGAGGCGATCGGCGGTGCCATCAAGGCGGTCATGAAGGACCATGGCCTGAAGATGCCCCAGGTGGCCATTCCGCTGCGGATCCTGCTGCTGGGTGTGACGCAGACACCGTCGATCGATGCGGTGGTCGAGGTGATGGGGCGCTCGCTCGTGCAGGCACGGATTCAGGCGGGGCTGGGCGCCTGACGCGGCAAGCGGCCGAGGACACGGGCGTCGCCGTGCGGTCCAGCGGGCCCGCCGGCACGAGGGGATGCGCGGGCGCGTCGGGACCCTGAGGGCGACACCGTGCGGGGCTACCAGAGTGGCTCGAACAGGCGTGCGAGCCACTCGAGCACGCGCTCGGGCAGGGCGCGATCCGACCAGTCCGCCAGGGTGATCGGGCGCGACGCTCGCAGGTCGTCGTAGAACATCGACTCCATCTGCCGGGCGAAGTCGCGGCCGAGGACGACCACGTTCACCTCGTTGTTGCCGCCAAAGCTGCGCCAGTCCATGTTGCTCGACCCGACGGTCGAGATGACGCCGTCGATGACGGCCGTCTTGGCATGCAGGACGGCCTGCTCGAATTCGTGGATCTGCACGCCGGCCTCGAGCAGGCGCCGGTAGTAGCTCCTGCCTGCGTAGAGGACCGGACGGAAGTCGCTCTCGGCGGGCAGGATCAACTGGACCTCCACGCCGCGGCGGGCGGCGTCGGCCAGGGCGTCGACCATGTCCTTGCCGGGCGCGAAGTAGGCCATGGTGAGGTGAATGCTCGTGACTGAGGCGTCGATGGCCGCGAGCAGCATGGCGTAGATGTGGTTGCGCGTGTCGTCCGGGCTCGAGGCGATCACCCAGGCCACGTCGTCGCCGGCCGTCCCGCCGCCAGCCGGTTCGCCCGGCGTGAAACCCGGTACCTCACCCGTGCAGCCCTGCTCGAGCCAGGTCTGGCGGACCAGCATGGCGAGCGCCTCGACGGCGGGCCCCCGCAGCTGGAGCTGGGTATCGCGCCAGCCGGCCTCCCGGTCGTAGGTGGCTCCCCGGCCGAAGCGCAGCGAGCCCGATGCGTAGACGCCACTGATGTTGATTCCCCCCGTGAAGGCGATTTCGTCGTCGACCACGAGGATCTTGCGGTGGTCCCGGTGGGTGATGCCCCAGTAGCCCGGCCGCTTGAGCGGTGAGACCGGGTTGAAGGCGCAGACCAGCACGCCGCCCCGGCGCATCGACTCGAAGTAGCCGTCGGGGGTCGTGATCGAGCCGATGTCGTCGTAGATCACGGCCACCAGCACGCCCTCGGCGCGCTTGGCGACAAGGAGCCGGGCAAGGCTGTGCGCCACCTCGGCGTCGTCGATGATGTAGCTCTCGAGCAGGATGGTGCGCCTGGCGCGAGCGATGGCGTCGAACATGGCGGCAAAGGTGGCGGGGCCGTCCACCAGCAGCTGGCCATGGGTGCCTTCGTAGAGCCGGACGTCGCCAAAGCTGGCGAGCGCGGCCAGCTGTCGCTCGAGCAGATCCTGCCGGCCTTCTTCGCCCACCCGCCGGATGGCCGCCACGCGCGCCTCGTGCGGCAGCGCGCCGTTTGCATCGGCCACCCTGACGGCCTCGGCCAGCGAGCGCTCGTCGGCCAGGCTGGCGATGCGACTGGCGGCCGTCGATTCCTCGCGGGCGACCAGTGTGCTCGCACATCCGGCGAGCGCCAGGCTGAGCAGCAACAGCAGGAAGGTCAGGGCCGGGTCTCGTCTCACGGTCGGTATCCGGGTGTCGCGCTCTGGCCGGTTGCCGGCCGACGGGCGCTCGATGTCAGGCTAAGGCGGGGCGGGGCAGTCCGCCTGTAGGCTGATTCCTGCGCCGCTGTAGGGCGGGGACGAAAGTCATCTGGGCGGGGGGCAGCTCGGCTAGAATGCGCCGTCATGGAATCGACGGAGTCGTGCCGCCGCCGGGGTGGCCTGTCACCATGCCGAACGAACTGGCTGTACCCGTATTCGCCGCTGCGCTGACCCTGATCGTGATCGTCGGCGCGGCTGTCATCTGGCGTCACCGTTGCCGGGAGAACGCGCGTCTGGCACGCGGGCTGGCACTGGATGCAGACGCCGTCGCGGGCGCGCTCGGTCTCGATCCGGGTGCGGTCGACCTGCTGTACTCGGTCACCCTGGGTCCGTCCGGCGGACGCGGGATGTGGACCCTGATCCGCGACGGCGGCGGGCATGACGTCGCGCGCATCGGTTTTCCACTGGCCGACCGGGGTGTGATCCGCACCATCTCCTGTGAGGACGGTGACTACGAATGCCATCGCATCTTCGGCATGTCGGGCGACCGGGTCAGCCTGCAGCGCTCAGGCAGCGACGCGATCCGGATGCAGTTCGAAGCGGGTGCGCGGCAGGAGGGTTACCGGGTCAATGGCGAGCTTGTCTACGAGCGGCGCCGGCTCTCGCCGATGGCCCCCGGCCGCTGGCGGATCACCTCGCGCGGCGAGACGGTGGCCATGCTCGCCAACCTGGCGGCCGATCTGGACCTGAGGGCCCAGGCACTCGTGACCTACGCCGACCTGCCGCTCATCGATCGTCTGTTCATCCTCGCGATGTCCGACACCTCGTCGGTCGCGGCGTGACCCCGGACTTCGGCGCGCTCTCCGCGGTCGGCCTGAATCTGCAGGCCGTCCTGTCGGTGGACGACCTCGACGCGGCGACCCGGGACCGGCTGGCCGCCGCCGTCGATCTCGCGCCGTGGCGTCGCCTGGTGCTGATCGCCCATGCGGGGCCGCAGCTGTGGCGCCATGTCCAGCGCAGCGCCGTGGCAGGCGAGAACCCCATCGATGACTTCAGCCTCGACCAGCTGGACCGCTGGTGGGACGCGCAGGCCGGAGACGCCCGCCGGCTGGTCCTCTACCCGGGCGAGGTGGTGGTCGATCTGCAGGCGCTGGGTCGCGCGGCGGGCTGGCACCACGCCAGTCCGCTGATGATCGGCATCCACCCCCGGTGGGGGACCTGGTTCGGTTATCGCCTGGCCTTGCTCACCGACGCCATGTGGGCACCGACCCGGCCGGAGGCGGGCGAATCGCCCTGCACGGCCTGCGATGCGCGCCCCTGCCGGGCGGCGTGCCCGGCGGCGGCGGTCGGCGACGAACGCCTGGATCTGGCTCGCTGCCTCCGATTCCGGACGGCCGCCGGCTCGCCCTGTGCGACGACCTGCCTCGCACGCCTGGCCTGTCCGGCTGGCGCCTCGCATCGCTACGACGCGGGTCAGATCCGGCACAGCTATGGCAACTCGCTGCGGGCGATCCGGCGCTTCGGCCTCGCGCGCGACCTGCCCGGTGGGTCAGATGGCCTTGAATAGGGCATTGAAGGTGTCCGCGGCCTCCGCATCTCCCCGCAGGATCTTGCGGGTGAGGACATAGACCTCGCCCGTCGTGGCCTGCAAGCGCGCTTTCAGGTCGCTGCGCTGCGTTGGGCTCAGCCTGTCGTCGCCGGCGTAGCGGTCCAGCAGCCGATCGACGAGGCGGTCGCGGTCACCGGCCAGGTCGTTGGCGTCGCGGCCGAGCATTGCCGTGAGGTCGGCGACACGCCCCGGGCTGCCGATGACCCCGTCCAGCCACGCGACATAGCCCTGGATGAAGCCGGGGGCGTCCTGGATGAACAGGCCGTTGTTGCTGTCCATCATCAGGCTTCGGACATCGGCATTGGAAGAGCCGACGAAGATTGCCTGGTCGAAGACCATGACCTTGCTGTGTAGGGACAGGCGGGCGCCGTCGACCGGCTGGTATTCGAGATAGCGGAATGTCGCCGCCTCGTTTGCCGGCCGGGTCTCCCTCAGGTGGTCGGCGAGGGCCTTCAGTTGCCAGACGGCCAGCAGATTGACGATGTTGAGATCGGTGGTCTCGAGCGAGTTCGTCAGCAGGGTCACCGCCACGCCGGCACAGGCCCGGCTGCCGTCGAGCATGCCGCCCAGGTCCTGCAGCAGGTTGGCGGGCAGGAACAGGTACGCGTTGTGCAGGATCACGCGCCGGCCGGCCGGGCCGGGCGCGGTGCAGGTGTCGGTGAGCGCCTTTCGCCACAGCGACTGGATGTGCTTGGCGCTTTCGGCCTCGCGTCCGTGCCGGGCGCCATAGTGCCGGTGCCCGTCGGTCGCGGGCAGATTCTCGAGGTAGTGGATGCGGGCGGACGGGTCAAGCGCGATGCGCTGCCCGTCGGCGGCTGGCCGGTATTCGTCGCGGTAGCGGGACAGCCGCTCCCGGTGCGCCTCCGCGATCCGCGAAATGCGGGCGTCGAGCGGCACGAAGCGGGTCGCGAGGTAGTCGTCGACGCACGCCGCATCCTGGCCGGCCTGGCAGGCCTCCTGCGCCGCATCGAGCACGTCGAAGTTTTCCAGCAGGTCGTTGGGGGCATGCTGGCGCACCTCGCCGAGTCCGGCGACGGTGTCCAGTTCCCAGAGCCGGTCGAAGCTCGCCGCGAGCGCCGGGGCTGGCGCGCCGAGATCGAGCCGAAGGTCCGTATCCATGAACAGGTACTTGCGTGCCAGCGGGTTCGGGTGCATGTGGTAGGCGTCTTCCACATTGCGGCCACCCAGCGCCAGGCGCTCGCGGTCGGCGAGCAGGAACTTGTGATGGAGGAACTCGGTCAGGTAGTCCCAGTCGCGCCGCGCCTGCGTGTCGTTCTGACGCTCGAGGGGCAGGTAGTTGCTGACCGTCTCGAAGACGGGATTCACCTGTTCGGCGAAGGCCAGGCGCGCGAAGGCCAGCTTGAGGCGCGCCCGCAGGCCATCGACCCCGCCCAGGTAGCGCGCCCGGAAGTAGATCTTGCCGAGGGCCTTGACCTGCTCCAGCTGATTGCCGCCGGCCCCGCTGGCGGACGCGTCGAGGGCCTCGGTGTCGATGGCCTGGCCCCGGGTGATGGCGTAGGCCATCAGCTTGGCGTGTTTGCCGGAGAGACCCGACAGGAACAGGCCCGATCCGGCGAACCGGGCGTTTGTCCGGTTGCGGCCCTCCGATTGGTCGGCCGCCATGCGGGCCTCGATGGCGGCGCGCTTCGCGTCGTCGCAGGTCGCGCCCTGGGCGCCGACATCCGCGCAGCTTGTCGTCAGGTAGGCGGCATCGCGGGCGATCTCGAGGGTCGGGCGGTTGTAGAAGCGCACGGCGAGGTGGCCCTGTCCCTCGCGTTCCAGCCAGGTGAAGCGATCCAGGTCCTTGTAGGCGGAGAAATAGTCCACCAGCAGCCGGACGCGCACGCCGCGTCGCGCGGCATCGATCAGGGCCTGGCTGAGGCGGGAGGACGAGTAGTCGTCCGCGAAGATGTAGTAGGCCAGGTCGAGCGTGTGGCGGGCCGATTCGACCAGTTCCAGCTTGGCCGCAAAGGCATCGTCATTGCCGAGCAGGGCCTGCCCGTCCACATAGGCGAGGGGGCCTGCGCTGGCTTCCCGCGCGAGGCGCTCGGTGAGCGAATCGGGCGAACGGGTGGGTGGTGTCAGGCAGGCGGACAGGCCCAGGGCGCAGGCGGCCGACAGGGCGAGCAGGCGAAGTGCAGGCTGCATGGGCGGAAATCTCCGGCGCGGTCGCGCCGCAACGCGGGACTGCCAGCATATCGTCATGGGGACGGCCGGTACAGGGCTGGGCGAGGCAGGGGAGGCGGCGGTCCACGGCGCAGGGCCCCGTGATCGCGGGGTAGCCCGATGCCGGGCGCGGCCATCATCGTGTCTCGCGAAACGCGCGAGGCGGCGCTACGGATCGGTGTCACCGCCACGGCGGCCCGACCCCCGCCGGCGCGGGGACGCTGGGTCGCGCTCGGTCATCTGCGAGATCGCAGAGGGATCGCGCGACCTGTCTGCCGTGGCCCTGGTGGCTGCGCTGGCTGTTCTGCGGGATCAGAGATGGCCCCGTGCCTCTACGGCATGATGGCCCGGGGGCGAACCGCTCGTCCGGCGCGTGCTGGGTGGCGGTCTCGGTCTCGCTGGCGGCGCGCTGGACGGCCTGGCCCTGTACGCCGGCCTGCTGCCCGCCCTCGCGACACCCACCTGGGATACCTCCGCCCGGCTGCCGAACGACTCCGTGCCGGGCTCGCTGCTGCATGTCCCGGCCGGCTGCGAGGCGCGCCCCGGCGGCATGCAGGCGGCGACCCACCTGGCGACCACGGGGCGCATCCTGGTTGGCACGCTGCGGGCCACGAGTTGCGTTGCCCTTGCCGGACCTGCGGCGTCTGTCCACACGCCGGTCGCGGAATATGGAGAGACCGAACTGATTCATGAACGGCAGGCCAAGTATCGCCACGCCCAGGCGTCCGAGGTCGGCCTGCCGGGGTTCGGCGGGGAGGGCAGAATGAACCGACTGGGAAGCCTCGGTCGAGTAGACCCACATGGCCGGCCGCCGTCTTCGGCAAAGTGGCCGGTCGGTGAGCACGATGCCATCGAGTACGACCTGGCGGTGAACGAACACACGGCGGACCCTGCCCCGAGAATGACCCTCGAGCACGCGTTCTGAGTCCTGGCCCAGGGCCGGGCGCGGATGCCCGGCCCACTTTGGCGACCGCCACCCCATACGCTGCTAGACTTCGCGCCATGAACCGTGCGAATCCCCCTGCGGCCCGGCCATGGTCCCTGCCGTTCCTCGCGCTCGTTGCCGGGCTGTCACTGGCGCTTTCCGGCTGTGCGGGCAACGGCCTGCTGCTGCACGATCACCCGCTCGCCGGGCGCATCATCGATCCGGCGAGTGGGCAGGCCGTCTCGCCCGGCGACACCCTTCGGCGGCTGTCCGGCGCCGACGTGGTGCTGCTCGGCGAGGTCCACGACAACCCGATCCATCATCGCCTTCAGTTGAAGGTGCTGCAGACGCTGGCCGACTCGCGTCTCCCCGCTCTGGCGATGGAGCAGTTCGACAGCGAGCACCAGGCCGCGCTGGCCGCCGCCCAGGCCGAGCCGGATGTCACGGCGGAGCGGCTCGCCGATGCCGGCCGGCTGTCGCGGGAAGGGTGGGGCTGGCCCCTCTACGAGCCGCTGGTGTCGGAAGCGGTCGCGCGCGGGCTGCCCGTCGTCGCCATCAACCTGTCGCGGGCCGGTGCCCGGCAGGTGGCACGGGACGGCTTCGATGCCATGCCGGCCGGACGCGGGCGCGAGGTGATCGACGCGAGCTGGACCCCGACGCGCCAGAAGAGGCTCGAAGCATTGATTACGGACGGGCACTGCGGTCATGTGGACGCCCATGTCCTGGGCATGATCGTCCAGGCCCAGCGGGCCCGTGACGCGGTGATGGCCGAGCGGATTGCGGCCCATGCGGACCGTGGCGTGGTCGCGATCCTGGGCGGTGGGCATGGCCGCCTCGACCTGGCAGTGCCGGTGTACCTGGCCCGCCTGGCACCGGCCAGCCGTATTGTGAGCGTGGGCATGATCGAGGTGCGGGAGGGCGCAGATACGCCCGCCGACTACGACGCTGTCCGCGACCACCTCTACGATCTGGTCTGGTTCACGCCGCGCTTCGAGCGGCCCGATCCGTGCGAGGCGCTGAGCCGCGCGGGCATGGCGCGAGCCATGAAGAAGAACTAGCCGGGCAGCGACCGGCAAGGGCAGGAGGAGATTCGATGGCCTACGACGACAGGAACGTCTTCGCGCGCATCCTTCGGGGCGAGCTGCCCTGCATCAAGGTGTACGAAGATGCGCTCACGCTCGCCTTCCTGGACATCATGCCCCAGTCCGATGGCCACACCCTGGTGTTGCCCAAGGAACCGGCGGTGACACTGCTGGACCTCTCGCCCGAGGGCGCCACCGCCTGCATCCTGACGACGCGTCGCGTCGCCGCGGCGGTGCAGCGGGCTGTCGGCGCGCCGGGCCTCCTGATTTCCCAGTTCAACGGCGAGGCCGCCGGCCAGACCGTGCCGCACGTTCACTTCCACATCATCCCGCGCTTTCCGGGCCTCAAACTGAAGGCCCACGGTCGCGAGCGGGGCGATCCCGACCGGCTCGACCAGATCGCGGCGCGGATCACCGGCGAACTCGCGGTCGCGCGCTGAGGTTCCGCTCCCGGGCGCTCGGTGGGAACCGCCTCGGGGTGACCCGCCGGAAGGTGGCCTGACACGGGTCGCTGGCCATGTCCCCAGACGCTAGCTGCGACAAGACACCTCGGCAAAATCCACCCGCCGGTCGATCGCGTCGCCGGCATCATCGCTGCCCGAGCCGATGATGTTCTCGCGGAAGCCATAGCCCCTGGCCGTGACGCGGCCGGCGAGTCGCGGCTGTGCGCTGGTCATGTAGCGCAGGACGCGCTGCGCCCGGGCCGCGGACAGGGCCTCGTTGTAGGCCGCGGTGCCCGTCCGGCTCGAGTGCCCCTTGATCTCGAAGCAGCGACCGCTGGCCTGCATGCCGCGGGCGACCTGGCGAATCCACATGGGGTACTGTCGGTAGAGCTCGCTGCGGCGGTCGAAGTCGTCTTTCTGGACTGCGAACAGGAACTTGATCGACAAGGCGTCGCGGGCAATGGCGACGTCGATCAACTGGCCGAAGACGCGCTCCGCCGCGTCCTGCTGGCCGAGTTTCCAGAGGCTCTGGAAGCGGCCGGAGAGGGCCAGCAGATCTTGCCCGTCGCCATTGTCGAGGATCTCCTCGAAGCGCTTTGCGGCGACGTCATACTGTTGCCGCTCATAGGCGCCTCGGGCGCTTTCGTAGGCCAGCGAACGACGCATCCGCTGCTGCATCGGGGCGTCGGCCCGCTCGGCCGAGGCGAGCGCGACGAGATCCTTCTTCTGCTCGGCGGCGAAGTAGATCGGGGCGTCCTTGTAGAAGCGCGTCGGCGTGGCATCGAAGTGCCGCGCGTTGACCAGCGCGGAACCATTGAGCAGCACCTCGGCGTCCGGATAGGTGCGCACGGCGTAGTCGATCTTGAACCAGCTTGATTCCTCGCCCTCGCGCGAGCCCGGCTCGTAGCTCACCACGCCGTGCAGCATCAGCGCACTCGACTGGTCGCCCGCCTCCTCGAGCTTCGCGATCGTCGTTTCGGGCATGGTCTGGCGCAGGTCGAGCAGCAGCAGGTCGCGCAGGTGGTGCCCCGACACCATGGCCTCGGCCGTGCTGCCCTGGGGGAACCCCCCGAGCAACAGGGGCTTGGTCAGGCCCAGCCCCTGGGGCAGCGTGATGCCCGGCACCGGCGAGGAGAAGCGCCTGCCGACCTCCAGCGAGATCGCTCGCGAGACGTCGCGGACCTGCTGGAAATGGGTCTCCGGCAGTTCGACCCGTGAGGCACACGCCGCCATCAGCGTGGCGGCGAGGGGGACCAGGAAGCGCGCCTGGAGACGTCGGCTCATGGGCGGCAAGGCACGATCCTGAACTCGACCCGGCGGTCGATGGCATCCTGGGCGTCATCGGTGCCGGAGCCCACGATGTTCTCCGTGAAGCCCTTGCCGGTGGAGGTCAGGCGGCCCTTCAGGTCGGGCCGGATCGACTGCAGCGAGCTGGCCACGTACTCTGCGCGGCGCGACGAGAGGCGGTGGTTGTAGGCTTCGGTGCCGCTTCGGCTGGCGTGGCCCTGTACCTCGAGGCAGGCGTTCCCCTCGGCGATCTGCTTGGCAATCTGGCGCTGCCACATCGGGTACTGGCGGGTCAGGTCACCGGTGGCGGCGAAGGCCGTGCCGTTGACCTCGAACAGGAACTTGATCGACAGCTTGCCGGTACTGATCGCGGCCGCCACCAGGTCGCCGAAGGTGCGCTCCGCCGCCTGGAAGTCTCCGCCCCGGAACTGGGACTGGTAGAGGCCGGACAGGGCCAGCAGGCTCTTGCCTCCGGAGGCGTCGAGGGCTTCCTGGAAGAGGCGGCCGGATTCGCTGAAGTCACCGGCATTGTATTGCTCGGTCGCCTCCGCAATGCGGGCCGATACGCCGATCACGTCCTTGACCGGCGCGGCGTTGCCGGCGACCACCTGCAGGCGCTGCTGGTGCTCGTCGCCCGCGAGGAACATCGGCATGTCCATGTACAGCCGGGTCGGCGTGGCGTCGAACTGCTTGCTGGCCACGAAAGCGACCGCGCTCGCGACCACCTTGCCCGACTCGACCTCCCGCACGACCGCTTCGATCCGGGCGTAGGACTTCTCGTTGTCGGCGGTCTTGCCGGCGAGGCGCACGCTGCCGAGGATCGCCAGGCTCGACTTGGACAGGTTGCGCGTGGAGAGCGCCGCGAACTCGTACTTGTCGTTGGCCTTGGCGAGGCGCTCGACCAGGCCTTTCTGGACCTGGACGCCAGCGTTCGTCACTTCGGCCGACTGCTCGTTGAAGAAGGCGTCGACCACGACGATGCCGCCGCCCTGGCCGACGGACAGCAGACCGCCGGGCAACTGCTCCGCGATGCGGCCGGCGAGCGAACCGATCGCCCCCTCAAGGTCGTCGTGGTAGGTCGGCGCGACGACCTTGTCACCGGTACAGGCGGCCAGCGCGAACAGGCTGGCCAGCAGGATCAGAAGGCGCTCAACGGCAAACGGATTGTATGAAGGCTTGTTCATGTTTGGTCAGACCCTCCAGGCCCAATGACAGTTTGGTAAACAGACTGGCGCACGTACAGTTCGGGCAGTTGTTGCCCGGCGCCCCACCCGCACCGGGTGTGGGCGCCGGTGCGGCGTCGGGTCGTGGTGCGAGCGGGGCGCCGAACTTGAAGCTGGTGATCAGCGAGGTGCTCTCCCACGGGATCTGGCGGCCACCGGTGGCCTTGACGACCAGCCCGCGCACCTGCTTGAAGACATCCTCGACGCTCGCGTCGGCGTCGTCCAGCGCCTGCAGCAGTGCGGTCATGTACGGGCTGTGCTCGCCGACGCCGTCTTCGGCCGTGTAGCCGGGCGCCGTCGAGAAGGCCACCAGCGTGCCGAGTGGCGCGTTCATCTCGGCCAGGCCGCCCGAGGCATTGGCCGCCTGACTGAACGGGTTGTCGCGACAGGCATCGAGGATGATCAGCTTGGTCCGTGCCGAAAGGCCATCGAGGCGTTCGGTCAGGAAGCGCAGGTCCACCAGCGTGAAGACCAGTTCATTGCCGCCGATCTTGGCATCGAGCGGCACGATGTAGTTGCGCCCGTTCACCTGGATCGCGTGGCCGGCGTAGAAGAACAGGACCTCTTTGGCATCGACCGCCTGGGCAAGAAAGTGAAGCAGGGTGTTGTAGGTCTGCGATTGATCGAGGTCCATGGCGGTCTCGACCTGGAATCCGAAGCGGCGGAGCTTGTCGGAGAGCGCCGTGACGTCGTTGACCACGTTGGGCAGCGGGCCGAAATCGTAGTTGGCGTTGCCGAGGACCAGCGCCATGCGCGGTGCCGCACTGGCCGGGACGGACAGCAGGCCGAGGCAGGCGAGGGCCAGCGTCAGGAGCCAGCGGTGCAGGCAGGCGGTGGGGGAGGCGGAAAGCGGGCTCGACAAGAGGGTGGCGGCGTCTGGCTGGCTTCTGGGCCCGTCGCGGGCCGGACGGGAGGTCCGGCTGCGCGGGGCGATCGCTACCGGGCGAGGCAACCCCGGTGGGGGTCGATTCTAGTCGTCCGCCGGAGCGCACTCAATGACGCTGGGTGATAAATGCTTTCGCGCCGTGGGATGGCACACACCGGGGCATGCCGGCACGCCAGCAGGTCGGCATGTCGCGCGGCGAGCATTAAGAGCGGGTTAAGAATGCCCCCCTAGTCTGCGAAGCATCCTGACAGGCGCGATGGAGGTGCCATGAAGACGACCTTGTTGATTGCCGGCCTCGCGCTGGCGACAAGCCTACCGGCCGGTGCGGCCCAGCCCGGCGATTTCCTGCAGCGCTTCGAACAGGAAGCGCGTGCGGCGGACGCTGGCTTCCAGGCCTCGCCGAGCCGCGGCCGCGACTGGTTCGCGGCGCGCCACGGCCGCGACTGGAGCTGCACGACCTGCCATACGCCCGATCCCGCCGGCACGGGCAAGCACAAGGTGACCGGCAAGCCGATCGAGCCGATGGCTCCCGCCGCCAACCCCGAGCGACTGACCAGCGAACGCAGCGTCGCCAAGTGGTTCCGCCGCAATTGCCGCGATGTGGTGGGGCGTGAGTGCACGCCCGCCGAGAAGGCCGACGTCGTCGCCTACCTGATCCAGATCGGAAACTAGGAGCCCTAACATGAGCACATCCCTGAAATCGACCCGCCTTCGCGGTGCGCTTGGCTGCGCCGCTGCGGCACTGGCCGTCCTTGCCTCGTCGGGCGCTTGGGCCGATGACGATGACTACCGTCGCGCGCCCCTCGATCCCATGTATCTGGAAGAGTGCGGAGCCTGCCACGTGGCGTTCCCGCCGGGGCTGCTGTCCGGCCGCTCGTGGCGCGCGGTCGCCGACGGCTTGTCGGATCACTTCGGCACCGATGCCAGCCTCGACCCGGAGACCCTGCAGGCGATCCGCCGCTACCTCGACGACAACGCGGGACGGCGACGCTCCGATGGCGCGTCTGGCCGCCCGCTGACCCGCATCACCGAGACGCGCTGGTTCGTCAGCGAGCACCGACCCGGCGAACACGGTCTGCGCTCGGACACCTTCTCACGCCCGGAAGTGGGCAGCCCGGCCAACTGTGCCGCCTGCCACCGCGACGCGGCCGAGGGCCGCTACGGCGAGCGCGAGATCCGGATTCCCACGACGCTCAGCCGGCGCTGACCGAACGACATTCGAGGAGAAAATCATGATGGATGCCAGCATGGACACGGGCCTCGGCGCCCGCGAAGCCAGCACCGCCACCACCGGCCGGCAGCCGGTCCGCGTCTGGGACCTGCCGACGCGAGTCTTCCACTGGACCTTCGCCGTGAGCTTTGCCGGTGCCTGGCTGACCGCCGAGTCCGAGCGATGGATCAATCTGCACATGATGCTGGGCTACACCTTTGCCGCCATGCTCGTGTTCCGCCTGGTCTGGGGTGTGATCGGCTCGCGATATGCCCGCTTCGGCAGCTTCCTGTTTCCGCCATCGGCCGTGATCGGCTACCTGAAATCGCTGTTGACGATCCGGCCCCAGCACCACATCGGCCACAATCCGGCCGGCGCGCTGGCAATCTTCCTGCTGCTCGGGCTCGGGGCGGTCATCGCGCTCACCGGTATCCCGATGGGGCAGGAGATGGGCGGCGAATGGTTGGAGGAATTGCACGAGGGCGCGGCATCGGCGATGCTCGCCGTGGTCGTCATCCATGTCGCCGGCGTCCTGGTCAGCAGCGTGCTGCATCGGGAAAATCTCGCGCGCTCGATGGTGACAGGCTGGAAGCGGGGCGAGGCGAGTGAAGGCATTCGCGGATTCCGCAGCCTGGCGGGCATTGCCCTGCTGGTGGCCGTCGTTGGCGCCTGGGGTGCGTGGCAGGCGGGCCTCGCCCCCGACTGGCTGCCGGCGGCGGGCGTGCAGGCGACGGACGGAGGCTTTGGCGGTCATGACGAGGACAACGATGACGACTGAGCGCGGGCACGGGGCCCATCCGCGATGAGAGTTCTGGTCGTCGAGGACGATGCCCTGCTGGGCGATGCACTCCAGGTGGGGCTGAAGCAGGCCGGTTTCGTGCCGGACTGGATCTCCGACGGCGTCGGCGCCGCGCACGCGCTCGCGACCACGGAGTACGGCGCGATGGTGCTCGACATCGGGCTGCCGAGGCGCTCCGGGCTGGAGGTCCTCAGCCGCATGCGGGCCGCTGGCAATCG
>JBNLCM010000211.1:0-17930 GCA_050303815.1 Rhodocyclaceae bacterium
GTCGCCAGCACCGCGCCGGCCGGATCGGCGCCGTCCAGCGCGGCCTGCGCACGCAGGATCGCGGCGCACATTTCCTTCACGGTCGTCTTGCCATTGCTGCCCGTCACGCCGACCACCGGCAGGGTGAACTGTTGCCGCCAGTGGGCCGCCAGGGCGCCAAGCGCCTTGCGGGTGTCGGCCACGATGAGCAGGGGGCCGACAGCTCCGGGGTTTTCGGCGACCCAGGCCTCATCGACCATCGCCGCAGCGGCGCCATCCGCGATCGCCTGGGTGACGAAGTCATGTCCGTCGAAGTGCTCGCCGCGCAGGGCGACGAAGAGCTGGCCCGGCACGATGGCACGGGAATCGGTTCCAACCGCTTCGAATCGGGCGTCACCGCGATGGGAGCCCCCCAGGGCAAGGGCAGCCTGGACAAGGGTCATCATTGCCCTGCCTCCGGCATCGCGCGCCAACGCTCGAGCGCCCGACGGGCCTCCTCGAGATCGGAGAAGGGGCTACGGACCCCCTTCACTTCCTGGTAGCTCTCGTGGCCCTTGCCCGCCAGGACGACCACGTCGTCCGGCCCGGCATGCGCCATCGCCTCGCGGATGGCCTGGGCGCGGTCCGCAATGCAGGTGGCCCCCGGCGCGGCGGCTGCGATCTGCGCGATGATCTCGTGCGGATCCTCCCCCCGGGGATTGTCACTGGTCACGATGACCGCATCGGCGAGTCGGGTCGCGACCTCGCCCATCATCGACCGCTTGCCCGGGTCGCGATCCCCGCCACAGCCAAAGACGCAGACCAACCGCCCCCCCCGCGCCCGGGCAGTGGGCCGGGTCGCAGACAGCACCTGCGCAAGGGCATCGGGCGTGTGGGCGTAGTCGACCACCACGAGCGGTTCCGCGACGCCCCCCATCAGCTGCATGCGGCCCTCGGGGGCCGTCATGCGCCCGACGACGCCGGCGGCCTCGTCGAAATCGACGCCCCGGGCAAGCAGCGCACCGACAACCGCCATCATGTTGGATACGTTGAATGCGCCGACGCTGTTCGGCGCGAGCGGCACGGAGCGTCCCTGCCAGTGAAGGTCGAAGCGCTGGCCGGCGATCGTGTTGGCCATGCCATCCGCGCTCAGCCATTCGACCCCGCCCAGGCCGCTCCGGCGGGTCGGGTCGAGGGTGTAGGCGATGACACGGACGCCGGCCGCCTGCAAGCCGTCCACCTGCGAGGCGCCGAAGCGGTCGTCGGCATTGATCACGGCAGCGGACAGGCCCGGCCAGGCGAAGAAGCGTGCCTTGGCCTCGGCATAGGCTTCCATGGTGCCGTGGTAGTCGAGGTGATCGCGTGTGAGGTTGGTATGGATCGCCACATCGAAGCGGACGCCGTTGACCCGCCCCTGGTCGAGGCCGATGGACGACACCTCCAGCGCCGCCCCGGTGGCGTGTTGGCGGGCGAAGCGAGCCAGCTGGCGGTGAACGTCGGCTGCGTCGGGTGTCGTGTGCAGCCCGCTCTCAAGGGCGCCGGGAAAACCACAGCCCAGGGTGCCGATGACCCCGCAGCGGTCGCCCAGTTCATGCAGCGAACGGGCCAGCCACTGGCTCACGGTGGTCTTGCCGTTGGTGCCGGTCACGCCGGCGACCCAGAGACGCCGGCTCGGCTCACCATGGATCCGGTCGGCCAGGTAGCCCGCCTGGTCCCGCAGGCCCGGCACGGGCAGGTTGGGCAGGTCGAGTCCGTCAGGCCAGTCACCGTCCTCGGCCTCCCACAGCACCGCCGACGCCCCCCGCGCAGCGGCATCCGCGATGAATCGGCGGCCGTCACTGCTGAAGCCGGGATAGGCAAGGAACAGGTCGCCCTCCACGACCGCGCGCGAATCGGCGCTGATCCCGCCCGGGTTCGCACCCAGGGCCGAGAGTTGTTCGAGGAGGGCGATGGCGCGCTCGTGGCTCACGGTTTCTCCGTGACCGATTGCTGCGCGACCTGCATTGGCACGAGCGGCGCATCGGGCGCCACGCCGATGCTGCGCAGCGTGCCCGCGACGACCTGGCTGAAGACCGGGCCAGCGACGCTGCCGCCGTAGTGCTTGCCGTTGCTGGGCTCGTCGATCATCACCGCGACGACGATGCGCGGGTCGGACATTGGCGCGATGCCAACGAAGGACGATACGTACTTGTTCGCGTAGCGGCCGCCCTCGATCTTGTGGGCCGTACCGGTCTTGCCACCGACACGATAGCCGGCCACCTGGGCCATCGGTGCGGTCCCCCCCTCCTGCACCACCATCTCGAGCATGCTGCGGATCTCGCGCGCGGTCTGGGGCGAGTACACCCGCTGCCCACGGATGGGTGCCCCCGGCTTGCTCAGCAAGGTCACTGGGACCACGTCGCCATCGCGCGCCAGCGAGAGATAGGCGTGCGCCATCTGCATCAGGGTGACCGAAATGCCATGGCCGTAGGACATCGTCGCCTGTTCGATGGGCTTCCAGGTCTTGGCGGGTCGCAAGCGCCCCCCCGCCTCGCCGGGGAAACCCAGACCGAGCGGCGCGCCGAAACCGAGGCGGTCGAAGTAGCCCCACATCACGCCCGGCTCGAAGGCCAGGGCCATCGTCGCGGCACCGACGTTCGAAGACTTCTGGATCACCTCGGCGACGGTCATCAGGCCGTGCTTCTTGGTGTCGTGGATGGTCGCGTTGCCGATCGTCATCCGCCCCTCGCCGGTATCAACGATGGTGTCGAAGCGGTACTTGCCCTGTTCCAGGGCCATCGCCGCCGTGAAGGGCTTCATCGTCGAGCCAGGCTCGTAGGTGTCGGTCAGCGCCCGGTTGCGTAGCTGTGCGCCCGTCAGGGACGCGCGGTCGTTGGGGTTGAAGGACGGGCTGTTGACCAGCGCCAGGACCTCGCCGCTGCGGGCATCGAGCACGACCACGCCACCCGCGCGCGCCTTGTGCTCGGTCACCGCGTCGCGCAGCGCCGAATACGCCAGATATTGGATCTTGCTGTCGATGGAGAGGTGCAGGTCTCGCCCTTCCTGGGGCAGGCGGATCGATTCCACGTCCTCGACGATGCGTCCGCGGCGATCCTTGATGACCCGGCGGGAACCCGGCTTGCCCGCCAGCTGCTCATCGAAGGCCAGCTCGACCCCCTCCTGCCCGTTGTCATCGATCCCGGTGAAGCCGAGCACGTGGGCCGTCACGTCGCCGCCCGGATAGAAGCGCCGGTATTCGTTCTCGATGTGGAGACCGGTGACGCCGAGCGCGGCCACCTTCTCGGCGACCGCCGGCGACAACTGGCGCTTCAGATAGACGAAATCGGCGGTCTCGTTCAAGCGCCGGCTGAGTTCGCGGGCATCCAGCTCGAGCAGCGAGGCGAGCTGCCGGACCTTGGCCGGCTCCGGCCGCGCCGCGGGCTCGCTGTCGCGTACCGGCGGCGGTGGCGACCAGGCGACCGAGCGGACCGGCGTGCTGATCGCCAGCACGTCGCCGTTGCGGTCAAGGATGCGCCCCCGGTTGGCGGGCATCTGGAGCACCCGCGAGAAACGCGACTCGCCCTTGGCCTGCAGGAAGTCGTCATTGACCCCCTGCAGATAGGCGGCCCGCCCGACCAGCGCAAAGGAGCCGGCGAGCAGCGCCAACAGCACCGCGCGCGGGCGCCAGACTGGCAGATCCCGCGCGAGGAGAGGGTTGCGATTGAAGGTGACGCCGCGAGATTTTCGTGTCATCTGGGCGGCTCCACCAGCAGGATCGACGCAGGGTCCGGCACGCTCATCTGCAGGTGCTCCCGGGCCACCCGCTCGACCCGGGCGTGGTTCGCCCAGGTACTCTGCTCGAGCTGCAACTGCCCCCACTCGACATCGAGCTTCTGCATCGTCTCGCGCTCGTGCTCGTAGGCGGTAACGAGCTTGCGCGACTCGTGCTGGGCCGACACCACGCCCAGTGCGCTCAGCACCACCAGCACCACAAGGGCGATGTCTGTGCGGCTCATGCGGCCTCCCGTCGCTCGGCGACCCGCATCACGGCGCTGCGGGCACGGGGATTGGCCGCCACCTCGGCCTCGGTCGGCCGCACCGGCTTGCCGACCAGCGCGAGACGGGGCTGGGGCAGTTCGCTGGCGCGCAGCGGCAGGCGCGAGGGCAACTGGGGCGGACGCGACGCATCGCGCATGAAGCGCTTGGCAATCCGGTCTTCCAGCGAATGGAAGCTGATCACGACCAGCCGCCCGCCCGGGCGCAAACGGTCAACGCAGCGGGGCAGAACTAGCGAGAGCTCTTCAAGCTCCTGATTGACGAAAATCCGTAGAGCCTGGAAGGTGCGCGTCGCCGGGTGCTGGCCCGGCTCGCGTGTGCGGACCGCTTTCTCCACGAGCGCGGCAAGTTGTCCAGTGGTTGCAACAGGTTGCCCTGCCCGAGCAGCAACAATCGCCTTTGCAATCGCATGAGCAAACCGTTCTTCCCCATAATCCCTTATCACCTCCGTAATCTGGCCCACCGACGCGTCGGCGAGCCATTGCGCCGCGGTGCGTCCGCGGCTGGTATCCATTCGCATGTCGAGCGGCGCATCGAAGCGAAAACTCATGCCGCGCTCGGCCTCATCCAGTTGCGGCGACGACACGCCCAGGTCGAGCAACATCCCGTCAACGCCATCGAGCCCCAGGGCATCCAGCACCTCGGCCAGCGCGCTGAAGGGTTCATGGACAATCGTGAATCGGGGATCGTTGATCGCCTCGGCGGCTGCGACAGCCCGCGGGTCCCGGTCAAAGGCGACCAGCCGTCCCGCCGGCCCGAGCCGGGCCAGAATCGCCCGACTGTGTCCGCCACGGCCGAAGGTGCCGTCGACATAGACGCCCTCGGCCCGGACCGAGAGCGCCTCGATGGCCTCGTTGAGCAGGACGGTGATATGGCCGGTGGCACTCACAGCGAGAAGCTCTCCATGCCCGGCGGCAGCAGGTCCGCACCAATTGCCAGCATCTTCTCCTGCTCGGCCAGCCAACCTGCCTCGGACCACAGTTCGAAATGGCTGCCCTGCCCGACCAGCCAGACCTGCTTCTCGAGCTGGGCGAACTGGCGCAGCGACGGCGAGACCAGCACACGCCCTGCCGCGTCCATCGATTCTTCCTGGGCAAAACCGACCAGCAGCCGCTTCAGCAGGGCCGCGCGCGGTTCGAAGCTGGAGGCGCGCAGCACCTCGTCGCGCTTGGGCTCCCAGGCCGGCTCCGGATAGATCAGCAGGCAGCGGTGCGGGTGGGCGGTCAGCACCAGCCGGCCGCCGGAGACGGTCGACAGCGCCTCCCGGTGCTTGGCCGGAATGGCGACGCGCCCTTTGGCATCGAGGGTGAGCTGTGACGCCCCCTGAAACATGTGTCTCCGCTGCCTCCACCGGGACGAAGATTTCGTCCACTTCTACCCACTTTTCACCACCAATCACCACTGTAGAGGAAAGGGTTAACTCGGTCAAGCTGAGCCAGCGGAATTTCTCTCGTTGACACAATGACTTAGCGAAGCTCGCGGCGCGCAGCCGCAGGCCGGCAAAAAGGGCTGAAAATCCAAGGGGATAGCGAGATAGCTTGCGAAACGGCCTCAGAAAGGCATCCGCGAGGGCAATCGGTGGGGAAAAGTGGGGTGAAGCGCCCGGCAAGGGCCGGGCGTGGGGGAAAGTGGGAAGTCCGCCGATAAGCCGGGTTCTGTCGAGCGCCCCGAAAGGCGCCGGGCAACCATTCCTCTGGTCGACGCGTTGCCGCGCCGCTCTAGCAGCCTACCCGGGAGCGACGCGAGCCACGTCGATGCTCCCCTATTTGGCCTTGCCCCGGATGGGGTTTACCGTGCCGTGCCTGTCGCCAGTCACGCGGTGGGCTCTTACCCCACCATTTCACCCTTACCCGGCATCCGGTGCCGTCGGCGGTTTCTTTCTGTTGCCACGCCAGATCACCTCGGGTTTCCCCATCGGACAAGCCGATCCGGATCGGTGATTCTGGTGAAGCCACCCCTTCGGATGGCACTTTCCGTCGCTTTGGTCTCTCGACGTATGGCGCCCGGCCGTTAGCCGGCATCCTGCTCTGTGGGGCCCGGACTTTCCTCGATGCACGAAGCACCGCGGTTGCCTGGCGAACTTCCCGCCGCGGATTATCCACGAATTCCCGAGCAACCGCCGATCGCCGTGTCGGCCGCCTCAGACGCAGCGCAGCCCGGCCAGACCCGCCTGTCGCCGCGGCCGGAACTGGGACACATCCTGGTAGTAGGCCCCGGCCGCGTTTTCGGGCACCACGCCGGGCCAGCCGAGCAGCGGCAAAGGCGCGAGATCGCGGGGGTGGAAGGCACCGCCCCGCGCCGTCAGCCACCTGGCCATCCAGGCGTCCGCCTCACGCCATCGGGCGCCTGCCGTGTGCTCGAACCAGGCCGGGCTCACCTGCCGGTAGAGCGCCTTGGCGCACAGGCCGGGAAATGGATGCCGCAAGGCATCGAGGCTGGCATGGCCGAACACGATGATCTCCCGCCTGCCCTCATCGCGCGCCCGCGTATCGAAGAGCGCCTCGCGCCACGCATGTCCCCGCAACAGATCGAGCCACTCGGCATCGGACGAGAGCACCAGCACGCCACATTCGTCGAACAGCGTGAGGGCATCGCGCACGCGCCCGCGGGCTCTCGCCTCGCCGGCGGCGATCTGCGCATCGTGCCCGGCATTCAGGGCGGCCTTCGTCGCAGGAAAGGTGCACCAGACCAGCGCATTGAAGGCATCGTGCCAGTTCAGGGGCCGGGTCGGCACCGCGCCGGAGCGGGAAATCGTCGTCTCGTAGTCCGCGGCTGGCACGCTGCCGGCCGCCATGAACTGCACCGGCATGCCACGCGCGGTGCGGGGCGCTACGGGCGCCGCTGCCGCCATGGCCGCCAGCTCGACCAGCTCGGGCGGATCATTGCGTCGCACCGCACCGAGCCTCTCCAGATAGGGGGCAAAGAGCACCTGGAGGCCCGGCGTCATCCGGCCTGGATCCAGGCTCACTGGCTGGCGCCGCCGGCCTCCCCGGCCGGTACGAATGCCAGTGCGCCATCGACGCGGGCAAAGCTGCCCACGGCCCGCCCGGGCGGCTGCGCCGGCGCGTCGGTCCACTCCTGCAGCAGGCACTTCTCCGTGCCCGCGAGATACCAGGTGGCGCCCTGGCGGAAGGCCCACAGCAGCGATCCGGCCTCGAAGACATCGATCTTCACCGACTCGGTCGATCCGGGCACGATCGGATAGCGCCGCTGGCACTTGGGGAGCCGCGACACGACGAGCGACTGCTCCACCTCGCTGTTCCAGAAGTAACGCTGCTCACGGATCAGCGAGATGGCATGCTGCGACCCGTCGATCATGAACGGCGCCGCCGAATTCTCGCAGCCCGTCAGCACCAGGGCCGCCACGACCAGCGGCAGGAGGTTCGGTCGTCGGATCACGGATCGGTCTCCTGTCAGGCGAGGCGCCAGGCCAGCGCTTCGCCGGCCTTGAGCGGAACAAGGGGGTCGCCGCCGAGATAGTCCAGCTGCGCCGGCACCTCCCAGCTGTCACGCTGCAATGTGATGGTGTCTTCGTTGCGCGGCAACGCGTAGAAGTCCGGGCCATGATGGCTGGCGAAGGCCTCGAGGCGATCGAGCGCGCCGGCCGCCTCGAAGGCTTCCGCGTACAGCTCGATGGCCGCGTGGGCCGTGTAGCACCCGGCGCAGCCACAGGCTGCCTCCTTGGTACTGCGGGCATGGGGCGCCGAGTCCGTGCCGAGGAAGAAGCGGGGGTCGCCAGAGGTCGCCGCCGCCACCAGCGCCTCCCGGTGGGTCTCCCGCTTGAGCACGGGCAGGCAATAGAAGTGCGGGCGCACGCCGCCGACGAGGATCGCGTTGCGGTTGAACAGCAGGTGGTGGGCGGTGATCGTCGCGCCGAGGCGCGCCCCCCCCTCCCTCACGAATCGCGCCGCCTCGGCCGTCGTGATGTGCTCGAAGACAATGCGCAGATCGGGGAAGCGCGCCGCAAGCGGCGCCAGAGTGCGATCGATAAAGATGCGCTCGCGATCAAAGATATCCACGTCAGCATGGGTCACCTCGCCATGTACACAGAGCACCAGGCCTGCATCCTGCATCGCCTCGAGCGCCGGATAGATCTTGTCGATCGCCGTCACGCCGGCATCCGAATTGGTGGTGGCGCCAGCCGGATACAGCTTCGCGGCATGAACAAAGCCACTGGACCGTGCCAGACGGATCTCGTCGGGTGAGGTGCGATCTGTGAGGTATAGCGTCATCAGGGGGTCGAACTTGAGCCCGGCCGGCACGGCAGCCAGGATGCGCTCGCGATAGGCCGCCGCCTGCGCCACCGTCGTGACCGGCGGACGCAGGTTGGGCATGATGATCGCCCGGCCGAAGCGACGCGCCGTATCGGGCACGACGGCCTTCAGCGCCTCCCCGTCGCGCACGTGCAGGTGCCAGTCATCGGGGCGGGTGATGGTCAGGGTTTGCATGGCAGGCTCCTGCGTTGGTCGTGTCGTCGGGCGCGATTCTAAACCGCGGGCCGGCAGGAATCAGTTGTTGCCCTTCAGTTCGAGGGCCCGCTGGTAGAGCGGCTTGCGCCCGATTCCGGTGAGTTCCGCGGCCAGTGCGGCGGCGGTCTTGAGCGGCATCTCCGCCAGCAGCAGTCCCAGCACGCGCTCGGCTTCCGGCGGAATCCCAACCACCGGCGGCGGCGCCGACACGACCAGGACGAATTCGCCCCGCTGGCGGTTGGCATCGGCATCGAACCAGGCCGCAGCCTTCCCCAGGGGCATCCGGCAGATCTCCTCGAACAGCTTGGTCAACTCGCGACAGACGGCCAGTTCCCGCGCCGCGCCCAGAATCTCGACCAGGTCATCGACAGTTTCGCGCACGCGGTGGGGCGCCTCGTAAAAGACCAGCCGGGCCGGGACATCTCTCAGGGCGGCCAGCGCCGCGCGCCGCGCCACGGACTTCGGCGGCAGGAAGCCGTGAAAGAAAAAGGGACCATCCGGCAGGCCACAGACGGACACCGCCGTCGTGACCGCGCTCGGCCCGGGCACCGGCACCACCGGCAGACCCGCAGCCTGCACCGCCGCGACAATGCGCGCCCCCGGGTCCGAGACGGCCGGCGTGCCGGCATCGCTGACCAGCGCCACCTGCTGCCCCGCCGACAGCAGCTCGCAGATCCGCGCCGCGACGCCCTGTTCATTGTGTTCGTGGGCAGCCAGCGTGCGCACCCGGATACCGTGGGCGTCGAGCAGGCGCTGAGTGTGGCGGGTATCCTCGGACGCCACCACGTCCACCTGGCGCAGCACGTCGAGGGCGCGCAGGGTGATGTCGGCCAGGTTACCGAGCGGCGTGGCCACCACATACAATGACGCTGTGCTGGAAAGACTGGAATTCATCGGCAGGTGGCTGCTGGGACAGGGCAGGCGCATTGTGGGCGCCCACACGGCCGCACGGCAAGTCACGCCCCACGCGGCCGAAATCGCGGCAGCCCAGTATCTGGCGGCGCAGGGCTGCCGCATCGTCGCGCGCAACGTCGCCTGCCGGGGCGGCGAGATCGACCTGATCGTGCTCGACCGGGGCACCCTCGCCTTCGTCGAGGTCCGCCAGCGCAGCCATGCGGGCTACGGCGGGGCCGCGGCGAGCATCACCACGGCCAAGCAGGCGCGCATCCGGCGGGCCGCCCGCTACTGGCTGGCCGGCCCGGGACGGCCTCATGCGCGCCGGCCGTGCCGGTTCGATGCGGTGCTGTACGAGCCCCGCAACCCCGGCGCCGCCGACTGGCAAACCGGCATCTTTGGCGCGGATCGCTGAGGCCACCGAAGCCGCCGGAGCCCCCCCGGCCGCGTGCTAGACTGGCCACCCACCCTTACACATTGTTGCCCTATGGACCTTGCCTCGCGGATCGCCCGCCAGTTCAATGACAGCGCCGAAACCAAGCGCAGCGCGGGAGAGTTGATGGCTAGCGTGATCGCCGACGCCGTCGGCCTGATGACGAACAGCCTGATGAACAACGGCAAGATCCTGGCGTGTGGCAATGGCGGCTCCGCGGCCGACGCCCAGCATTTTGCCGCCGAACTGGTCAACCGCTTCGAGATGGAGCGTCCGCCACTCGCTGCCATTGCCCTGACGACCGACTCTTCGACCCTGACATCGATCGCGAACGATTACCGGTTCGAGGAGGTCTTCAGCAAGCAGGTTCGCGCCCTGGCCCACGCCGGCGACGTGCTGCTCGCGATTTCGACCAGTGGCAACTCCCCCAACGTGATCGAGGCAATCCACGCCGCACACGAACGGGAAGTCCATGTGGTCGCGCTGACCGGGCGCGGCGGTGGCGCGATCGGCGGACTGTTGCGGGACGGGGACATCCACCTGTGCGTGCCTTCGGACCGAACCGCCCGCATCCAGGAAGTGCACCTGCTGACGCTGCACTGCCTGTGCGACGGAATTGATTGCCTGTTACTCGGAGTAGAAGAATGAAACTGGATGTTCGTGGGACGACACTGACGCTCGCGCTGCTGGCCGCCACGATTCCGGCCCTGCAGGGTTGCTTCCCGGTGGTGGCCGCCGGTGCGGCGACCGGGGCGTTCATGGCCGCCGACCGGCGCAGCTCGGGCGCCTACGTCGAGGACGAAGGCCTCGAATGGAAGGTCGGCAACAAGATCAAGGCGCAGTTCGGGGATGCCGCCCACGTCAATGTGACCGCCTTCAACCGCGTCGTGTTGCTGACCGGAGAGATCTCGTCGGAGGGCTCTCGCGCCGCGCTCGACCAGATCGCCGCGAGCATTCCGAACGTGCGCGGCGTCACCAACGAGGTCCAGGTTGCCGGCGTCAGCTCGATGACCTCCCGTGGCAACGATGCCGTGGTGACCTCGAAGGTCAAGGCCCGCTTTGTCGACGACAACAACTTCAGCGCAAACCACGTGAAGGTCGTCACCGAGGCCGGCACGGTCTTCCTGATGGGCCTGGTGACCCGCCCCGAAGCCGACCGGGCGACGGAGATCGCGCGAACCACGAGCGGCGTCCGCAAGGTCGTCCGCGTCTTCGAGTACATCACGCCCGAGGACGCTCGCAGCCTCCAGTTGCAGGCCGACGGCAGCAAGACCGCCAACTGATCACGGCCGGCGCGTCGCCGGCGCGATCCGCACGGGGACCTTCCGGTCCCCGTGCTTGCGTTTACGCCCTCACCGCGAGCGCATCGAGCAACTTCTGGTGGATGCCGCCAAAGCCGCCATTGCTCATCACCAGGATCCGGTCGCCATCGGCGGCCTGGGCGACCACGGCCGCCACCAGGCGATCGATGTCATGATCGACCCGCGCCCGCCCACCCAGCGGCGCCAGGGCCTCGGCCGCATCCCAGCCGAGGCCGTTGGCGTAACAGAAGACCGCGTCGGCCTCGATCAGGCTGCCGGGCAGCTGCGCCTTCATCGCGCCCAGCTTCATGGTGTTCGAGCGCGGCTCGAGGACGGCCAGGATCCGGCCGTGAGCCGACTGACGCCGCAGAGCCTCGACCGTCAGGGCAATCGCCGTCGGGTGATGGGCGAAGTCGTCGAGCACGGTGACGCCGCGCACACGGCCTCGCACCTCCAGCCGCCGCTTGATGCCCCCGAAGCGCGCGAGCGCCGCGACGGCGTCCCGGGGTCGGACCCCCACGTGGCGCGCCGCCGCGATGGCAGCCAGCGCGTTCGAGCGATTGTGGCGGCCCGGCATCGGCAGGCGACAGCGCCCCACCTCCCCGCCGTCGAGCCGGAACACCGCTTCGTCCGGATCGTCGCCCTCTTCTGCCTGCCAGCGCCCGTCCTCGCCGAACCATTCGAGTTCGGACCAGCATCCACGCGCGATCACCCGCCGCAGGCTCTGCTCGGCTCCATTGGCGACGATTCGCCCCGAGGCCGGCATCGTGCGCACCAGATGGTGGAACTGCGTCTCGATGGCGGCCAGGTCCGCAAAGATATCGGCATGGTCGAACTCGAGGTTGTTGAGGATCGCGGTGCGCGGCCGGTAATGCACGAACTTGGATCGCTTGTCGCAGAACGCGGTGTCGTACTCGTCTGCCTCGATGACGAAGAAGGCGGATTCGGTCAGGCGCGCGGAGACGCCGAAGTTCGCTGGCACGCCACCCACCAGGAAGCCCGGCGCCAGCCCGGCATCCTCGAGAATCCAGGCCAGCATCGAGGTCGTGGTCGTTTTGCCATGGGTCCCGGCCACCGCCAGCACCCACCGCCCGGCGAGCACATGGTCCGCCAGCCACTGCGGCCCCGACACGTAGGGCAGACCGCGCTCGAGAATCGCTTCGAGCAGTGGATTGCCACGGGAGATCGCATTGCCGACGACGTAGAGATCGGCGCCACCGTCGAGCTGGCCTGCGTCATAGCCCTCGGTCAGGCCGATGCCCTCGGCTGACAGCTGGGTGCTCATGGGGGGATAGACGTTCGCGTCGCAGCCGGTCACCCGGTGGCCTGCGGCGCGCGCCAGCAGGGCGACGCCCCCCATGAAAGTGCCGCAGATTCCAAGAATGTGAATGTGCATCGCGACTCCGTCCGGCAACGGCCGGTGGCGCGGGCGCGTTTGCCTGAGAATCGCGGCCGCTGTGTAGAATGGGCGCCAATTCTAAACGATGGCGAAGAGGTGCTCTGATGAACCACCGCGGCTCATCCCATCGCACCGGCCTCCTGCGCCGGGAGATCGCAGCCCTGGCCGCTCGCATGATGGCCGAGGACGGCGTCCAGGATTACGGCTTCGCCAAGCGCAAGGCTGCACGCCAGCTGGGCGCCAGCGAAACCGAATCGCTGCCGACCAACGCAGAAGTCGAGGCGGAGCTGCGGGCCTGGCAGTCGCTCTACCAGGACGAGGAGCATGAGGCGCGCCTGTTCGAGATGCGCTCGGCCGCGGTCAGCCTGATGCGTCTGCTCGAGAGCTTCCGCCCCTACCTCACCGGTGGCGTCCTTGACGGCACGGCCGGTCGCTTCTCCCAGATTGAGGTCGATCTCTACGCCGACAGCGCCAAGGACGTGGAGATCTTCTTCCTCAATGCCCAGCTGCGATACGAGCACCGGGAAATACGTCGTCCCGGGCCAGACGCTCCCGAGGCGATCCTGCTTTTCGACTGGGAGGACGTCCCCGTGCGCCTGTCCGTCTACCCCGCCCACCTCGAACGCATCGCCCGCAAGGGGATCGAGCGGGCCAGGCTGCCCACCGTCGAGGCGCTACTCGCCCAGCCGGCCACGGCCACCCCGCCATGAACGCAGTCGCCCGGACGCTCTTCGTTGCCGGATTGCTGATCACGGCCGGGATCGCCGGCTGGCTGACAGCCGGCGGGCCACCGCCCCTGCCCGTCGCCAGCCAGCCAGCGAACGGCCCGCTCAGCGTCGAGCAGTTCTATGCCCTCAGCTTTGCGGACGCGGACGGCTCCCCCCGCCAGCTGTCCGAATGGCGGGGCAAGATCCTGGTGGTGAATTTCTGGGCCACCTGGTGCCCGCCATGCCGCAAGGAGATCCCGGATTTCGCGGCCACCAGCCTCGCCTACGCGGATCGCGGCGTCCAGTTCGTCGGGCTCGGAGTCGATACGGCGGAGAACGTGGCCCGGTTCGTGCGCGAAGAAGCCGTACCCTACCCGTTGCTGGTGGCCGGTACGGCCTCGCTCCCGATCATGGCCTCGCTGGGCAACCCCTCGATGGCCCTGCCCTTCACGCTGATCGTCGGACCAGACGGCCAGATCGCCCGCCGCACGCTCGGCCCGATGGACGGCAAAACGCTGGAAAGAGCGCTGGATTCCATGCTCCCCGGCTAGCCTGCGCGCTCGCCGCAGTGCAATACGGACTGGACAGTTACCCGCTTAGTGCGGCAAACTTCGCCGATCATGCGCACAAATCGCAAGAAAAACCAAGAAGCCGAAGCGATGGAACGCCCTCGCGTACTGGCCTTGCACGGACCGAATCTTAACCTGCTCGGCACCCGTGAGCCAGACGTCTACGGACGGACCACCCTCGCCGACATCCACGCGGCCATGGAAAGCCGGGCACGTGCGGCCGGCTACCTGCTGGAATCGTTCCAGAGCAACCACGAAGGCCAGCTGATCGATCGCGTGCAGGCCGCGGCGGCCGAAGGGGTCGAATTCATCATCATCAATCCGGCAGGCTACACGCACACCAGCGTTGCCCTGCGCGATGCCCTGGCCGGCGTTGCGATTCCCTTCGTCGAAGTGCACCTGTCGAACATCCACACGCGCGAGCCCTTCCGCCACCACTCCTACTTCTCGGACAAGGCGGTTGGCGTCATCTGCGGTCTCGGCGCCCATGGCTACATGGCTGCGCTCGAGTTCGTCATCGCGCAGCTGCAAAGCGAATAACAACACGGCGCCGGAAGGCGCCGTGAAACCGTTTGGAGAACTGTCATGGATCTGCGCAAGCTGAAGAAACTGATCGACCTCGTCCAGGAGTCGGGCATCTCGGAACTGGAAGTCACCGAAGGTGAGGAGAAGGTCCGGATCGCCAAACACCTCACCCAGGCCGCCGCTCCCATGCAGACCGTCATGCATGCACCGATCGCCGCCGCCCCGGCCCCGGTCGCACCGTCCGGCGCCCCGGAGGCTGCGGAAGACGCCCTGCCCGAGGGACACGTCGTGACCTCGCCGATGGTCGGCACGTTCTACCGCGCCTCCGCGCCGGGCGAGAAGCCTTTCATCGAGGTCGGCGACTCCGTCACGGTCGGCCACGCACTCGGCATCATCGAGGCCATGAAGCTAATGAACGAGATCGATTCGGACGTGGCCGGCGTCGTCAAGGCGATCCTGGTCGAGAACGGCCAGCCGGTCGAGTACGGCCAGCCTCTCTTCGTCATCGCCTGAGCCCGGCAGCATGTTCGAGAAAATCCTGATTGCCAACCGGGGCGAGATCGCGCTGCGGGTGCTGCGAGCCTGCCGCGAGCTCGGCATTCGTACCGTCGCCGTCCATTCCGAGGCCGACACCGAAGCCAAGTACGTCAAGCTGGCGGACGAGTCCGTGTGCATCGGCCCCGCCGCCTCGGCGAAGAGCTACCTCAACATCCCGGCCATCATCTCGGCCGCCGAGGTCACCGATGCCGAAGCCATCCACCCGGGCTACGGCTTTCTGTCCGAGAACGCCGACTTCGCCGAGCGGGTCGAGCAGTCGGGCTTTGCGTTCATCGGCCCCCGCGCGGAAACCATCCGCCTGATGGGCGACAAGGTCTCTGCCAAGGACGCCATGCGAGAGGCCGGCGTCCCCTGCGTTCCGGGCTCGGAGGGTGCCCTGCCCGACGACCCGAAGGAGGTCGTCCGGATCGCGAAGCAGATCGGCTATCCGGTGATCATCAAGGCGGCCGGCGGCGGTGGCGGCCGCGGTATGCGCGTCGTCCATACCCAGGCCGCGCTGCTCAACGCCGTCACGACGACCAAGGCGGAAGCCGGTGCCGCATTCGGCAACCCGGTGGTCTATATGGAAAAGTACCTGGAGAACCCGCGCCACGTGGAGATCCAGGTCCTCGCCGACGAGCACGGCAACGCCATCCACCTGGGCGAGCGCGACTGCTCCATGCAGCGCCGCCACCAGAAGGTGATCGAGGAAGCCCCCGCGCCGGGCATCGACCGCAAAGTGATTGCCAGGATCGGCGAGCGCTGCGCCGAGGCGTGCCGCAAGATCGGCTACCGGGGCGCCGGCACCTTCGAATTCCTGTTCGAGAACGGCGAGTTCTATTTCATCGAGATGAACACCCGCGTACAGGTCGAACACCCGGTCACCGAGCTGATCACCGGCGTCGATATCGTGCAGGCGCAGGTCCGCATCGCATCCGGCGAGCCCCTGTGGCTCAAGCAGAAGGACATCGTCTTCCGCGGCCATGCAATCGAATGCCGGATCAATGCCGAGGATCCATTCAAATTCACCCCATGCCCGGGGCGAATCACCAACTGGCACATGCCCGGCGGTCCGGGCATCCGGGTCGACTCCCATGCCTACAACGGCTACACGGTGCCGCAGCACTACGATTCGATGATCGGCAAGTTGATCGCCAGCGGCGACACCCGCGACCAGGCCATCCGCCGGATGCGCATCGCCCTGTCCGAGATGGTCATCGAAGGCATCAAGTCGAACATCCGGCTGCACCAGCAGCTGATGCTGGATGGCGGCTTCGTCGGTGGCGGCACCAGTATCCATTACCTGGAACAGAAGCTCGCCACGCAGGCACCGGACATCAAGGACCGCTGACATGTGGCTGTCGGTGTCACTGCTCGCCGACGCAGAGCGCGCCGAGGCCCTCTCCGACGCGTTGATGGAGCATGGCGCGCTGACCGTCTCCATCGACGACGCCGACGCGGGCACCGAGGCCGAACAGCCCCAGTTCGGCGAGCCCGGCCACCTGCCCGAATCGCTTTGGGCGCGCAGCCGCGTGGTGGCGTTGTTCGATCCGGACGACGACATCGAGTCCGCCCTGGCGGACGCCGCGGCCCAGGTCGGGCTATCGCCGGTGCCCGAGTTCTCGGTCAGCGAGGTGGCCGAGCAGAACTGGGTGCAGCTGACCCAGAGCCAGTTCGAACCGATTCACATCGCGGACGGCCTGTGGATCGTGCCGTCGTGGCATGAGGCGCCGGACCCCCGCGCCGTCAATATCCGCCTGGACCCGGGCATGGCCTTCGGCACGGGCAGCCACCCCACCACCCGCCTGTGCCTTCGCTGGCTCATGGACGCGGTGCGGCCGGGGCTGTCCGTTCTCGACTACGGCTGCGGTTCCGGCATTCTCGCCATTGCCGCCGCGCGCTTCGGCGCGGCGCGCGTGGTCGGCGTCGACATTGACGAGAAGGCCGTCGAGGCCGCCGGAAGCAATGCCGAAGGCAACGGCGTCGAAATTGAGCTGCGCCAGTCCGACCGTCCAGTCGGCGAACGCTTCGATCTCGTGATCGCCAACATCCTGACCAACCCCTTGTGCGCGCTGGCGCCGGCGATCGCGGCCTGCGTCGCGCCGGGTGGCCGGCTGGCCCTGTCGGGCGTGCTCGAGAGCCAGACCGCACAGGTCATCGAAGCCTACGCGCCCTGGATTCGGCTCAGCGTGGGCGCGGTGGACGAAGGCTGGGTGCGCCTCGAGGGTCAAGCGTCATGATGCTGACCCGCTGCCCCGCCTGCCAGACCAGCTTCCGGGTCCGCCCCGAACAGCTTCAGGCCCGCCAGGGGCGGGTCCGCTGCGGCCATTGCAGCAAGCCATTCAATGCGCTCGAATCGCTGGTCGAGGAGGATGGCCTCACGCCGGTCCCGGCCGAGCGCTTCCAGGCGCCTGTATCGCCGCAGACGCCGGCCGACGCGGGAAGCGACGCGCACGAGACGGAGGCGGGCGTCCCTCCGGACGAGTCCGAGCCCGCCGGCCCGCTGTTCGTGCTCGAGGAGACCACCGAGGACCCCCAGCAGCCGCTGCCGATTCCCGATGCAGACGGCGATGTCCCCGAACTGTTCATCGACGGCTGGTCGTGGCGCAGGCCACCACCGACCGCCGCCCGCATCCCCGAGGCCGAGCCCGCCGCAGAGTTGCCCCCGCCCATCGACACGGCGACCTTCGAAGTCCCACTGGACGACGAGACCTTCGGCGACAGCGGCCTCGGACTCGATTTCTCGCTGGACGGCGACGCCCACACCGACGAGCCGCTCGAGGAAGCGCCGCTGGAGGACGCCCCCTTCGACGCCGGCCCCGTCCACGAAGACGTGACGCACGACACCAGCGGCCTGCGGTTCATGCTCGAGGAAGTCTCTCCTTCGGCCACCGAGCCGGAACGCGCGGCAGAAGGCGATCCGTCCGAGCTGATGATTTTCGGCTTTGCCGGCGCCACGCCGCAGCCATTGTCATATGACAAAGTAGCCGAGTCCGAAGCCGAGTCCGAAGCCGAGTCCGAAGCCGAGTCCGAAGCCGAGTCCGAAGCCGAGTCCGAAGCCGAGTCCGAAGCCGAGTCCGAAGCCGAGTCCGAAGCCGAGTCC
>JBNLCM010000212.1:0-16373 GCA_050303815.1 Rhodocyclaceae bacterium
CAGCGTCGACCGGCTGATGAGCCGCCGCGTGTGCGCCCTGCCGCCGACCGCTTCGATGCGTGACGCGGCCCGCGAGCTGCGGCTGCGGGGGATCGGCTCCGTGATCGTCGAGGAGGCGGGGCACGCCCGCGGCATCGTGACCCTCTCCGACCTGACCCGCAGCCTGGCCTGCCACGGCGATCTGTCGGAGGTCTCTCTCGCCTCGGCCATGTCCCGCGGCCTGATCACGGTCGATGCCTCCGAAAGCGTATTCGTCGCGGCCAGACGCATGCAGGACGCGGGCATCCGACACCTCGTCGTGCTTGAGGACGGCCGCACCGTCGGGGTCCTGACCGAGCACGACATCCTGCAGACCATGGAGACGCGCCACGCCGAGGTGCTGCGCCGGATCATCGGCGACCAGGCCCGCGAGATCGAGGCGCACCGGCGGCGCCAGCAGGAAAGGGACCTGCTCGACCAGTTGATGTCGCGCAGCCACGGACTCGGCTTCATCGCGGTGCAACCCGACGGCTCCGTCTCCTACGCCAACGACGCCGCGTGTGCGCTCCTGGGGTGCCCGCAGCCGAACGGTCACCGGTTCGCCGAGACACTGGCCGGCCTCGGACCGGACAGCCGGCGCCAGCTCGAGGCATTGGTCAGCGACCCACCCGTCGGTGAATGCGCCTTCCGCCTGCAGGATGGGGAACGCGACATCGGCGTCCGGGCCTTGCATATCCGCTGCGATCCGGGTGCCACCGGCCGCGGACCGCTGATGCTGATCCTCAACGACGAGGCCGTCGCCCGCCGGACGGAGGAGATCCTCGAGTTCAATCATCAGGCCGTGCGCGAGATGCCGCAGATGATCCTGTGGGTCGACAACGCGGGACAGATTGTCCATGCCAACATCGCCGTCCACGACACCCTCGGCTATGTCCCCGGCGCCCTGCTCGGCACGCCCATCGACCGGCTGACCCCGCGCTGCGACGAGCGGAGCATCGACGAGCATCTGCGCCAGATGCGTCACGAGGGTTCCCGCGTCTTCCGCTGCCACCTCCGACGGCGCGATGGCAGCGAAGTCCCGGTCGAGGTATTCGGGAGCCACCTGTCGTTCCGGGGCGCAGACTACTTCGGTGGCTTCATCCGCGACCTGACCGACCAGCAGGAAGTCGAGCGAGCGCTGGCAGATTCCCAGCAAAGGTTGCTGGCGCTGGTCCAGTCCTCCCCCGACTTCATCGTCGTCAAGGACGCCGACAACCGCTGGCAGGTGGCCAACCAGGCCGGCCTCGAGATGGTCGGCCTCGCCCACGTCAATTACCTGGGCCTGACCGACGGCGAACTGGCTCGCCATGCGCCCGCCGCCTACGCCGAGAGCCTGCTGCGCAGTGCGCGGACCTGCGCGCAGGCCTGGCAGGAGCGCAAGCCGCTGCACGCCATCCATACCTTGCCCCATCCGGACGGCGGCAGCCGGTACCTCGACATGATCAAGGTGCCGGTATTCGACAGCAGCGGGCGCGGCAAGGCCCTCGTCGTCATCGGCCGTGACGTCACCGCGCGCATTCGGGCAGAACAGGAACGCGACGCCAGCATTGCCCGCCTCCGGGCGGCAGTGGCCGCCATGGACGACCTGCTCCTGGTGCTCGACGAACATCACCGCTTCGTCGACCACTACCCGCGCGACAGCGCCGCCCTGCGCCTGCACTCGCCGGGTCCCCTGCGCGGACGCCCGATAGAGACCGTACTCCCCGAGCGCGTCGTGAGCCGCTACGAGGACGCCGCAAGCCAGCTCGAACGAACCGGGCAGGCCCAGGGTTTCGACTACGCCATCATCGACGTGGCCGAGCAGACCCACTGGTTCAGCGCCCGCCTGACGGCGCAGACCGGACGGGATGGCGTGCGAACCGGATTCACGCTCCTGATTCGCGACATCAGCGAGGGCAAGGCGCGCGAAGCGCATATCCGGGAGCTCAACGAATCTCTCGAGGCTCGAGTCGCCCAGCGCACGAGCGAGATGAAGGCCGCGATGCAGGAGCTCGAATCGTTCAGCTATTCCATCTCCCACGACCTGCGCACGCCCCTCCGCGCCATCGAGGGGTTCGGCCGTCTGCTCGAGACCGAGTACGCCGAGATCCTTGATGCGACGGCGGCCGATTATCTCAGCCGGATCCGGATGGCCGCGCAGCGCATGGCCAACCTGATCGACGACCTCCTCGACCTGGCGCGCGTCTCCCGCAAGAGCCTGCAGAAACAGGCCGTCAACCTCTCCGCACTGGCCGGCGAGATCTTTCAGGAGTTCCGCGAACGCCAGCCCTGGCGAACCGTCGCGGTCCATGTCGAACCGGGACTGCACGACCGCGCCGATCCCATGCTGATCCGGGCCGTCCTCGACAACCTGATCGGCAACGCCTGGAAGTTCACCGACGGGACGGCCAACGCGATCATCGAGTTCGGGTCCGAGATCGTCGACGGGTCCACGCATTACTACGTGCGCGACAATGGCGCCGGCTTCGACATGACCTATGCCGACCGGCTCTTCAAGCCGTTCCAGCGCCTCCACTCGCAGTCCGAGTTCGAGGGAACGGGGATCGGGCTCGCCACGATCCACCGGGTCATCGCCCGGCACGGTGGCAGCGTGTCCGCCTACGGCGAACCGGGCAACGGCGCCAGCTTCCGGTTTACATTGGGCGACTGAGCGCACAACACACCCGAGCACTGCCCGTGAGCCCCTCCTCCGCGTCGTCGCCGGCGCGCGGCATCGCCCTGCTGCTGGCCGCCCTGACTTTTTTCGTGGCCCTCGACTCGACGGCCAAGCACCTCTCGGGGCACTTGCCGGTGCCGATGCTCGTCTGGGCCCGCTACACGGTGCATTGCCTGCTGATGATCGTCCTGCTGGCCCCTTCGATGGGTCGCCAGCTGATCCACACCCGCCGCCCGGGCCTTCAGTCGCTGCGCGCGTTGAGCCTGGTGCTGGTGACCGTGCTGACCATGAGCGCCTTTCGCATCATGCCCATCGCCGAGGCCACGGCGATCCTCTTCGTCTCGCCCCTGCTGGTCACCCTCGCCGCAGGACGGCTGCTCGGCGAACGCGTCGGCCGGGTGCGCTGGCTGGCGGTGATGATGGGCTTCCTCGGCGTGCTGATGATCGCCCGCCCTGGCGGCGCCCTGCCGGCGGAGGGCATCGCCCTGGCCAGCGCTGCCGCCGTCTGCTTTGCCGCCTACCAACTGTTGACCCGCATCCTGAGCCCGACCGAGCACCCGGTCACGACCCTCTTCTACACCGCCATGGTCGGGAGCCTGGCAAGCACGGCGGCCCTGCCCTGGATCTGGGAGGTGCCCCCCCTGACATTGACCGATGGACTCATGGTCGTCTCGCTCGGGGTCTACGGGGGCGTCGGGCACTTTCTGCTGATTCGCGCCTTCCGCGAGGCGCCCGCCTCGACCCTGTCGCCGATCATGTACGCCCAGCTGGGTCTCGCCACGATCGCCGGCTGGCTGGTCTTCGGCCAATGGCCGGACATGCCGGCACTGGTCGGCATCGGCATCATCGCCACGGCCGGGGTGATGATCGCGCTGCAGGCGCGGCGCGATCATCTCCGGGACGTGGCCCTCAGGCGGCTTCCGCCATCGGCTCGGATCTGAAGTCCACCCGGCCTTCGACCAGATCGACAAAGATCCGGTCGCGGGCACCGAAGCGCCCCTCGAGAATCGCCTTCGACAACGGGTTCTCGATCCGTTCCTGGATCGCCCGCTTGAGCGGCCGCGCGCCGAAGACCGGATCGAATCCCGCCTCGGCGATCAGGGCCAGCGCCGCATCGGACACCGTCAGGCCCATTTCGAGGCGGGCCAAGCGTTTCTCGAGACCCTGGAGCTGGATGCGCGCGATGCCGGCGATGTGCTTCTGGTCGAGCGCATGGAAGACCACGACCTCGTCGATCCGATTGACGAACTCGGGCCGGAAGAAGGTCTTCACCTCGGCCATCACCGCCAGCTTGATCACCTGATAGTCGTCGCCAGACATCTGCTGGATCATCTGGCTACCCAGGTTCGAGGTCATGACGATCACGGTATTCTTGAAGTCCACCGTGCGACCCTGCCCGTCGGTCATGCGCCCATCGTCAAGGACCTGCAGCAGCACGTTGAAGACGTCCGGGTGGGCCTTCTCGACCTCATCGAAAAGGATTACCGAGTACGGCTTGCGTCGAACCTGCTCCGTCAGGTAGCCGCCTTCCTCATAGCCGACGTAGCCCGGGGGTGCGCCGATCAGGCGGGCCACGGAATGCTTCTCCATGAACTCGCTCATGTCGATGCGGATCAGGTGCTCCTCGCTGTCGAACAGGAACTCGGCCAGGGTCTTGCACAGCTCGGTCTTGCCGACACCGGTCGGGCCGAGGAACAGGAACGAGCCATAGGGACGATTCTCGTCCGACAGTCCCGCACGGGAGCGCCGGATCGCGTCGGACACCAGGCGGACGGCTTCGTCCTGCCCCACCACCCGCTGGTGGAGGTGGTGCTCCATGCCCAGCAGCTTGTCGCGCTCGCCCTGCATCATCTTGCTGACCGGGATGCCCGTGGCCCGCGAGACCACCTCGGCGATCTCCTCGGCACCCACCTGGGTGCGCAGCAACTGGTTGGGCTGGGCCGATTCACCCGCGCTCTCGGCGGCCTTGAGCTGGGCTTCGAGCCGGGGCAGCTGGCCGTACTGGATCTCCGCCACCTTGTCGAGCTGCCCCTGGCGCTGGAATTCGGCCATACGCGCCCGCAGCGTGTCGATCTCTTCCTTGATGTGGGTGGATCCCTGGGCCTTGGCCTTCTCGGCCTTCCAGATCTCGTCGAGGTCGGCGTACTCCTTCTCGAGGCGCACGATCTCCTCCTCGATCAGGCCAAGCCGCTTGATGGAGGCATCGTCCTTTTCCTTCTTGACCGCCTCACGCTCGATCTTGAGCTGGATCATCCGGCGGTCGAGCTTGTCCATGACTTCCGGCTTGGAGTCGATCTCCATCTTGATCCGCGACGCCGCCTCGTCGATCAGGTCGATCGCCTTGTCGGGCAGGAAGCGATCGGTGATGTAGCGGTGAGAGAGTTCCGCGGCGGCGACGATGGCCGGATCGGTGATATCCACGCCGTGGTGGATCTCGTATTTCTCCTGCAACCCGCGGAGGATCGCGATCGTGCTCTCGACGGACGGCTCGTCCACCAACACTTTCTGGAAGCGCCGCTCCAGCGCAGCGTCCTTCTCGATGTACTTGCGGTACTCGTCCAGCGTCGTCGCGCCGATGCAATGCAGCTCGCCCCGGGCGAGTGCCGGCTTGAGCATGTTTCCAGCGTCCATCGCCCCCTCGGCCTTGCCCGCGCCCACCATCGTGTGGATCTCGTCGATGAAGACGATGATGCGCCCCTCGTCCTGGGCGATCTCCTTCAGCACCGCTTTCAGGCGCTCCTCGAACTCGCCCCGGTATTTTGCGCCGGCGAGCAGGGCCGCCATGTCGAGGGACAGGACGCGCTTGCCCTTCAGGGTCTCCGGCACCTCGCCATTGACGATGCGCTGGGCGAGGCCCTCGACGATGGCCGTCTTGCCCACGCCCGGCTCGCCGATCAGCACCGGGTTGTTCTTGGTCCGGCGCTGGAGGATCTGAATGGCACGACGAATCTCGTCATCGCGCCCGATGACCGGATCCAGCTTGCCGTGACGGGCCCGCTCGGTCAGGTCCAGCGTGTACTTGCCCAGCGCCTCGCGGGCGCCTTCGGCGTCCTGGCTGCCCACTGCCGAACCGCCGCGGACGGCCTCGATCGCCGCCTCGAGTGGCTTGCGCGACAGGCCATGCGTCTTCAGCAGCCGACCCGCCTCGCTCTTGTCCTCGGCCAGCGCCAGCAGGAACATCTCCGAAGCGATGAACTGGTCGCCCCGCTTCTGGGCTTCCTTGTCCGTGACGTTCAGCAGGTTGGCCAGGTCGCGCCCGACCTGCACCTCGCCACCGTGGCCCTCGACCTTTGGCAGTCGCGCGATGGCCTGGTCGATTCCGCTGGCAAGCGGACCGAGATTGACGCCGGCCCGCTGCAGCAGCGAGGCGGTGCCGCCGTCATCCTGGGCGATCATCGCCTTGAGCAGATGGAGCGGTTCGATGAATTGCTGGTCGTTGCCGACCGCAATGCTCTGGGCGTCGGCCAGCGCTTGCTGGAACTTGGTGGTCAGCTTGTCGAAGCGCATGTCGGAATATCCTTGGATGTGGTGTGGTTGTTACCGATCTGGGGGCCAGCGCGGATATTTCAATGGGACCGTCCGGCAGAATCCGGACAAATGTTGCTGCAACGCAACAATCCTGTCTGTTCATAGGCTTGTTTGCCGGGAAAGGGGGTTGCGCACACGCAACATGTGCTATGTTTCCCAATGAGGCGGAGGACTTGTTCGGGTTTTCGATCCGGGCGGGAGGATTCTCAGGCCGCTTCCAAATTGAATAACCATTTCGGAGGGAGCCATGGCTACCAAGCAACAAGAGCAGTTCAGCGCGATTCAGAAGAAGAACCTCGAGACGGCCATGCGGCTGGCCCAGATGTCGATCGAGAACTCGCAGCGCATCATGGAAGTACAGGTCCAGACCGCCAAGGAGCTGTTCGAGGACAGCATGGCAAATGCCAAGGCACTGACCGGCGCCCGCGATCCGAAGGATCTGCTCAGCCTGCGTACCGAGTATGCCCAGGCCACGACCGAGAAGATGCTGGCCTGCGCCCGCCAGATCGCCGAGATCACCGGCACGGCTCAAGCCGAAGTTGGCCGCATGGTCAGCGAGCAACTGGCCACCGGCAGCACCGACGCCATGGAAGCCATGCAGAAGATGTTCTCCGGCATGCAGTTCGGCGACCAGAACGCCATGAACGTCTTCCAGGGCGCCATGAGCCAGGCGCAGAGCGCCTTCGAGCAGATGACCCGCGCCTCGACGGAAGCCTTCCAGGCCTTCGCCCAGGTCGGCGATGCGGCCCCGAAGCGCGGCCGCAAGTAATCGCCCGGCAGTTGCTGCCAGCGAAAAAGGGCACCGCAAGGTGCCCTTTTTTCATGCCTCCGCCCTGCCGCGGCGGGTTCAGCGCGACCAGCGCGCTGCCGCTTCGTCGTCACTGTCCCGCGCGTCGACCCAGTGGGCACCGGAGGGGCGTTCCTCCTTCTTCCAGAACGGCGCCTGGGTCTTGAGGTAGTCCATGACGAACTCGCAGGCTGCGAACGCGTCGCCGCGGTGAGCACTGCCCACGCCGACGAACACGATCTGGTCACCGACAGCCAGCCGCCCCACCCGGTGGATCACCCGGATGCCGGTCACCGCAGGCCAGCGGGACCTCGCCTCGGCGACGATGTCGTCGAGCGCCTTTTCGGTCATGCCGGGGTAATGCTCGAGGGTCATGGCGCTGACCGCATCGTCGCCACCATCGCCACGGACGACTCCGACGAAGGTCGCGACGGCGCCGACATCCGCTCGACCCGCCTGCAACGCTGCCGCCTCGCGCCCCGCGTCGAAATCCTCGTGCTGCACGCTCACCGACATCTCAGCCTCCTGTCACGGGGGGGAAGAAGGCCACCTCGTCGCCATCGGCCACCGGCGCCTCAGGGCCCACCATCGCCTGGTTGACCGCGGCCCGGAGGTTGCGGATCTCGGCCAGTGCGTCGGCACCACCAGCCACCAGGCGGTCCCGCAGCTCGCCAACTGTCGTCGCAGGGCCTGCAAGCTCCACCACCTCGGTATCCCGACCGATCGCTTCGCGCAGGCGGGCAAAATATCTGACGTGTACTTTCATGCTCTCAACTCAGCAGGTCGGCAAAGGAAATGTAGTCCAGCAAGGTGCCAGGCTCGACCTGATGGCCGGCTGGCACGCTCGCGAGACCGTGCGCCCAGACGCAGGATGTGAGCACACTGGACTCCTGGTTGGCAAAACGCTCGAGTCGTCCGGAGCCGTCGACCCGAACCCGCAGAATCTCTCGCCGCGGACCGGCCTTCCACGCAAAGTCGGCCGGCAGCATCACGCTGCGCGGCGCGATCTCCGCCACGCCGCAGCGACGCAGGAGGTAGGGGCGCACCAGCATCAGGAAGGTCACGAGGGCCGACACGGGATTGCCAGGCAACCCGACGAAAGCCGCCTCGCCGACCCGCCCGAAGGACAGGGGCTTGCCCGGCTTGACCGCGATCTTCCACATCTGAAGCTCACCCTCGGCTTCGACGGCGGGCTTGACGTGGTCCTCTTCGCCCACCGACACACCGCCACTGGTGATGATCAGGTCATGTCCCGACGCCGCCTCGCGCAACGCTGCGCGGGTGCCCTCGCGCGTGTCGGCCACAATGCCCATGTCGGAGACGTCGCAACCCAGCGCGGCCAGAACACTGGCGAGCATGTAGCGGTTGGAGTTGTAGATCGCCCCCGGCGGCAGTGGCTCGCCCGGCATGACCAGCTCGCTGCCCGTAGAGATCAGCGCGACGCGCAGCTTCCGGTAGACCGAAACCCGGGGAATGCCGATCGAGGCGGCCTGACCGATGCTGGCCGCCGCCAGCCGGGTGCCCCGTGGCAGCACGATCTCCCCCGAGCGGATGTCATCGCCCTTGCGCCGGATGAACTGCCCCTCGCCGGGGATCGCATGGATGATGACGTGTTCGCCATCCACGGCGCAGTCTTCCTGCATGACCACGGCGTCCGCGCCCGCCGGGATCGGCGCGCCGGTGAAGATCCGCGCCGCCGTTCCGGGGGCCAGCTCGGTACCGACACTGCCGGCGGGAATCCGCTGCGTGACGGGCAGGCGCACGCCGGCTGCCCGGATATCGGCGACGCGCACCGCGTACCCGTCCATGCCGGAGTTGTCATGCGGGGGCACGAAGATGGCCGAACGCAGGTCCTCGGCCAGCACACGACCGTGTGCCACCATCAGGTCGACCGTTTCCAGGTCGGGCAAGGACACCGCGGCGGCGGTCAGTCGCTCGAGCGCCTCTTCGAAGGAAAGCATCGGGGGCTTCATGGCTGGGGAAGGTCCTCGTGTTCTCGATGGGCACGCCCGGGACGGCTGCCCTGTCGGGGACCACGGATTATAGGACGTGACGACAGCGGACGCCTGGCGCCTCGCCGTGCGCCCCCCTGCGGAAGCGGATCAGCGCCCGAACAAACGCCGGAAGGAGGACACCATGCCCCGCATGAAGCCCCCGCCGCCGGCACCGGCAGCCGGTGCCGACCCGTCGCCCCCGCTGGCGAAAGCCAGCTCCTGCTCGAGGGACGCCGCGAGCGACTCGGCCATTTGCTGCACCTGATGCCGTTGGGCGATCTCGGGGTTCTGGCGCATCTGGCGATGCTTCCCCAGTGCGGAATTGACGACCAGCCGCATGTAGCCCGGCCGGATCGGCTTGGGCACGTAGCGGTAGATCTGGCCCTGGTTGATCAGCGCGGTGATGGTCTCGGCGTCCGATTCCTTGGACAGGACGACGGAGACGATCTCCGGCTGCCGCGCCTTGAGCATGCGGATCAGCCGCGTCACGTCGAAGCCTCCGACCTTGGTGTCCGAGACGATGACGCCGACTTCCTCCTGATCGAGGATCTGGACCGCCTCGCTCAGGGTCGAGGCGTGCCGAATCCTGACGCCCTGATCGGAGAGGGCCTCGTCAAAGGCGTCATGCACCTGCTGGTCGCTATCGACCAGCAGCACGGGCTCGACGGGCGCCGGCGCAACCGGGTCGATCGAGTGCTCCGGCTCTGACGGGGCTGGCGCTGCCGTGCGGGACAGACCGACGGCCTGTCCGACGACGACCGGCAGTTCATCGACATTCCACGGTTTGTTGATGAACCGGAAGACTTCCCCCTCGTTGACCGAGGCCAGCACGGCCTGAAGATCCGAATACCCGGTGAGGAGGATCCGCATGGCCCTCGGCGCGAGGCGCTTGGCGGTCTTCAGCAACTCGACGCCGGTCATGCCGGGCATCCGCTGGTCACTGATGATGACGTCGAAGTCATGTTGCTGAATCAGGCCGATCGCCGCCTCGCCGCTGGTCGCCGTGACGACCTCGAAGTTACGGCGAAGCAGCCAGTCGAGCGCGCGCACGATCCCCGGCTCGTCGTCGACGCAGAGGATCTTGCCGCGCCGTGACGGATCCAGCTGGGCCGCGTGGTTCATTCAGGTTGTCTCCGGATTCCCGTTCGTGGTTCAGGCTGCCATTTCGAGCACGGTGTTGGCGTTATCGACCTTGAAATGCACCAGGAAGGTGGTGCCTTCCGGCGAAGTCGATTCCACTGAGATCGTACCACCATGATTCTCGACGATTTCGCGCGCGATCGACAGGCCGATGCCGGTACCCTGCCCCGCCGGCTTGGTGGTGTAGTACGGCTCGAAGATGCGCGGCAGCACGTCCGCGGCAATGCCCGTGCCGGTGTCGCTGACACGGATGGAGATGCCGTCCTGGTCGGCGCGCGTGCTGATGCGGATCGTACCGCCCTCGCCGATCGCATGGGCGGCGTTGTTGATCAGGTTGAGGAAGACCTGGTTGAGCTGCGAGGCGTGGCAGTTCATGACGGCCAGGCCCTCGAGATCCTCCTCGATCTTGATCGTGGTCGGAATCACGCTGCGGGCAATGTAGGCGACGTTGCGCAGGCCCTTGTTGATGTCGAAGTCGGCGGTCTTGTTGCGGTCGAGGCGCGTAAAGTCACGCAGGTTCGTGACCATTTCGCTCATCTGCTCGATGCCGCCCAGGACATCGCCCAGCATCGCGCACATGTCGTCGACGTCCTTTCCGCTCACGTTCACGTTCGACAGGCGCCGGCGCGCACCGGCAACGTTGAGCGCCACCACATCGTCTTCCACCTTGCGCGTGATCTTGGCGAGCTTGCTGGCGACATCGACCGGCGTCGCGAGGTCGCGCATGCCCTCGATGGCCATCGTCACGTTGCTCTTCGAAAAGGCCAGGGGGGTGTTGAGCTGGTGGGCCACGCCCGCCACCATCTGACCGAGCGACGCCATCTTCTCCGACTGGGCGAGCTGCTGGAGCGTCCGCTCCCGCTCGGCCTCGTTCAGGCGCAACAGCCTGTCGGCACGGCGGACAAACAGGAACAGCACGGCGAACAACAGGACCAGCAGGCCGAGCAGCAGGCCGATCAGGCGCGTGACCGAGCCGTCGATCATGACCTGACTGTCCATCGACGACTTCTCGATCTCCGCCTGGTTCGCCTGCTGCGTCGAGCGGATGCTGCCCTGGGTCTCGTTGATGCGCGACAGGAACCGGGTCACGTCGGAATACACCTCGAAGACGCCGATGATCGAATCTCCGTCCTGGCCGTAGAGCGGCAGGTAGCTGGAGATCAGGTCGCGGTTCTCGACCTGGCCCTCGAAGGCGGAGAACTTGTCGCGGTGGGTCAGTTCGCTCGCAGGCTTGCCGACCATGGCGCCGAGGAAGCCGGCGTTCGAGATCTTGTCGTCACCGACCTGGCCGTGCTCGGACGAGTAGATCGTCACGCCGCGGGTGTCGAACACCTTGATCTTGAACACGGAGCTGCGCTGCATCGAGCGATACACCTTGTCGTTCAGGAACGCGAACTCCGGCAGCGCGCGGATCTGCGCGCCGACCTCGCCGAAGCAGGCCTTCTTCTCCGGCGAGGCGATCGTCTTGCCCTCCGGCGTCTGCACATCCGGCATGGCGCGGCAGTGGTCCACCGGGATAGCGCTCGCCTTCTGGAGCAGCGCCGACAGGCCCTGGTCCCACAGGGTATTCGCGAAAAGCCGCGTCAAGTTGACGTTGCCGCCTTCATGAATGGCCAGCAGGTCACGCAGGGCCGACTCTTCCTGCTGCTTGGCAAAGCCCGACTGGACACGGTTGAAGAACTCGGCCTCCTGCGACTGCACCGAATGGAACAGCTCAGCCTGCTGGCGCTGGAAGTACACCAGCGCGGCGGCGACGAGCAGAAAGGCGACCAGGCTGGTCAGCACGAAATAACGTACGAGTGGAAAGCGCATTGAAGTTCCCCTAGGCATTCGATTGGCACAGAATCTCCAGTGCAAACCCTTGCCTTTAGCAATAAACAAGCCTGAAAAGCTTGCCGTTCAAACCGCTTCTCGCAAGCCTCGGATTATGCCTTTCGTTAGATGCCGTGCGCGTCAAATCCCTCACGCGCGCGGGGTGAAATCGTGCGCCCCCCGCGCACGGACATCACCCGCGCCTGGCGTCAGCCGCCCACGGTATCGTCGCCGCCATCCCCCTTGGAGGGCCGGCCTGGCATGTCCCTAATAACGGCAGGGGAAACCATTTCCTCAATAAAGCGGACGACATCGCCGCCCTCCCGCGTGCGCCCCATCGGCGGCAGGCTGCGCCAGACCCGCTTACCGTATGGCTTGTCCACCATGCGCGGATCGCACACGACCAGCACCCCCCGGTCCGTCTCGTTGCGGATCAGGCGCCCCGCTCCCTGCTTCATGCTGATCACCGCGCGCGGCAACTGGTAGTCGAAGAAGGGGTTGGCGCCGCTGCGACGCAGGTGTTCGATGCGGGCCGCCAGCACCGGATCGTCGGGCGGCGCAAACGGCAACTTGTCAATGATCACGACGGAGAGCGCCTCACCGGGAACATCGACGCCTTCCCAGAAACTTTGACTGGCAACGAGAATGGCCTTTCCCGATTCCCGGAATCGATTGAGCAGTTCGGCCCGCGACTGCTCTCCCTGAAGCATCAGTTCAAGGCCCCCCCCGTCTTCCCCACGCAAGCCGTCGGCAATCAGTTCATGGACCCGCCGCATCGCGCGCAGCGAGGTGCACAACACGAACGTGCGCCCGCGCGCGGCCCGAATGATCGGCAGGGCCACCCCGGCCACCGCCGCGGCGAAGTCCGGATGGTTGGGGTCGGGCATGCGCTGTGGGGCATACAGGAGGGCATGCGCGCCATAGTCGAAGGGGCTGCCCCAACTGGCGGTCAGGGCGGGCGGATCGAGGCCGTCCAGGCCCATCTCGCCGAGGAAGTGTGAAAAGTCGCGACCGACAGCGAGCGTGGCCGAGGCGAAGATCCAGGCTTTCGGCTGGTCGCCCATCTGCCGCCGAAACACCTCGGAGACCCGCAGGGGCGTCGCGTTGAGCGCGAGGGCCTGGCTGAACACCTCGCCCCAGCGGATCAGGTCCGGCGCCTCGGGGGCACGCCAGCCGGCGATTCGCCGGGCCAGCTCACCGCAGCGCTCGAGGCACCGGGCGAGCCCCTCGGCACGCTGCGCCTGGGTCTCGAGTATCCCGCCCAGCTCTGCCAGGCGCCCCTCGAGCTGCGACAAGGCCTGCTCGAACGCCACCTCCGCGACGAGCTGGGCATGGCGAAAGCGCGCGTTCTCGGCCCGCACCGCCAGCCTCAGGTCGCGCGCCGCCTTCTCGAGGGCGTGGGTGGCGTCGATCAGCGCCACGCAGTCCCGCGCCGACGCGATGGTCTCGTTGCGGGTGTCCCGGCCCAGCTCGAGCAGCTGCCCGGTACTGACCGACTCGCCGAAGAAAAGGCTGGCGGTTTCCGGCAGCTGGTGGGCTTCATCGAAGATCACGGCGTTGGCCGCCGGCAACAGCTCACCCATGCCTTCGTCACGCAGCATCACGTCGGCGAAGAACAGATGGTGATTGACCACCACCACGTCGGCCTCCATGGCCCGCCGGCGGGCCTGGCTGACGTGGCAGTGTTCCGGAAAGTGGGGGCATTCCTGGCCAAGGCAGTTGTCCCGCGTGGATGTCGCGGCCTGCCATGCGGCGCTGTCCTCGCTGACTTCACGGCACTCGGACTTGTCGCCCGACACCGTCACCTCGGCAAAGCGGCGGATCTGGCGCAGGTCGGCCGCGTCGGCGGCCGTCTGGAAGCGCCCTTCCCGCTCGTTGCGCTCCAGGTGATACAGGCACAGGTAGTTGGCGCGGCCCTTCAGCAAGGCCACATCGACCGGCACCTTCAGCGCGTCGCGAACGGTCGGGAGATCACGGCGGAAGAGCTGGTCCTGGAGCGTCTTGGTGCCGGTCGAGATGATCACCTTGCCCCCGTGGCGCAAGGCCGGCACAAGGTACGCGAAGGTCTTGCCGGTGCCGGTGCCGGCCTCGACGACCAGCACGCGGGCCTGCCGCATTGCGTCGTCGATGGCCTGGGCGAGCTCGGTCTGCTGCTGGCGAGGGCGAAACCCGTCGATCGTGCGGGCCAGCGGGCCCGACTCGGCGAAGAGCTCGGGGATCGATCGTTCGTTGGACATGGCGCGCGCGGATGATAGCACCCGGCGCCCGCCGCGCCGCTTCACGAAACGGTAACCGGCCCACCGCAAGATCGCGGTTCTTCCCCCCAAGCGATAACAGAGCCAGGAGCGCCCGCGTGAGCATCAAGGATCTCGACGACATCCCCAGCAATCTCTCGAACAACGAACACTTCCAGCAAGTCATCGACCGCGTCGCTGCGCGGCGTGGCTTCCTCAAGGCGGGCATGGGGCTCGGCGCCGCGGCCTTCCTCGCGCCGATGCTGAGTGCCTGTGGCGGCTCCTCGTCGGGCGACGGGACCGATGATGGTGACCCGGTCGCCAGCCTCCTCGGATTCAGCGCGATCGGCACGTCGACCTCCGACGCCATCGTGGTGCCGGCGGGCTACACGGCCACGGTCATCGCGCGCTGGGGCGACGCCCTGTTCGCCGACTCCCCCGCCTGGCAGCCCGACGCCAGCAACAGCGCGGACGACCAGGCCCGCCAGATCGGCGACAACCACGACGGCATGCACTTCTTCGCCATCGACGGCTCGACCTCCGAGGGGCTGCTCGTGATGAACCATGAGTACACCAACTACGAGTACCTTTTCGGCGCCGGGTACACCAGCAACTGGAGCCTCGAGAAAGCCCGCAAGGCCCAGCACGCGCACGGTATCTCGGTCATCCACCTGCGCAAGGACAGCGCCGGCCAGTGGCAGATCGTGCTCGACTCCAGCTTCAATCGTCGCCTGCACCTGAATTCACCCATGCAACTCACCGGCCCGGCGGCGGGTGACGCCCTGCTGAAGACGAGCGCCGACGACACCGGTACCCAGGTGCTCGGCACGGCCAACAACTGCGCCAACGGCTGGACCCCCTGGGGCACCTACCTCACGTGCGAAGAGAACTTCAACGGCTACTTCGGCTCGGTCGCCGACGAAGCCAACGGCTCCGACGGGCGCAGCCCCATGCAGCAACGCTATGGCTACGCGGCAGGGGGGTTCGGCTATCGCTGGCACGAGGTGGACAACCGCTTCGACTACAGCGTCGAGCCCAACGAGGGCAACCGCTTCGGCTGGATCGTCGAGATCGACCCCTTCGATCCCACGTCGACACCGAAGAAGCGCACGGCGCTGGGCCGCTTCAAGCACGAGAACGCCGCCCTGAGCATCGCGGCCAACGGCAAGGTCGTGGTCTACATGGGAGACGACGAGCGCTTCGACTACATCTACAAATTCGTTTCGGACGGCACCTACGTAGCGGGCGACAGCGCCAACAACGCCGACCTGCTCGACGCCGGCAAGCTCTACGTGGCGCGCTTCGGCGACGGTACCGCATCGGGCGATGCCGCCGGCACGGGCGAGTGGATCCTCCTCGACAAGTCCGCCAACGCCACGCTCGCGGCCGACAGCTCGTTCGCCAGCCAAGCCGAGGTCCTGATCCACGCCCGCGCCGCGGCCGACCTGGTCGGAGCGACGATGATGGATCGCCCCGAGTGGATCGCCGTGCATCCGGACAGCGGCGAGGTCTACTGCACGCTGACCAACAACTCGCGCCGGACCGGCAGCCAGGTGGACGACGCCAACCCCCGCGCGTCGAACAACTGGGGGCAGATCGTCCGCTGGCGCGAAAGCGGTGGTGACGCCACGGCCACGACCTTCGAATGGGACCTGTTCCTGCTCGCGGGCAACCCGATCGCCTTCCCCGATCGCAGTGACGCCCGCTCCGGTTCGTCGAACATCACCGCCGACAACACCTTCAACAGCCCGGACGGTCTGGGATTCGATGGCGACGGCCGACTCTGGATCGAGACCGACGGCAACTTCTCGAATACCGGCAACTACGAGGGCCAGGGCAACAACCAGGTGCTCGCGGCCGACCCGACGACCGGCGAAGTGCGCCGCTTCCTGACGGGTCCGTCCGGTTGCGAGATCACCGGGCTCACCTTCAGCCCGGATTCGACCGCGATGTTCGTCAATGTCCAGCACCCTGGCGAGGTCGGCAACCACCCGAATGCGCCGACGCCGCCGGCAGGCACCGACATCAACGACTACATCGCCGCCAATCCGCTGGCCTTCAGCCAGTGGCCGGAGGCGTCGGGTGGCCGCCCGCGCTCGGCGACGGTGATCATCACCAAGGATGACGGCGGCGTGATCGGCAGCTGACGGAGGTCCAGCCCCGGAACCGCGACGCCCGCTCCGTGCGGGCGTCGACGCTTTGTG
>JBNLCM010000213.1:0-19812 GCA_050303815.1 Rhodocyclaceae bacterium
GGACCGTGAAACAGGTACGCGCCGATGATAGTGCCCATACGGGTGTGAAAGTAGGTCATCGTCAGACTAACCCTATACACAAGCCCCTCTGCCAATCTACGGTAGAGGGGCTTCGTGCGTCTACAGAACCTAAACTCAAACTGACCTGCCCCCCGTAGCCGTACCAGCTATTCGGAAGGAACCGAAGGCTTGACTGACTGACCTCCCCTCCTCGGAGTCAGGCGGTGGCAGTGGCAGAGGAGGCGGAGTACCCGAGGTGACAACAAAGAAAAGCCGCCAGGGTGAGCTGGCGGCCATTCCTTGAGTGCTGCGGCATGCGCCGCCTGCGGGTCAAGTTCCCAGATCGCCTGAGATGTAGCTCTCCAGATGCTCGATGGTGGCGCGTTGCTCTGCAATGACCGCCTTGACCGCATCTCCGATCGTGATCACCCCGATCATCTTGCCCTTCTCGACGACAGGTAGGTGCCGAATTCGATTCTCGGTCATCATTTCCAGCACGTCGTCGATCGTCTGGGTGGGAGAGATGGTCAGAACGTTGGCCGTCATGACTTCAGCAATCGTGATGTCCTTCGAGGATTTGCCCTGGAGGGTAACCTTTCGAGCGTAGTCGCGCTCGGTAAAGATGCCGCGCAGATGCTCGCCCTCTGTGACAAGGACGCCACCGATGTCGTTCGTCTGCATGCATTGCAGTGCTTCATATACCGTAGCCTTCGGGCCTACGCAGTGAATTGCGTTGCCTTTGCTCTCAAGGATCTGCCTCACCGTCGTCGTCATCTACTCCCCCTGTCGAGTGTGTGCGTGCCGGGTGCTTTCCGGCGTGTACTCCCTTGCGCTAGCTTATCGCAAAATGCGCTTGCGTCGGAGTCGCGCCTGTCATCGACAGGGCGCACGAGTCAGATTTCGAGGTTGTCGATGAGTCGGGTGCGGCCGAGGCGCGCGGCGGCGAGCACGACGCGGGGCTCAATGGTGCCCGGTTGTGCCGCTTGAAGATCAGACTGACGACGGATGCGAACGTACTCGGGCTGCCAGCCGTGCTCGCGCAGTCCCTGCTGAGCGTCCGATTCCAGTCGTTGGTAATCCGGGTCGCCCGCCAGGACGGCATCGCGCACCTTCTGCAGGGTCGCGAAAAGGCGTGGCGCTTCGGCACGCTCCGCTTCGGTTAGATAGCCGTTTCGGCTGGAGAGCGCCAGCCCGTCGTCTGCCCGGACCGTTTCGCCGGCGATGACTTCGACTGGCATGCTGAACTCGCGCACCATGTTTCGCAGGACCATCAGTTGCTGGTAATCCTTCTTCCCGAACAATGCTTGGGTGGGCTGAACGATATTCAGAAGTTTCATTACGACCGTCGCGACCCCCCGGAAATGGCCATCGCGGAATTCGCCTTCGAGTATGGACACATGGTCGCGCGCAGGCTCGACATGATAGGTCTGAGGCTGCGGGTACATCGCCGATTCATCTGGTGCGAACAACAACGCTGCGCCAGCCGCTTCCAACTTGGCGGCATCGTCGCCAAGGGTTCTCGGGTAGCGCTCGAAGTCTTCGTTCGGGCCGAACTGCAGGCGATTGACGAAGATGGAGGCGGCGACGTGTGGGGAATGGTGCGCCGCCTGCTTGACGAGGGCAATGTGTCCGGCGTGGAGGTTGCCCATGGTCGGGACGAAAGCGAGCGAGGGGAGTTCGGCGCGCGCAGCGCGAAACTCGGCGACAGAATGAATCATGCGCATCGGAACGGTGCTCCGGTCGTCAGTAAGCGTGCTCTGGGCCGGGGAACGTGCCGGCCTTGACTTCGGCCACATAGGCGCCGATCGCGGCATCGATGTCTTCGCGTCCCTTCAAGAAATCCTTTACGAAGCGGGGCCGGTAGCCCTTGAAGACGCCGAGCATGTCATGGAGTACCAGGACCTGGCCGTCGCAGCCGGCTCCGGCCCCGATTCCGATTGTGGCCATGGAGGTGAGCTTGGTGGTGAGCCCGGTGGCCAGGTCTGCAGGAACCATTTCCAGTACCACCAGCGCTGCCCCCGCCTGCTGGAGGGCGTTCGCATCCGCGGTGAGTTCAGCAGCAGCTTCTTCGCTGCGACCCTGCACGCGATAGCCGCCGAGTTGGTGCACCGACTGCGGCGTCAGGCCGATGTGGGCGCAGACCGGCACGCCTCGCGCGACGAGGAAGGCCACGGTCTCTGCCATATGCTGCCCGCCCTCGAGTTTCACCATCTGCGCTCCAGCCGCCATCAACCGCGCGGCATTGCGCATCGCTTGCTCGCGCGATTCCTGGTAGCTCCCGAAAGGCATGTCACTGACAATCATCGGGCGATTGGCGCCCCGTGCCACGCATTCGGTGTGATAGAGCATGTGTTCCATCGTCACCGGGAGGGTGGTCTTCTGCCCCTGGAGGACATTGCCGAGCGAGTCTCCAACCAGCAGGAGATCCACACCACAGCGGTCGAGCGCTGCGGCGAAGCTGGCGTCATAGCAGGTCAACATCGCGAGCTTTTCTCCTTCTGCGCGCATTCGGGCGAGCGCGTGCAGATTGATGGGCTTGCGATCCGGATTTGTTAGATAGCTCATGATTCTCCCTCTCTCGAGGCGGCAGTAGACCTCAAGCGCACCGTCACGGCAAGCTGGTCCGGCGATCAGCCCGCGTAGCCGAAGAACTCCCGGTAGCCCCGCATGGCCTGCAGGCGCTCAATGAGCAGGTCGAAATCAGCTTCCTTGTCCACCGGATTGAGGACGTCGGCATCGACGATGAACAGGGGGGCGGCGTCAAAGTCGTAGAAGTAGCGCGCGTAGCAATCGGACACGCGTGCGAGGTAGTCTTCGGTGATACGCTTCTCCGCGTCGAGGCCGCGTTTGCGGACACGATCCATCAGGGTTTCGCTCTTGGCCTGGAGATAGACGACAAGATCTGGTTTGGCCGCGGTCGTCGGCTGTGCTGCGGCCTGAATCCGTCGGTACAGCGCCAGCTCGTCCGGGCCCAGGTTCAGCGCCGCGAAGAGCGGATCCTTATCGATCAGGAAGTCGGCAACACAGGCGCTCGCGCTACCCTGCCTGGCGCGCTCGGCAAGGAGGTCAAGTCGTTGGTAGAGAAAGGAAAGCTGCGTCGGCAGTCCCCAGCGGTCCATGTCCAGGTAGAAACGGGACAGAAAGGGATTCTGTTCCGGCTGTTCGAGGAGCAGGTCCGCGCCAAGCCGGTTGGCGAGTCGACGAGCGAGTGAGGTCTTGCCCGCCCCGATGGGGCCCTCCACGACGATGTAGCGTGCCTTGTCTAACATGGTCTTCCTCGCGACGGGCGGTCATCGGTCGGGCCGCTAAGACGCTGGCCCCGGGCCGCACGCAAACCAAAGGATACACAAGGGCCCTCGGGAGAGGGCCGAATCGCTGGTCAGGCTCAAGGCCTCAGCCTGCGTCGCCGCCGGGTGCGCCGTCAGTCTTGTCGCCCGCGCTACGCCGCCGACGGCGCCGGCGTTTTCGAGGGGTGCCATCCGCAGGACCCTGCATCATGGCTTCGCGTTCGGAGCCGTTGGCGTGGGCAAACTGGTTCCACCAGTCGGGTACGGAGGCCTCGATTTCACCGGATTCCGCACGGAGGCGCAGGAAGTCCCAGGCTGCCCGGTATCGGGCCTGCTCGATCAGGCGATAGGGGGCCTTGCCATTGCGACGTTCAAAGCGGGGTTGCAGAGCCCAGATTTCCTTGATGTCGCCAACAATGCGCCGGGTAATGGCGAGTTTGCCGGCCTGCCGGTCGAGCACCTCGTCCATTGCCTCGAACAGGGCGGGATAGACGCTCTCGCCGCGAGACTTGCGCGCTTCCCAGTTTGCCAGCACTTCATGCCAGAGCAGGGTGGCAAACAGGAAGCCCGGTGACACCGGCTTGCCCTGGCGGACGCGTTGGTCCGTGTTCTCGAGCGAGAGCCATACGAATCGTTCGCCCAGCGGTTGTTCGAGGATGACGTCCAGCAGCGGAAGCAGCCCGTGGTGCAATCCCTCTTCGCGGAGCTGCTTCAGGCAATCGACGGCATGTCCCGACAGCAGGAGCTTCAGCATCTCGTCGAACAGACGGGCTGGCGGTACGTTCTCCAGGAGGCCCGACATTTCGCGAATCGGCCCGCGTGCTGCCGGATCGATGCTGAGGCCGAGTTTCGCCCCCAGCCGTACGGCTCTCAGCATGCGGACCGGGTCCTCGCGGTAGCGCGTGCGCACGTCGCCGATCATCCTCAAGGTCTTCTGCTTGAGGTCGGCAACGCCGTGGTGATAGTCGAGAATGGTCTCGGTGGCGGGATCGAAATAGAGCGCGTTGACGGTGAAGTCCCGGCGGGTGGCGTCTTCTGCCTGACTGCCGAAAACATTGTCGCGCAGGATTCGCCCGTGCTCGTCGGTTTCGGCGGACTCGGCATCCTGGCTGGCCCGGAAGGTGGACACCTCGATGGTCTCGGGCCCGCTCATGACGTGAACGATCTTGAATCGGCGACCGATAATCCGTGATCGTCTGAAGGCCGCCTTGACCTCCTCCGGGGTGGCACTGGTCGCCACGTCGAAGTCCTTGGGGGTCTGGCCGGCCATGATGTCGCGGACGGCGCCGCCCACCACGTATGCCTTGTGCCCTTGTTCCTGCAACACTGCGCAGACCTTCCGGGCTGCGGGCGAGATCTGCCTGCTCGTCACGCCGTGTTGCTCGACCGGGATGACCGCCGGCTCACTGGGGACGGCATTCGCGGGTCGCTTGAAGACGCGGCGCAGCAGCTTACGGATCATTGGCAATGCGTTTGGGTTCGAGTAAACCCCGCGATTTTATCCGATCACGCAGAGTTCATGGGCTATTGGTCCGATACGCGAAGGGAAATCACCGGCCAGCCACGCGCGATCGCCACCGATTCGAGCGTCGGGTCCGGGTCGACAGCGACCGGGGCGTCGACGCGCTCCAGGAGCGGAAGGTCGTTGTGCGAGTCGCTGTAGAACCAGCGTCGCTCGAAGCTTCCCATGTGGAGCCCGAGGGACTCGAGCCACGCATCGACTCGCGCGATCTTGCCAGCCTTGAAGGCGGGCAGCCCGCGCGGCTTGCCGGTGAAACGGCCCTCATCCTGGGCCGGTACCGTGGCGACGAGATGGTGGATGCCGAATTCCCGCGCGATGGGGCCGGTCACGAAGCTGTTCGTCGCGGTCACGATGGCGACCAGCGCGCCGCGTTCGAGGTGACTGCTGACCAGCGCCCTGGCGGGCTGGCCGATCATGGGCAGGACACGGTCGCGCATGAACGCCGCGTGCCAGGCGTCCAGTTGGGCGCGGTCGTGGCGGGCCAGGGGCGCCAACTGGAAGTCCAGAAACTCGTGGATGTCGAGCGTACCCGCCTTGTATTGTTCGTAGAACTCGAGATTCCGGGCTTCGTAGACTTCCTTGTCGAGGACGCCGGCGGCGATCAGGAACTGCGCCCACTCGAAATCCGAGTCGCCGTCGAGCAGGGTGTTGTCCAGATCAAAGAGAACGAGTTCCATGTTGGCGGTCCTTCAGGAAGAAAGGTCGAGGCCGCCCTGCATCAGCTGACGCAGCAGCGGCACCGTAATCGGGCGTTTGTGTTCGAGGGAGGCACCGTCGAGCGCGTCGAAAATCGCAAGCAGGCTGGGCAGGTCCCGGCGGCCGTGCCTGAGGAGGAAGGTGAGGACCTCGTCGTCCAGGCGGATGCCGCGCCGTGCGGCCAGCTGGCGCAGAATCTCGCTGCGCTCCGGGTCTCCGAGTGGCTGTAGCTCGAAGCCGAGGCACTGCCCAATGCGTGTTCGAAGGTCTTCCCGCAGGTCGAGATCACGAGGTGGCCGGCCGCCGGCGACGACCAGCGACTGCCCGTGTGCGCGGGCGCGGTTGAAGGCATTGAAGAGCGCGATCTGCGCCACGCCGTCGGAATTCCCGACATCGTCAACGAGCAGCAGGTCCGCCGATTCCCCTTGCGTGAACGGATCGACCCAGAACGCGACAGTCATGCCCGCGTCCGCCGCGAGCGCACCACACGCCTCGAGCAGGTGGCTCTTGCCGCTACCCTCCGGGCCCCACAGGTACAGCGGACCCGCCCCGGCGAGGGCAACCTCGTGCAACGCAGCCACCAGCGCTTCGTTGGCGCCGACGACGAAGTTCTCGAATCGCCGCGGGCCTTCCCGCGCGATATCCAGCACCAGTTGCTTCAAGCCTTTGAGCCCCCGTCGCCGTCGCCGAGGTAGACGTGGCTGTTGAGATAACCGCCACGCAACTCGCGCAAGCCTACCAGCAGGGCAGCACTGACGGGCAGGGCGACCAGCATGCCTACGAAACCGAACAGGTGCCCGAAGGCCATCAGGGCGAAGATGACGGCGAGCGGGTGCAGCCCGATCCGTTCGCCGACGAGATAGGGGGTCAAGAGGAAGCTCTCGAGGATCTGGCCGATCGTGAAGACGACACCCACGCCGATCAAGGGGGCCCAGCCGCCCTGCAGGAGGGCGGTCAGGATTGCCAGCAGCAGGCCCGTCGTGAAGCCGACATAGGGAATGAAGACGAGCAGCCCGGTGATGACGCCGACGGGTAGCGCGAACCGTAGTCCGGCCAGCCAGAGCCCGATGCTGTAGAAGAGGGCGAGCAGGAACATGACGGACAGCTGTCCGCGCAGAAACTCGGACAGTACCGAGTCGACCTCGCCGATCAGGGCCATGGTCCGGTCGTGCAGCGGGCGGGGAATGCTCTCCTCAAGATAGTCGAGAATCCTTGGCCACTCCTGCAGCAGGTAGAACATGACGATCGGGATCAGAAAGAGGTTGCCGACCAGGCCGACCACCGCGACACCACTGGTCTTGGCGCGGGCCAGCAGCAGGCCGAGGACGTCCTGTGCCGTGTCCCAGTTGCCCGCGATCCACTGGCGGACGGCGCTGACATCGAGCTGGACGACGATGCCGAACTCGGATTCGAGCCAGGGCCGGGTGCGGGTGTTGAGCAATTCGAGGAGGTCGGGCAGGCGCTGGGCGAGGGCCGCACCCTCCTTGTAGATCATTGGCGCGAGGATCAGCAGCAGCAGAAGGAGCAGCAAGCCGAGGGCAAGAATGACCAGCAGTACGGCAGCGGCGCGAGGCACGCGTCTCCGTGCCAGCCAGTTCACCGCGGGGTCGCAGACGTAGGCGAACACCGCCGCCACCGCGAACGGGGTCAGGATCGGCGCCAGCAGCCAGAGAATCCACAACAGGGCGAAGGCGGCGCCGAGCCAGCCCAGGGTCTGCATGCGGTTGGGGCGGGGGAGGGTCATTTCAGGTAAAATCGGACGCTTTGCAGGCGGCGCGCGACGCTAGTGGGCGGCGCCCACCCATGCGGCCAGACCGCCACTTTATCCGCTCGAGATACGCGGCTCAAGCCGGGCCGTGTTTCGCAGCCAAACCCGTGAAGGATCGACTTTGAGCGCCAACAACCCCTCGCTCTCCTATCGCGACGCCGGTGTCGACATCGAGGCTGGCGATGCCCTCGTGGATCGCATCAAGCCGATGGCCCGGAAAACCATGCGACCCGAGGTGCTCGGCAGCATTGGCGGATTCGGGGCCCTGTTCGAGCTGACCGGCAAGTATCGCGAGCCCGTTCTGGTCTCTGGCACGGATGGTGTCGGCACCAAGCTCAAGCTGGCCTTTCAGCTCAACAAGCACGACACGGTCGGACAGGATCTCGTCGCCATGAGCGTCAATGACATTCTCGTCCAGGGGGCCGAACCCCTCTTCTTTCTTGACTACTTCGCCTGCGGGCGGCTGGACGTGGACACCGCGGCCAGCGTGGTGTCGGGTATTGCGCGGGGGTGCGAGCTCGCAGGATGCGCGCTGATCGGCGGGGAGACGGCCGAGATGCCCGGCATGTACCCGGACGGCGAGTACGACCTTGCCGGTTTTGCCGTCGGCGCGGTCGAGAAGTCTGAACTCATTGACGGGGCGCGGATCGCACCCGGCGATGTACTGCTCGGTTTGGCGTCGAGCGGCGCCCACTCGAACGGCTATTCGTTGATCCGCAAGATCATCGACGTGACGAAGCCGAATCTCGACGGCGATTTCCATGGCCGTCCGCTGCGCGACGTGATCCTCGAACCGACCCGCATCTACGTGAAATCCATGCTGGCGCTGATGCAGGCGCGGCCGGGTATCGTCAAGGGCATGGCCCACATCACCGGTGGTGGCCTGACCGAGAACGTCCCCCGGATCCTGGCCGACGACCTGTGCGCTCGGATCGACGCCTCGACCTGGGAGATGCCGTACCTCTTCCAGTGGCTCAAGGGCGCCGGCAATGTCGCGTCCGAGGAGATGCACCGGGTCTTCAACTGCGGTATCGGCATGGTGGTGGTGGTGGCAGAGGCCGATGCCGAGGCGGCCGCAGCCCAGTTGCGGTCCACGGGCGAGACCGTGAGTGTCATCGGCCGGGTCGAGACCCGCGCTGACGGGGCGGCGCAGACGATCGTCGCCTGATCCGCAGCGCTTGACCCGCCCGACGCCCGGCCCTGGCCGGGCGTTTTTGCGTGGGGGTCAGGCTTCTTCTTCGTCGTCCAGGTCGGGTTCGATCTCGCGCCAGTGGTTGTCCCGCTGACGACAGAAATGGCGTGCCTTGACGCGCCGGAATCGCTCCGTATCGGGCGTCCGTCGCCAGGGCGAAAGCGTCATGGCATCTTCACCCAGGTCAATGCAGACGAATGCTTCGCCGGCCGCCTCCTTGCGAGGCGAGGTGGGCGTCGATGCCACGCATCCGACGACACAGCGCAGCCCTTCATTGCGCAGGATCCCGATGCGCGTCTGGTGCAGATGGCCGCTCAGCAGCAGGTCCACCTGGCCGTCGGCACAGAGTATCTGCAGTGCCTGCTGGGCCCCGCGCATGCCATCGCGGCGCTCTTCGGTCAGTTCGTCGAAGGGGTGGTGCGTCGCCGCGATGCGGATCTGCCCGGGCGCTGCCGCCGCCAGGTAGTCCGCGGCGGAGCGTACCTGGCACTCGTCGAGCCGGCCGGTGCGCCACGCGGTGGGGTCTGTGCTGTCGAGCACCGCTAGCCGGAGCAGATCTCCCTCGAGTCGCGGCTCGGTCCGCGGTGCCACATAGCGCCGATAGTCGCGCAGGGGGTCGATCAGCCGTCGCCAGGGCAGGATTGGCAGGTCGTGATTACCGGGCGTCGCCAGCCAGGGTGCCTGGATGCTGTCGAGGAAGTCCCGTGCCGCGCGCAACTGGTCGGGCTGGCCGCGTTGGGTGAGGTCGCCTGTCGCGACGACGAGCGAGGGGGCCAGGGCGCGTAGCGCCTCCCGCAGCGCAACCAGCGCGCCATCGGACTGCGCACCGAAGTGCAGGTCGGCGAGATGGATCAGCCGCAGCGTCGCCGCGGGTGTCCCGTGTTCCATGGGCGGCTCCGAGCACCTTGCCCGGTCGTTCCGGGGCTTCGAATCCGCAGTGTGACACGGCGCGCGACTTTTGCAACGCAGCAGGCTGCGCGCCGGGCGATTACACTGGCGCGATGTCTTCCGGCCGCGCCGACCGCAATGCCAGTCTCCTGCTGATCCTGATGGCGGCTCTGGCCGCGCTCGCGGGTGCGGGCGCACCCGTGCCGGCCTGGGCGGCCGGCGTCGCGGCCTGGGCCGCGGGGTTCCTCCTCTGGCCCAGGCTCGGCACGCGGCAGAGGCGGCAGGTGGCCTGGCTCGTCGGCCTGGGTGTGGTGGCGCTGGGTGTCGCCGCCGCCCTCGGCGCGCGCGGGGCGTGGGTGGGCATTCTGACCCAGAACAATGCCTTGCTGGGAATGCTCGTCGGTGTCAGTTTTCTTCAGCTGGTCGGTCTCGATGGACATCCCGATGAGCGCCTTCCCGAGGGCCGTGGCGCGCTCTGGCGCACCCTGGCCGGCGTCCATCTGTTCGGTGCAGTCATCAATCTGTCGGCTGTCTTCATCATGGCCGACCGTCTGGTTGGCCGTGGCGGTCGCTTGTCCGGGGCTCAGGCCGCGGTGCTGGTGCGCGGATTCCTCGCCGCGGCCATGTGGTCGCCCTTCTTCGCGGCTGTGGCCGTCGCTCTCACCTATGCGCCGGGCAGCACGCTGGCAGGCGTGGTGTCCGCCGGGCTGCCGTTCGCGCTCCTGCTGCTCTATCTCGCCGGGCGCCGCCTCGAGCAGGAGATGGGTGGCGACCTGCCCGGGTTCGTCGGCTATCCCATGCACGTCGGGGCGCTCTGGCTGCCCTTGTTGCTCGCGGTCACGGTCGGCGTCGGCCGGCAGGTGCTTCCCGGCTGGACCGCACTGGCCGTCATTACGGTGGCTGCGCCGCTGATCGCCGTTCTGGTCACCCTGGCCCGAAGCGGGCCCGCCGCCACCGCCAAGCGCTTCGGCGACCAGGCCCGCAGCCGCCTCCCTGCCATGTCGGGCGAACTGGCCTTGTTCCTGGCCGCCGCGGTGTTCGCCTCGGGACTGCAGGGGCTCCTGCAGGCGAGTGGACATTGGCTGCCGTTCAGTCACCTGGGTGGGTTTCAGGCGGCACTGGTGCTGGCGGCGATGATGGGCGCCGCCATGCTCGGCGTCCACGCGGTGATCTCGATCGCCGTCGTCTCGGCCTGGCTGGCGCCGATCGTGCCGGATCCGGTGCTGCTGGCGACCGTCTTCTGCCAGTCATGGGCCATCGGCCTGGCGGTCAGCCCGCTGTCGGGCATCCACCTGGCCGTCCAGGGGCGCTATGGCATCTCGGCAACGGAGATGGCCCGCGGCAATGCCCGCTACGGCGCGCAGGCCTTCGGTCTCGCCGCCCTGTGGCTAGCCCTGGTCGGGTGGTGGCGTGGCGTGCCCTTCTACTAAGGTCTGAGCCTGCTCCGCCACGCGCGTCGGGAGGTCGGCTGACAGGCAATCCACCTCGTGGTAATCCGGCCACTGTTCGCGAAACTTCCGCATCCAGGTGAGCTGGCGCTTCGCCAGCTGGCGGGTGGCAAAAATGCCCCGGTCGCGCAGCGTGGCCCGGTCTCCCGACCCGTCGAGCCATTCCCACACCTGGCGATAGCCAACGCAGCGCATCGAGGGGCGATCGAGGGTCAGGCCAGGGCGTTCGCGCAGGCGCGCCACTTCATCGATGAAACCGCTCGTGAGCATCGCGTCGAAGCGCGTCGCGATGCGCTCATGGAGTACGTCACGGCGGGACGGGGCGAGGGCGATGGTGATGGGCGCAAACGGCAGCGCGGGCCGTTCATGGCGCGCGTAGCTTTCAGCCAGGGGGCGCCCGGTCAGGCGCACGATCTCGAGCGCGCGCTGAATGCGTTGGGCATCGTTGGGGTCGAGTCGGGCGGCTGCGGCGGGGTCGAGTCGGGCGAGCGTTGCGTGGAGGGCCGGCCAGCCGTCCCGGGCGGCGTCGTCATCGATGGCTCGACGCAGTTCTGCGTCGGCCTGGGGCAGGTCGGAAAGCCCGTCCCGCAGGGCCTTGAAGTACAGCATCGTGCCGCCCGCGAGGACCGGCAGGCGGCCTCTGGCAGCAATCTCGCGGACGAGTTTCGCCGCATCGGTGCAGAATCGGGCGGCGGAGTACGCCTCTTCCGGGTCGATGATGTCGATCAGGTGGTGGGGGCAGCGTGCCTGCTCGGCGGCGTCGGGCTTGGCCGTACCAATGTCCATCCCGCGGTAGACGAGGGCTGAATCGACGCTGATGATCTCCGCGGGCATCCGCTCGGCGATGGCCAGCGCGCAGGCGGTCTTGCCGCTGGCGGTGGGGCCGAGCAGGAGAACGGCGGGAGGTGGTGCAGGCATGGGAGGGATTGTATCGATGCGGTGCGTGTTTCGGCGTCTGGTGTGCACTCTGGCCTTCCTGGTCGCCGGGCCGGCTCTGGCCGAGGGAGTTCTCTGGTCGCTCATCGACCGCAGTGGCGAGCCCCGCGCGGTGCTCTTCGGCACCGTTCACCTGTGCGATGCCGCGTGCTATCCGCTCGATCCCTCGGTGACGGCTGCATTTTCCGCCGCGCGTGTGCTGGCACTGGAACTTGATCCGGCCAATCCGCAGATGGCGGTTGCACTGGGTCGGGCGGGGCTGTTGCCTGCCGGCGAGCGACTCGACGAACGTCTGCCCGCGGCCCTCGCCGAGCGCGTCGCCCGGGCTGCCCGCCTGGCGGGGGCCGACCATGCCAGCCTGTTGCGAATGCGTACCTGGCTGGCGTCTTCGGTCCTGGTGGTAGCTGCGGCCGGGCAGGCCGGCTTTGAAGCCGAGCGGGGTATCGACCTGTGGCTGGCGGCGCGCGCCAGGGAACGGGGCATGCCTGTCGTCGAGCTGGAAACGGTGGAACGCCAGATCCGGGCCCTGTCGGCCGGCGGGGTGGAAACCCAGCAAGCCATGCTTGCGCAGATCGTGGACCTGATCCTCGATGCCGGGGTTGCGGCCTACTTCGACGAGATCCGCAGCGCCTGGCAACAGGGGAATGCCGCCCGCCTGCTGGAAATGGCCGCCGAGGGAACGGATCCCGATCAGGCGGGCCCGCTTCTTGACGAACTGGTTGTTGCACGCAACCGCGAGATGGCGGCTCGCATCGCGGCGCTGGTCGAGACCGAGCGGGATGTGTTCGTCGCGATCGGGGCAGCGCATCTGGGGGGCGAGCAGAGCGTGCTGGCCGAACTGCGGCGCCTCGGCCTCGACGTTCGCGCCGTGCGTTGAAGGCTACTGGCCGCGGAGGAAGAAGCGGTCGAGCTCTGCCAGTGTGAAGCGGGTCCAGGTCGGGCGGCCGTGATTGCATTGGTCGGCCCGCTCGGTGGCCTCCATGTCCCGCAGCAAGGCGTTCATCTCGGGGAGGGTCAGCTGCCGGTTGGCGCGCACCGCGCCATGGCAGGCCATTGTTGCCAGCAATTCGTTGCGGCGCGCGGTGATGACCTCTGACGCCGGGTAGTCGTGCAGTTCCTCGAGCAGGGCGTGCAAGAGATCGGCGACCTGGGCCCGTGCGAGGAGGGCAGGCACGCTGCGAACCGCCAGTTCGCCGGGGCCGGCGGGTGCGACCTCGAAGCCCATGCCCAGCAGCGTGTCCCCATGGGCCTCGGCGGTGGCCATCTCGCGAGTACTGGCGGAGAACACGGCGGGAATCAGCAGCCGCTGGATAGCCGGACTGCCGTCCAGCACGTGCTTGAGTTTTTCGTAGAGGATGCGCTCGTGGGCGGCGTGCATGTCCACCAGCACCAGGCCCTCCGCGTTCTGGGCGAGCACGTAGATGCCGTGCAGCTGGGCCAGCGCGTAGCCCAGGGGGGGCACCTCGCCGGCTTCGCGGGCCGGCATCGCCGGCGCGGCGGCCGTCGACTGGCTACCCGACGATCTGGCCGAGGCGGCAAACTCGAAATAGGCACGCGAGCTCGGCTCCATGGCCAGGCGAGCCTGGCCGGCGCCGGCGTTGCCCGGGTGCGGCCAGCTGGCCGGGGCATGGGGCGTGGCAGCCGGATAGGCGTGGGCCGGGTGGCCCTCGGCCTCCGCGCGTGCCAGCGAGGCGCCCGACTCCGCAAGCGTGCGCTTCAGGGCGTGAAAGATGAACTGGTGCACCGCGCGGCCTTCACGGAAGCGGACCTCGATCTTGGCCGGATGGACATTGACGTCGACGCCCGACGGGTCGAGCGCCAGGAACAGCACGAAGGCGGGGTGGCGGCTGCCGTGGAGGATGTCGGCGTAGGCTTCGCGAACGGCGTGTGCAAGCAATTTGTCGCGCACGAAACGGCCGTTGACGAAGAAGTACTGGGCGTCCCGGCCGGCGCGCGAGTAGGCGGGCAAAGAGGCTCTGCCGGTCAGCTTCAGCGGGCCCGCGTCCACTTCGATGAGGCGCGATTCGGCGAAGAAGTCATCCCCCATCAAGGCACGAATGCGCCGCTCCGGGTCTCCTTCGGGCAGTCGATGGACCACGCGGCCGTTGTGGGCCAGTTGCATGGCGAGGTCCGGCCGGGCGAGGGCGATGCGGCGAAACATCTCGTCGCAGTGGGCGTACTCGGTCGCGTCCGTCTTGAGAAACTTGCGTCGCGCGGGGGTGTTGAAATACAGGTCGGCGACTTCGACGATGGTGCCCTGGGCGAGGGCGGCGGGGCTCACCTCCCCTTGTCCGGCGTCGATGCGCCAGGCGTGGGATTCACCTTGCCCACGGCTGGTCACGCTCATCCGCGACACCCCGGCAATCGCGGCCAGCGCCTCGCCCCGAAAACCCATCGTGGCGACCCGCTCGAGATCCTCGAGGTCGGCGATTTTCGAGGTGGCGTGGCGCGCCAGCGCCAGGGGCAGGTCATCGCGGCTGATGCCGCAGCCGTCGTCCGCCACGCGGATACGCCGCACGCCCCCCTGCTCGAGCAGCACCTCGATACTGCGGGCGCCGGCGTCCACTGCGTTCTCGAGGACCTCCTTGAGAACCGAGGCGGGGCGTTCGACGACCTCGCCTGCGGCGATCTGGTTGATCAGGAGGTCGGGGAGCTGGCGGATGCTGGGCATCGGCGGATTATAGCTGGCGCGTTCCTGCGGACCGGCTGCTGCACTGCGCAAAGCCAAGGGGCGCCGGGCCGCCTCGGGTAGAATGCCGGATTGCCCAACCGACGCTGCGACCATGGAGCTGATTGCCCAGTTCTTCGACATTGTGCTGCACCTCGATAAGTACCTCGAGGTGCTGCTGGCCGAGTACGGCACCTGGATCTACGTGATCCTCTTCCTCATCATTTTCTGTGAGACCGGACTCGTCGTCACGCCCTTCCTGCCGGGCGACTCGCTGCTGTTTGTCTGCGGCGCGCTGGCGGCGACCGGCGGGATGGACATTGGCATCCTGTGCGCGGTGCTCCTCACCGCGGCCGTGCTCGGCGACAACACCAACTACTGGATCGGCCGTTACATCGGCCCGCGGGTATTCCGCTGGGAGAGCTCTCGCTTCTTCAACAAGGCCGCCTTCGACAAGACCCACCAGTTCTTCGAGGTCCACGGCGGGAAGACGATCATCATCGCCCGCTTCCTGCCCCTCGTCCGGACCTTCGCGCCGTTCGTGGCCGGCGTGGCGGCGATGACTTACCCGCGCTATTTCGTCCTCGATTTCCTGGGCGGCTGCATCTGGATCTTCTCCCTGACGCTGGCGGGCTACTGGTTCGGCAACCTGCCGATCGTAAAGAACAACCTGACCGTCGTGATCCTCGGCATCATCGCCCTCTCGCTGGCGCCTCTGACCTGGGCGTGGCTGCGCCAGCGATGGGCCGCCCGGACCGGCATGCAGCGGAGCGGCACATGAAGCGCGTCGTGATCCTGATCAGCGGTCGCGGCTCGAACATGCGCGCGATCGTGGAGGCCGGCCTGCCCGGGGCCGACGTGGTCGCGGTGATCAGCAATCGACCCGATGCGGCAGGTCTCGCCTACGCGCGCGACAGGGGCATCGAGACGCGCGTCGTCGATCACACTGCCTACGACGGCCGCGAGGCTTTCGACCGTGCCCTGGCGGCGGAGATCGATGGTTTCGCGCCGCAGCTCGTCGTGCTGGCGGGCTTCATGCGCGTGCTGACCGACGCCTTCGTCGAGCACTATCATGGGCGGATGATCAATGTCCATCCATCGCTGCTGCCGGCCTTCCAGGGGCTGCATACCCACCGGCGGGCGCTCGAGGCCGGCGTGCGTATTCATGGCGCCACCGTGCATCTGGTGACGCCGGAGCTCGATGGCGGGCCGATCCTGGCGCAAGCGGCCGTGCCCGTCCTGCAGGGGGACGATCCGGCGCGGCTGGCGGCCCGCGTTCTCGAGGCGGAACATCGCCTGTATCCGCAGGTCGTCGCCTGGTTCGTCGACGAGCGGCTGGTGTTCGGTGCGGACGGGCGGGTGACGATCCGCGGCGAGCAGGACGTCGAGCGGGTCTTGCTGGTGCCCGGGGCGTTCGAGGCTTGAGCGCGTGGCGTTCATGACATTCTGTCGCGGGGCCCTCGGGCGATCGGCGTTGGCTGCCGTGGTCGCGATGAGCCCGCTCGGGGTCGCGGGCGAGCCGGCCGGCGGTGCCCTGGCGGCCCCGCCGGAAGCGATGGCCGCGTGGCCGTCCGCCGGGATGATCGAGTACGAGGTGCTCTACGGCAAACTGGGTTTCCGAATCGGCAATGCGGTGCACCGCTGGTCGCGCGAGGGGACGGGCTACCGGATGGAGTCGGTGGCCAAGGCCGGCGGGTTGCTGGCTGCCATCGGCAGTCTCAGCTACACCCAGCGCAGCGAGGGCGAGGTGACGCCCTGGGGCCTGCAGCCCGAATCCTTCGAAGTCGAGCGGGGCGGACGTCGGCGCGAATGGTCCGACTTCGACTGGGCGCGCGGCGAGGTGGATCTCTACCGCGACGGCAAGTCCCGCCAGGCGGCGCTCCATCCGGGTGATCAGGACGTCCTTACCCTGTGGCACCAGATCGGGCTCGCCGCGCCCTGGGCGGGTGAGGTGACACTGACCGTGGTGACAGGCAAATCGGCCGCGGCGAGCCGGATCGAGTACCTGCCTGACGAAACCGTGGAGGTGCCGGCCGGCCGCTTCGAGGCGCGCCACCTTCGCGCGGCGGCCATCGATGGGAGCCTCACCCTGGAAGTCTGGCTCGCCAAGCGACAGAACCTGCTGCCCGTGCGGATCCTGATGGTGGATCGCAAGGGTGAAATCCTTGACCAGCGCGCGCAGCGCATTCGGATCGGCCGCGGCGCGGCCAAGGGGAACGCTTCATGAGTGGAACGCACGACGCGATATCCCGGGCCGTGCTCGATCAGGCGGTGCAGGTCCTCGGGGCGGTACTTTCCTTTCGCTTCCCCGCCGACGGCGTGCTCTCCAGGCATTTCCGCGAGCATCGGCGGCTTGGCCAGCGTGACCGGGCCCTGATTGCCGAGTCGGTGTATTCCGTGCTCCGTCGTTTGCGCTGGCTCCGCCGGCTGGCCGGCTTCCATGCCACGCCGCGGCAGCTCCTGCTGACCTGGCTGGTACGTGGCGAAGGCATGTCATTGCGCCGACTTCATGAGGCGCTCAAGCCGGCCGAACGGGAGTGGCTGGCCGAGATCAAGAGCCGTCGGATCGACAACGAGACGCTCGGCGAACGCTGCGACCTGCCGGACTGGCTGGTCGAGCGGCTGCTGCCTGATCTGGGGGAAGATGCGTTGCTGGCACTGTCGCGCAGCCTCAACCAGGCGGCGCCGCTGGATCTCCGCGTGAATACCCTGAAGGCCGATCGGGACGCGGTGCTCGAGGCGCTGGCGGCCGACGGGCTGGCGGCGCAGCCGGGGCCCTGGTCACCTGTCGCCGTGCGCCTTGCCGACAAGCCGTCGCTCGCCCGCCACCCGCTCTTTGTCGACGGAAAGATCGAGGTGCAGGACGAAGGCAGCCAACTCCTGGGCGCGCTGCTGGCGCCGAAGCGGGGCGAGATGGTGGTGGACTTCTGCGCGGGCGCCGGTGGCAAGACCCTGCAACTCGGCGCCATGATGAAGAACACCGGACGCCTCTACGCCTTCGATGTCTCCGACAAGCGCCTGTCCCGGTTGAAGCCGCGTGCGGCGCGCGCGGGGTTGTCGAATGTGCATCCGGTGGTGATCAGCGGCGAGAACGACACCCGGGTGAAGCGGCTGGCCGGCAAGGCCGATCGGGTACTCGTGGATGCGCCGTGCAGCGGCCTGGGAACCCTGCGCCGGAACCCGGATCTGAAATGGCGTCAGAGTCCTGAGTCGGTGGCCGAGCTGTGTGACAAGCAGGCGGCGATCCTGGCTGCGGCAGCGCGACTCGTGAAGCCGGGCGGGCGGCTCGTCTATGCCACCTGCAGTCTGTTGACCGAAGAGAACGACGCGGTGGTCGATGCCTTCCTGGCCGGTCACCCGGATTTCCAGCCCTTGAACGCCGCCGAGATACTCGCCGGCCAGAACATCGCGCTGGATAGTGGTGAGCGACTGTCGCTGCGGCCCGACCGGCATGACTGCGACGGATTCTTCGCCGCGGTCATGCAGCGGGGCGACGCTTGATCCTTCGCCTGCTGGGTCTGGTCCTGGGGTTGGTCGCGAGCGCGGCGTGGGCGGGGGAAAGCCTGCCGGCGACCGGCACGATCGAAGTCCTGTTCGAGCCAGGCGACGATACCGACGGCGCCATCGGGCGGGTGATCGACGGGGCGCGGGAACAGGTGCTCGTGCAGGCCTACCTCTTCACCAGCCGGCCCATTGCGCAGGCGCTGCTGCGCGCGGCGGGGCGGGGTGTCGATGTCCGCGTCCTGGCCGACGCGACAACGCATCGGCGTCCTCAGCGAAACGCGCTGCCCGCGCTGATCGGGGGCGGCATTCCGGTTGCGCTGGAAGGCGATTTCCCGAATGCCCACAACAAGGTGATCGTGGTCGACGCAGAGGGGCGTCACCCGGCGGTGGTCACCGGTTCGTACAATTTCACCTGGACGGCCGAGCACCGCAATGCGGAAAACGTGCTGATCCTGCGGGACAACCCGGCGCTGGCCCGCCGCTACGCCGACAACTGGCATCGCCACCGGCGTTCGGCGGAGCCAGTCGACGCCGACCTGCGGCCGGCCAGGACTCACTGATCGGCTCTGATTGGCGCCGCAGCCGGATTCGCCTACACTGCGCTGACAACAATAAAGAACCCTCACATCAAGGATTTAGGGATACATGAACGGCATATTTGGAGACCTCCCCTGGTGGGGTCTGGTGCTCGTGGCTCTCGGGCTCACGCACATCACGATCGCCTCGGTCACGATCTTCCTGCACCGCCATCAGGCCCACCGCTCGCTGGACCTGCACTGGCTGCCGAGCCACTTCTTCCGCTTCTGGCTGTGGCTGACGACCGGCATGGTCACCAAGGAGTGGGCAGCCATTCACCGCAAGCATCACGCCCGGTGCGAGACGGCTGACGATCCGCACAGCCCGCAGGTCCTGGGGATTCACCGCGTCCTGTGGGGTGGCGTGTTCCTGTACCAGCAGGCCACGCGCGACGCCGAGACGATGGCCCGGTTCGGGCACGGTACGCCCGACGACTGGATCGAGCGGCGCCTCTACGCGGGCCACAACGGGCTCGGCATCATGGTGATGCTGGCCATCGACCTGCTTCTGTTCGGCTGGGCCGGGCTCGCCATCTGGCTGGTCCAGATGGTGTGGATTCCGTTCTGGGCCGCCGGCGTCATCAACGGCCTCGGGCACTTCTGGGGCTACCGCAACTTCGATTGCGCCGACGCCTCTACCAACCTCGTGCCGTGGGGCATACTGATCGGTGGCGAGGAACTGCACAACAATCACCATGCGTTTGCGACGTCGGCCAAGCTGTCAGCGCGCTGGTACGAGTTCGACATTGGCTGGCTGTATATCCGCACGCTCGAGATGCTGGGCCTCGCCAAGGTTCGCAAGGTGATCCCCAAGCCGCGCTTCGTGGAGGCTCGCAGCGTGCCCGATGCAGCGATGTTGCAGGCCATCATCACGCATCGCTACGACGTCATGCGTCGCTACATGAGCTCGCTGAGAAAGATTCTTCGTGAAGAGGGGGCTCGCCTCCGCGGTCGCGGGGTCGAACCGGCGGCGATGCTGCGGTTCATCGCGCGCGGCGACACGGCGGTCAGCGCCGGCCAGCGCGCGGCCTGCGAGGATGCGGTTCGGACCATTCCCCGCCTTGCCCTGCTGGTGCGCCTGCGTGAGGAACTGACCGCGCTGTGGGCCCGCTCCAGCGCGACGACCGAGCAACTGCTCGGCGACCTGCAGGACTGGCTGCAGCGCGCCGAGCAGAGCGGCATCGACCAGCTGACGGAGTTCTCGCGCCGCCTGCGCAGCTACGCGACCTAGGTTCGAGGCCGTCGCGTCCGGTGGGACCGGTCCGCATGGAGCGCGTGGATCGGTCCGTCGGGGGCGCGAGCCGACGGCGCCGGTGTCGTGGGGGGGG
>JBNLCM010000214.1:0-4947 GCA_050303815.1 Rhodocyclaceae bacterium
GCCCTCGGCCTCGGGCAGGATCTTTCCGCATTCGATGGTGACCAGTCGTGCCAGCGCGGCGTGCTCGCGCCGGAGACACGCCGCCAGCCGCCGGACCAGTTCGCCCCGCCGCGGCGCCGGCACATTGCGCCAGGTGGCGGCCGCCAGTGCCGCGCGGCCGAGCGCTGCGTCGACTTCGCTCTCGCCGACGGGATCGACCGAGGCGATCACGCTGTCTTCGATCGGCGAGCGCAGGCGCCAGGCCCCGTCACCCGCCAGCGGCACCCCCAGACGCGCCAGCAGTTCCCCGACCTCTCCCGCGAGCCCGTCACCCGCTTCGTGAGCCGTTGCCATCGCCGCCCCCTCCGCAATCCATGGACCCCGACAGATTACCCGCCCACGTGGCCGCTGCGTTGGTTTTGCCCGCACCCGGGATGCGAGCGGTTGCGACACCCGACACGTTCCCGGCCACGCCTCAGTTGCATTGCAGCAACGATAACGCCATATTGCGCCCTGACTGCCACTGATCTGACCCTGTCATGTCTTCGCTACTTCGCTGCTTGATGCTCCTGTTGGCCCTGTCGGCCTCACTGACGGAATCCGCCCGGGCAGGGGTCTACAAGTGCTTCGAGAACGGACAGTGGGTGTATTCCGACCGCATGTGCGCGGCAGACTCGACCCCATTGAGAACCGATCCGAACATGAACCGGGCGCGCTCCGCTGAACGGAACGAGGGCGTCTACGTGGAGGGAGCCCGCCACGAGCGGTATGGCGGCAAACGCAAGGACAAGGACGAAACGGTCGTCATCGACTCGGGCGACGCCGCGGCCAAGGTCCGCTGCGAGGCCCTGAAGCGCTGGCGCGCCGAGGCGGCACGCAATGGCTCCTATCGCGGCAAGACGTCCGACGAGCTCGAGGACCTCGATTTCTCGCTGTGCTACGGGCGGGTCAACAAGGCCCAGTAGACGCCATGCGCCGGGCCGCGGCGGGCGCGCACGGCGTCGCCTTGCCAGCCCGCTCCCGAGACCCGCGCGGGTGACCAGAGATGCGCTGGCGGGCAGGCCCTAGCAGCGGTAGGGCCGGCTGCAGTAGTCCTGGATGCAGGCCATGTCCTGCTCCGGCAGGAACCGGTAGCCGGCGCGCCACTGTTCATCCACGGCGTGTGCCACCGACTCCGGCACGCCCCGCGATCCGACCAGATCGAAGAACCACGCCATCGGATAGCCGGCCTGCCGGTCGTAGTCACGCAGGGCATTGGCCAGTTCCACGCCGGACAGGTTCGTCGGCGCCGGCGGTCGCAGGCTCTCGCGAACAGGTGTCGGCCGGATGCCGATGCGCTCCACACCGTACCGATCGGTCCAGTTGGATACCTTCAGCACCCAGTGATCGCAGAGTGCCACGCTGCCTGCGCGGGAGCGCGCCCAATCCGACGCAAAGCGGACCGACCCGGCTGTCTCCCCGGCCATCTGCAAGGTCATCCGGGCCATCACCCGGGCCATGTCATGGACCCGCCGCATGCGATAGACGGGCATGCCGACCGGCCGGCCCTCGCTGGCGGTGCGGGAAGCCGAGACGAGATCCTCGACGCTATCGGGCTCCCCCTGCTCGCCGAGACGGTGGGACGTGACCTCGCGGATTTCCTCCACCTCGAGTTGCAGGAAGGCTTCGGGCGAGGCGCCGTAGCGGGCCGAGAAGAAGTGGGTGACGCCGGAGAAATGGGTCACGATGGGCGCCTCGCGGCCGGCGGGCAGGCCGATCGCGCGGCGCAGGGCCTGCTCGGCCTCGTCGCCGCGGCACGCCGCCATCAGGCGCGCGCCGTCTTCGTCGGCCATCTCCCACGCCGCCTCCGCCCAGCCGAGGACCTCGTCGGTGACGGGCTCGCCAGTCGGCGTGATCAGGCCGCCCGGACGGAACCATCCGTTGCGGGACGCGCGGTACTTGAAGCGCGCAGCCGGCAGGGCCCGCTCCAGGCGGGTCAGCAGATCCCCGTGCTGGGGTCGGGGCCTTGCGCTGCAGCAGGCTTCGTCGACGGCCTTGACCGTATCGATATCCAGTGTCTGTTCCATGCTTGTCACAATGCTCGTTTCGGTGCCACTCATTCCTTGCCCATCAGGCGCCGCGCAATGCGCTCCCGCACGATGGGTTCGTCCTCTCCGTCCAGCCGCCCGACCAGCGCCTCGAGCGGGGCGACGCCGGCCGCCTCGAAGCGCACCGCCCAGTCTTCGTCGCCGAGGAGATCGACAGCCTGCTCGGGCAGCATGCGCGCACACGCGGCCCGACGAACCTCGCTGTCCGCATCGCCGGCCAGCAGACCCAGGGCGAAGGGTGGCAGGCGCCGTGCGACCGCCTTGCGGACTTCACGGTCCGGATCGCGGATCAGCTGCGTCAGCCGGTTCGACGGCAGGCGCTGGGCAGCCACGAAGCGCACGCGGTAGTCGGCGTCCAGTGCGGCCCAGTTCAGTCGCTCGGGCGGGAGGCGCTCGGCGACGATGATGCGCACATCGCGGTCCGGATCCTGGATCAGCTGTTCGAGCCATTCCACCGGCGCCCGGTAGGCCAGCGTGCGCCGGACCACCTCGTCGGGATCGCGCAGGTGGCCCTCGCACCGCTCGAGCGGGGCATGCCGGACGGCAATCGCCCGCCGTTCCCAGAATCCGTCGGCCAGGTAGTCGACCGCGAGCGCCGGATTACGGCGAAAGAATCGGTCGATCAGGCGCCCGCTCATGGCCCGCACGCAGGCGTCCTGCGGCGCGCAGCTACCCTGCGCGAGCGGACCGTCGCGGTGTTCGCAGCCACTGCAGTCGGTCACCAGCAGGCGCAGGCCCGAGGGGCGGCTATTCCTCGGCTTCAAGTGCGAAGACGAGCCCACAGGCATGCTCCGGGTCACACGTCAGCGAGACGCAGTGCTCGCTGGCGTCGATCAGGTACACCCCGACCCCCGCCACGCTCAGCCAGGGTGACAGCCGTGCCGGAATGTCGTCCTCGCTGCAGGCGTAGAAGCGCAGCTCGGGGTGCTCGCTGCGGAAGCTCGCCAGTGCCGTGGTTTCATCGCCCGAGGCGGCGAAGCGGCGCGCCAGGTCGCTAGCCGTTTCCTGGGCAATCATGATTCGGCCGCCTCGACGAAGCGCGCCAGGCTGGCCGCTTCGACGCCCATCGCCCGGGCCAGCCACGGTGGCGGACTATGCATGGAGGTCTGCAGCCGGGACAGGGTCTCCGCCGCTGGCCCGCCCGCGGGCAGCTTGACTGGATGCACGCCGGCCCGCACCACCTTCGCCGCGGCCGGCCCGCCGATCGACTGGACATAGACCAGGTCGCAGTCGCCGATCAGGTTGGCACGCGCGACGTTCTTGTCCTCGGCGTTCTCGGTCTCGGCCGTCGCGCGGACCGCAACGAGCCGGCTGTCGTCCGTGCTCACCTGGTAGATCAGGAAGCGCTCGCAGGATCCGAAGTGCCCATTCAGGACTTCACCACTGTTCGAGGCGATCGCCACCCGCAGGCTGCCGGGCATGTCGCCTTCCTGGTAGGACTGGGCGACCGGCATCGGGCCACCGGGCCCGTCGCCCGACAGGCAGCCGAGCGCCTTGGCGATCGCTTCCTCGTCGGCCGACGCCGGGGCGAGACAGGCCAGCAGGTCGTCCGCGCCGAGCGCTTCGAGTTTCCCGGCGGTCAGGGGCAGGCCCGCGCGTTCGGCAAGGGCATGCACGAAGGCGCCGATCTCGACGCCGGGCAGCGCCTTGGCGGCTCGGGCAAGACGCAGCGCCAGGTCGCGTCCGATCCCATTCTGTTCAGCCATCGGTGTTCTCCCGCAGATTGGTATCGGGCAGCCGGCCGGCAGCGAGGCCGGCCGGACCCGTCAGATGTAGAGAATCGTCGTTTCGCCACCCGGACAGACCGCGAGGCACTGGGGCTCGTCGAACTCCCCGTCGCACTCGGTACAGGTGTCGGCATTGATCTTGAAGATTCCGCCCTTGTCGGTGATCGACTTGGTCGGGCAAACCGGCTTGCAGTCACCACAGGACGTGCATTCTGCCTGGTCGATTTTCAGTGCCATGGTCGGCTCCTTTCAGTTCATTCCGGGGCGTCAACGCGCTTGGCGCGCAACGAGATCGGGAGTCTTGCCGGTGCGGGCTGCGGCTCGATGTAGTAGCTACCACCGTTGGCGAGCTTGAGCTGGCCGCCCCATTTCTCGGGCGAGTCGAACTCGATCGAGGAGATGTTGTCCTCGAGGTCGCGTTTCGGGAGGTAGAACACCAGGCCACCCTCGGCGTTCTTGCGGATCATGATGTTGGCCACGGGCGTTCCTCGTTCGGTTGGTCGGCTGGGTGACGCCCGGCAGGCCACTGCCCGCCGTGCGTCGCGGTTGTCGCGGGCTCCCCGGGGCCAGGGAGAGGCCAGCGGAGTCCGGAAGGCGGGAGATCCAGATCGGAAGGCTCCGCTCGCCCGAGCTGGCCCCGGGGCGCGACAACCGGTTCTGGCTCAGCGAACCAGGTCGAAGTTGTAGTCCGTCGTGCCCATCGCCATCGTCTCGCGGTCGAGTTGCTCGAGGACGGCGTTGACCAGGGTGGTCAGCATCTGCATGGCGCCCTCGTAGCCGAGCGTCGTGGCGCGATGCAGGTGGTGACGATCGAAGATCGGGAAGCCCATGCGGATCAGGGGCACCTCGAACTCCTTGCCCTTGTGGGCCGTGTCACGCTGGATGAACTTGCCGTAGCTGTTGCCGATCAGGAAATCCGGCTTATCGGTCATGCACAGGCTGCGCATGTGCCACAGGTCGCACCCGACGTAGACCTTGCCACTCGCGCCATAGGGCGACGAGTCGAGCAGGGCCTGCATGGACTTGCCCCAGCGCTTGTTGGCGTTGTTGGACAGGATGTGCGTGGGCTCGGCACCAACCTCGAGGAGGAACTTGACGATGCCGCGGACGAAGTCCGGATCGCCATACACGGCGAATTTCTTGCCGTGCAGCCA
>JBNLCM010000215.1:0-15043 GCA_050303815.1 Rhodocyclaceae bacterium
ATCGCGACGATGCCGAGAACGACCAGCAGGGTTGCGAGAATCTTCTTCATTTCCAGGTTCTCTCCGTTCTCAGTTTTCGCCGCGCGCGACCATCAGCGTGATCTCGACGCGTCGGTTCTGGCTGCGACCCTCCGCGGTTTCATTGGTGGCGACCGGTTCCGAGTCCGCCATGCCCTCGGCCCGCATGCGGACCGGATCGACCTGCTGGGCGAGGATTCTCTCGACGTTCAGGGCACGCTCCTGGGAGAGGTGCCAGTTGGACGGGAAGCGGGCCGTACGGATCGGCTGGCTGTCCGTGTGGCCGGTAATGAGGACCTTGCCCTGCACCGAGTTGAGCGCATCGGCGATGCGGACCAGCAAGGGTCGCACGCGCTCGGCGACCGTGGCGCTGCCCGGCTCGAAGAAGCCGTCGCCGCGGATCGTGATGACGCTGCGGTCGTCGAGGTCGCTGACCGACACCAGGTGGGCCTTGATCTCGGGCTCGAGGAAGGTCGCCAGGCGCGGTTTCTCGGCCGGTGCCGGAGGCTTCGGAGGCACCGCGGAACTCGCACGAATGCCCAGGATGCGGGTGAAGACCGGATCCGACTGGTTGCTGAGCGAGAACGAGAAGCCCATGTAGGCCGCCACGACGATCAGCGCCGCGAGGGCCGCGACGACCCACACCGGCAACATCGCCAGTACCTTGTTGCGTTCGACCTTGGTGCCCTGCCAGTGGGGCGACAGCTCGCGCTCGTACTCGCCGCGCTGATTGCGGATCATCTGGTGGAGCCGTTCGCGCACGGTGTCGAGCTGGGCCTTGCCGTTGTCGATGACCTTGTAGCGCCCCTCGAGGCCGAGGGCGAGCATGGCGTACATCAGCTCGAGGAGGTTGCGGTTGGCCCCCGGGTTCTCGGCGAGGCGGGCCAGCAGCTGGAAGAATTTCTCGCCGCCCCAGGCCTCGTTGTGGAACATCACCAGCAGACTCTGGCGCGCCCATACGCCTGAGCCACCCCACGGCGTGCTGCCACAGAATTCGTCAAGAAAGGTGCACAGGCAATAGCGGGCGGCGACCACCTGTTCGTTCGGAATGCCTGCCGCGCGCACCCGCTCTTCGAACTGGCGAATCGAGATGGCCAGCGCATCGCGCAGCCCCGCAGGGTCCGGATGATGGGAGGTCCGCAGCTGGGGCCCGGCCATCAGCAGCGAGCTGGCCTCTGCCACCAGCGGGTTGAGGCTGATGCCCGCCGACAGCGATGCCATCACCGATGGATCCATCTGGGCGTTGCCCTGGGGTTGCTGGGGCGGCGTCTGTGGCGCACTGGGCGCCGCGGGCTGCTGCTCGAGCTGCGAGCCGAACTGCGTGACCTGCCGGCCCTGCCGGGAGCCCGGCGAGGGCATCACCAACGTACGGTCGGAGGGCAGCTTGGAAAATGGATCGTCCTGACTCATGGCCCCTTATCCCCTGGTGTCATGCGGGTCCGCGCTGCGTTGGCCGGACCGGTGGTCTCTGTCGGAGGCACTGGCGTGCTCTGCGCCGCGCCCGCTAGTTCCTGATCGCCCACATCTCCAGCTCCAGCCCCGGGAACTCGCCCGCAATGTGCATGGCCAGGCCACCGGAGGTGTTGAGCTGCTTCCACAGGTCGCCGGAGCGCTCGAGCTCGAAGTAGTTGTAACCCGCGTGATACGGAATCTGGCGCGGCGCCACCGGCATCGAGCGCAGCGTGATGCCGGGCAGCTGCAGGTTGACCAGGTCGCGGATGCGCTCCACCGGGCCGATCTTGGTCTGGGTCGGGAAGCGCGAGCGCAACACCTCGCCGGCAACCTCCGCATTGACGGCCAGCACGAAGGACGAGCTGCGGAACAGCTCCTTGTCGGGCACCATCGCCACCCGCACGCCGTACTTGCGCTCCTGGAGCTCGATCGGGATCGCGTTCTGCTCGAGCACCATCGACAGCGAGCGGCGCAGGTCGACCATCAGGGGCGGGAAGCACTTTTCGAGATCGTCGTGGTGGTAGCTGGGGTAGTCCGACGGCCGGCGCTTGTCGGAAGAGAAGGTGCACAGGTCGCCGGCCAGCATCAGGCAGAGGCTGAACAGCCGCTCGGGATGGAGCGGAATCTGCTCGCCGACGTGCTTGATCAGGGGCTCGAAGCGGTTGATGGTCTGCAGCAACAGGAAGTCGGCGATCTCGGCGACACCACCGCGGCCGGCCTGTCCCATCCGCGCGCCCAGCACCTCTCCGCGCTGGTGCAGCAGGCCGCGAATCTCGCGGACGAAGCCGGCGAGGGTACGGCTGCCGTCCACCGAGAGCATGGGCGGAATGTAGTTCTTGTCGAGCAGAACCTGGTTGTCCACGCGCCGCTCGACCACCCGGACGACGCCCAGGGTGGCGTAGGCGTCCGTGACGTCCGAGGCGCGCATCAGGCGGACATTGAGCTGACCCACCTGGACCAGCGCCGACTGGGCGGACGCGAGCGTGTTGTCGGCCACCTCCGCCTCGGCCGTGGCGTAGCGCACGAGCGCGCCCTTCTCTGTGCCCGCGACGTCGGCGTCAAGACCACCCTGGCGCCGCATCGGCACGGCCAGGACGATCAGCTCGCTCTTGATGTCGGCCGGCAAGTCGATCGGCTCGGGCCCTTTGTCGGTGCCGGGAAAGTCGAATGGCGTGCCGTCGGGGAACAGGCCATGGGCCGAGGACAGGGCGATCTTGCCGAGCGAGAGGGCGTCTTCGTCGAGCACCAGCTCGACGAAGCCCCACTGCCAGGCCCGCAGAGGCGAAACCCGCCCATTGACGAAGCGCTCGAGATAACGGTCGTTCTGCTGCAGGTGCTGCGGCTGGAGGAACATGCCCTCCGACCAGATGACCTTGTTATTCCATGACATCGTTGCGTGTTCCTTGCCGTTCGGGACGAGCGCTCGCGAACCTCACTGGACGCCGCCGACGATCGTCACGCTGCGATCATCGAGCTTGACGTTCATGGCGGTGGTCTTCTCCGGCGTAACCGGCATGCTGGCCCGCCAGACGGCCCGTTCGAGGTCGCGGTAGGCGGCCACGACGCCGATGAAGCGCGTATCCGGCTTGGTGATCCGTTGTACCGAATTGGTGTCGCCCGGGCGAAGGACCATTTCCTCACGCGAGACCAGATCGGGGCCGAGCGTCTGCTGGTCGGCGTCCCAGAGCGAGAAGAAGTCGGCATCCTTGAACGAGGACAGGGCCCGCAGCTCGTAGACGCGGATCACCAGCGGCGAGGGCCGACCGGAGGAATCCGGATTGAGGTTCTCCTCCGCCTGGATGGTCGCGGCCACGACCGTCGGATCGGGCGTCGAGGAGCAACCGGCGGCGGCCAGGGCCGCTGCGCACAGCAGGGCGGAAAGTGCATTCCTTCGGGATGGCATGAAGGCGGACATCAGTCGGATCTCCAGAGGACTGTCTGCGGCAATCGCCGCGAAATCACGGTCGGGCGGGCGTTTCGCCGATGGAACCAAAGATTATACGCATTGGCGGTGAGGTGAAAACCGTCGCCCGGAGCCATCGCAGACCCGCCGCGACAGGCACGCCGACGCGCGCCGACCGCTGCCTCCGGCAGGCCCATGGCGAGGCGGCTGTCGCCGTCACGGCGAGAGCATCAGCACGTTGACCTGGCTGGGCGCAATCCGCATGCCGGGTGCATTGGTGGAGTTCTGCAGGGACATGCTGGTCATGCGCGTCGCCGGCATGCCGCCGACGAGGCAGGTGAAGGCCGCGGTCAGGTGCCGCGCCGGCCCCATCACCAGGCCTGACGCCACGCCCATCGCGAGACCCGGGTTGTCGCCGTTGGCCAGCGGCACCATGGTGCTCATGTTGTGGGCGGGCGTGCAGCTCCACAACACGTTGTACGCGGCGGGCACGCCCATGGGCCCGGCGGCGATGTTTGGATAGGGAATCGGGACGGGTGCCGGCGAGGGCGGGACCGGCGTCAGGCAGACGTCCGGAAATGCCATGTCGATACCGCCCATCTGGGAGTTCGCAAACATGTCAGCCCACCTGGATCTGTTTGCCGTCGAGCTTGACGAGCTGGCGTGACTTCAGCATTGCATGCTCGGCATTCATGTGAAGGATCTTGTCCGCGCGCAGGTCCATGTGGCCGACACGGACCAGCTCCATGTCCTCCACCTGGCGGGTATGGGAGCGCGCCCGGACACTCAGGGTGTCCGCCACCTGGCGGATCGCGCGGGCGGTGGCATCGAGCGAGTCGGCAATCCACGTCACCGCCCGGCCGGCGAGGCTCAGCCGGTCGCCGTTGATTTCGACGGCCTCGCCGCTCACCTCGACATGTCGCGCCTTCAGGCGGGCGCTCTGCCCGCCCCCCACCACGGTCTCGCCCTCGGCGGCGATCGTGGCGTCGCCGGCCACATGCATGTGCAAGGAGCCGGCGAAACGCATCGTCACCGGCGCGTCACTGAGGCGCTCCAGGACCGACAGCACGTAGTTCTCGCCGGAGCGGCACGACAACAGGACAATGTCGCCGCAGGTCGGTTGCACCAGGCACGAGAAGGCAAGCCGCGCCTTGAGGATCCCCTGGGGGGTCGAAACGACCACGCCAGCGTCGCCGTGCTTCTCGACTTCGCCGATGGCCTGGATGACGCCTTCCGTGACACGGGCGTTCTCGGTTGCGTTCATGTCGTACTCCTTCTCGTTCCCTCAGCGCCCAGGGCGCCAGGTTTCAGCCTTCAGTGTGTCCTCGTCGTCGGGCGCCGCCTGACGACGATTGGGCATTTCGACAGATTGCCCGCGGGCGCCTCGCAGCCCCGCCCGGGTCATGTCCGTCCCGACAAAACGGCTGCCGGTCAGCTCCGCATGGGCGAAGTCCGAATAGCGCACGTTCGCCCCATCGAAATTGCATTGGGTCAGGGTCGTCTTCTGCAGCACCGACTCGACCAGACTCGCCTTGCGAAAACTGGCTCGCTCCGCGGTGGCTTCGAGCCACACCGTGTGGTCGATGCGGGCGTCATCGAAAACCGCCTCGTCGAGGGTCGCCCCGACCCACAGCGAATACTCCGCGTCGATGCCCTTGAAATCGGCCTGCGCAAGCGTCGCACCCTTGAAATTGCTGCCGGTCAGTCGAGCGCCGGCGAAGCGGGCGCCGGTCAGGTCCGCCTCCATGAACTGGCTCCGAGTCCAGCTGGCCCCGGCGAAGTCCATCCCTGCCAGGTTGCACTCGGCGAACACGCACTGGTCCCCGCCGACACCGACGAAGCGAACCTGCCGCAGGTCGGCCTTGTAGAAGACCGTCTTCTTCAGCGCGGCCTCGTCGAGTGCCGATTCGCCAAAGTCACATTCGACGAAACTCGCCTGCACCAGCCGGGCCCCGGCGAAGCAGCTGCCTTTCAGGTCGCACTTCACCAGGTTGGCAAACTCCATCTCGGCACCGCTGAAGTTCGCACCGCCCAATGCTGTTTCGTTGAAGGTCGTTCCGACCGCATTGGCGCCGGCGAAGCTGCAACCGGCGAGTGCCGCATCGTGGAAGGTCGCGAGACGGAGGCGGGCCTTGTCGAAGCGGGCGCCCCCCATGCGGCAATTGACGAACGACGCCTCCTCGAGCATGGCCCCGCTCAGGTCGCATTCCGTGAAATCGCATTCACTGAAGATGCCCTTCGACAGGTCCTGCCCGGACAGCGAGAGCCCGGACAGCGACGTTTCGCACACCGGCTCGCCCCTGGCGAGCTTCTCCTTGACGGCTTCGATCCCGCTCATGTCTCTTTCCTCGATGCCGGCGGCTCGACCTTGTGACGCGGCATGGTCCGCGCCTTGGCCATGAAGGCGTTGTCCATCCGCGTTTCGGTGTCCACGTCGACGCGGGCAAGGTCGGAGGCGTACAGGTTGGTGTCCGACAGATCAGCGCCATGGAACACGGCATGCTGCGCGACCGTCTGCATCAGGTTCGCGCCAGCCATCCGGGCCCCGGTGAAATCGGTCTTCATCAGCAAGGCGCCTTTCAGGCTGGCCCGCTCGAAGCAGGCCTTGACGCAGGACGCCTCGGACAGGTCGGCGTTGTCCAGTATCGCCTCGCCGAAGTCGCTCTCGCCGAGGGGCGTGCCGCGCAGGTTCGAGCCCGGCATGCGGCTGCCCTTGAAGCTGGCGGCCTTCAGGCTGGTGCGATAGACGAAGCGTAGGTTGGGCGCCTCGCACCCGTCGAAGCGGGCCCCGTCGAGCTGGCAGGTGATGAAGTCGGCCGACTCGGCCTGGATCGACGAGAAATCGCAGCCGGCCAGCTCGCATTCGAGTACTGTCGCGCGTCGCATCTGCGCGCCAGTCAGGGAACTGCCGTCGAGCTTGCACTTGATCAGGGTCGCCTGTTCGAGCGAGGCCTTCGACCAGTCGCTGCCGGGCGCCTCGACCTCCAGCAGCGTCACGCCCTTCCAGTCGGAGCCCCCAAGCCTGGCCTCGGGCAGCCGGGTGTATTGCGCGACGGCGTCGGTGAAACGCGCGCCCAGGCACGAGGCCCCGGTGAAGTCCGCCTTGCCGATATTGGCGCCGACCAGCGAGGCATTGTCCAGGATCGCGCCGCTGAAGTTGGCGTGGGCGAGGCCGGCATCCTTGAAATTGGCGCCCACGAGGGTCGCGCCGCTGAAATCGACGCCCTCCAGTTCGCCACCGGAGAAGTCGACACCCGACAGGTCCATGCCGCTGAAATCGGCGGACTTGAGCTTGAGCCCGGCAAAGCTCTGGCCGGCCTGGCGAGCCCGCGCCGCGCCATCGCGCCAGCGGCTCGCCACTTCCAGCGCCAGCCGCGGCGGCCTCGGCTGCATGTGGGCGACGCCGCGCGACATGCTGCTCTGGAGCGACTCGGCCCGGTCCACCAGAGCGCGCAGGCGCGTATCGATCTGGGGCATCTGGACGTTGGGTCGCTGACTGGCCTGGGCAATCAGGCTTTCCATGCGCGCCAGCATCTGTCGCGGCGTGTCCATGACCGCCGGCGGCGAGGGATTGAGCAGCCGAGAGATCTCGCCTTCGGCGATCCCCTCGGCACGCAGGGAATCGCCCACGCTGTTGCGCATGCTGACCTGCTGGGCAGACAGGGCGTTCTTGATGTCGTCCGCCCGGGGCATGCGGGAGAAGAGATCGCGGCTGGCCGCCATCAGGCCGGTCGGGTCGGTCGGCACCTGGGTCGGAGGACGCGGCACGCCAGCGCGACTGATGACGGCCTGCGTTGCCTCCTTCGCCCTGGCGGCAAACTCGGCGCCATGGGCCTTGACCATCGCGTCGTCCACCTGTTGCTCGGCCTCGGCCAGCTGAGTCTGTATGCGGGTCACGTCCACGCCGCTGTGCCCCAGCGACTTGCGGAAGTGTTCGACCATCTCGTTCGGCGTCGCGAGGCCCTCGGGCAGCAGTTCGTGATCGTCGAGCATCTTTTCGGCGCCCCGCTCCGGATCGAGCCGGTCGGCGATGGCCTTCAGGTAGTGGGCCGCATCGCGCGGACGGTCCTGCCACTCGAAGCCCGCGCACAGCAACTCGACATCATCGGCAAACTCGTTGCCGACCTCGAACATCGCGTGCCAGACAAGCACGATCCGCCGCTGGTTGGGCAGCAGCCAGATCGTCGACAGCCGCGGATCGCCGAGGCGGTCCGAGCTGCCACCGCCCCGCTTCATCCGTGCCACGATCATCGGCGCGATGCCCGGCAGCCGGTATTGCATCCGCGGATGGTCCGGATGCATGTGGACAATCTCGATCTCCTCGTCGCCCCGGAAGGACTGCGCCTGCCACTGGTCCGCCGAGCCGATGCAGTGGAAACGCCAGTTGAAATCCTGCGGCGGGGCCGGGAAATCGTTCTTCAGCCACGCATCGTCGTAGGTCCCATCGAAGTGCTTGCGCTGGGGCCACATGGGCGGAATCGGCGCAAAGCTCGCGGGCAGGCAGGGGCCCTTCGGTGCGGTGCACGGATGGTCCGGGTGCTGCACCGGCGGCACGGCTCGCAGCGCACCCGCCGCCGTCGGCTCCGGGTCAGCGCCTCGCCCGAGCGGGTTCTCGGCCACCTTCGCGCCACCCCAGGCCTGCTCCCAGCTCACCGGCAGGCGCGTGAAGGGGCGCACGTCGCTGACCCGCTGGCTGTCGAGCCAGAAGCGTTCGCCATAGACATGCAGCTTCTTGTGCAGCCCGCCGACCCGCGCCTCGACCTCGAGCCCCGTCACCGGCTCGCCACCGGGCGCACAGGCGTCACCGATCATCAGGAACTCGGCACCGGTCTTGGGCAGCGCGGCATCGAGCGGCACCTCGGGTCGCATCAGCGGCGCCACCTCCTGCCACAGCTCCTGCTCGGGCAGCAGGGCCGGCTCGTCGCGGAGGGGAAGGTAGGCGAGTACGGCGACGCCCAGATAGGCTCTTCGCTGACGCTCGAAGCAGCGGTGCATCAGGGAAAGGTGCTGGGGCTTCAGGATTCGCATCGGTTCTCAGCGGGACCAGGGTTCATCGATGACCACGCGCTTGCGGTCGTCCGGATCGACCCGCAATTGCAGCCAGGCACCTGGCTGGATCGACGCCAGATGGACCTGCGGCACCATGGTGCGCAACGAGGTACGGTAGCGCGCGCCGTCCATCCGGACATCGAGCTCCATCTCGATCACCGGGTTGTTGTTGACCCAGCTGCCGGTCTGCTCGGCGCGGACCACCTCGCCACTCGCGGACACCCCGGAGCTGCGCAGGCGGGCGTCGGCGTCGGCGCCGCTCTGGCTGTAGACGATCACGCCGATGAAGATCGCCAGCACGACACCGACGAGGACCCAGTTGTTGGAGCTGGCCATCGCGGTTCAGGAGAAGATCTGCATCGCAGCCTGGCGCAGTGCCAGCGCCCCCTGGGTGATCTTGGTCACCGGGTTGATTATCTGCAGGCCGGCCGCGACCTTCTCGAGCGCCGCCACCTTGTTCTCGAAAGCCACGTTCTCGGCCTTGGTCGTGACGGCCTCGGTCTTGACGCCGACCACCTCCATCACGACGCCCTTCATCTCGGTCACCATGCCGGTCACGCCGTAGCTGATCGACTTCAACCAGCTTTCATTGCTCGTCAAGCCATTGACGCTGGTACCGGCGAGCAGGTTGACGCCGGCAGGCGCCAGCACGTTGATGGCAGCCCCGGTGGTGAGGTTGATGCCCGCGCCCGCCGTCAGGCTCGCCGCGGCGCCGCAGGTCATCGAGATCGCGGCCCCTGCCGTGACCGAGTAGGCCGCGGCAACGGTGGTGCTCATCGCCGCACCGACGGTGATCGACTTCGACGCGCCGACCATCAGCGAATCGGACGCCCCGACCGTATGGGAGCGCGAGGCGCCGATCGTGACGGTCTCGCTGGCCGCGACGTTCTCGGTCCGCGTCGCACCGATCGTGATGTTCTCCTTGCCGCCCACCTTCTCGGTGCGGTTGCCGCCGATCGTGATCTCTTCGTTGCCCCCCACCTGCTCCGTCCGGTTGGCGCCGATCGTGGTGTCTTCGTCGTTGTTGACCTTCTTGGTCCGGTCGTGGCCGACCGTGAGGGTCTCATCGGCCTCGACCATGGTGTCCATGTTGCGCTCGGCATGGACGTAGACTTGCTCCGAGCCCTTCTTGTCCTCGAACCGAATTTCGTTGAAGTTGGCTGCGCCGCCGCCCTTCGAGGAGCGGGTCTTGATGCCGGTCTGGGTGGCGTTGGCCGGCAGGTCGTAGGGCGGCATCTGGTTGGCGTTGTAGACGCGCCCGGTGATGATCGGCTTGTCCGGGTCGCCCTCGAGGCACTCGACGATCACCTCCTGGCCGATCCGCGGGATGGCGATCATGCCCCAGTTCTTGCCGGCCCAGGGGTGGCTGACGCGCATCCAGCAGGAGCTGTTCTCGTCGTTGGCACCATAGCGGTCCCAGAAGAACTGGACCTTCACGCGGCCGTATTCGTCGGTATAGATCTCGTCGCCGGCCGGCCCCACGACCACCGCGGTCTGCGGCCCCTTGACGATCGGGCGCGGCGTGCGCCGCTCGGGCCGGAACACATGGGCGGAATTCATGGCCGAGAAGCGGCACTCGATACTCGAGCCCCCCGCGCCGTCGCTCTCGTAGCCGTTCATCTGGCCGTGCAGTTCGGTGCGCGTGATCAGGTATTCGACGTTCTGGTCGTCACGCGGGTGGCTGAGCAGGGTCAACAGGGACCCGACGGCGATGCCCCGCGCGTTGGACGCCCCTTCGGCCACCTCGAAGCGGGCCTGGGCTTCCTCGATGCGGGTCTTGGCGTAGGTATCGCCGTCGCCCTTCTCGAGGTACTCGCCCGGGTAGTCGAAGACCTCGTAGTCGGCGTGCTGGTGGCTGCGCTGGATCAGGGAAGTGGCCTCGAGCTTGACGCCCGGCTTCTTGAAGTCGTAGTCGGTGTGGGTCCACTTGCCCGGCCGGACCTCCCGCTCGAATGACCAGCTGGCGATGTATTCGCGGTCGTGGAAGCGCCCGACGTTGCTGGGCGCGACGAAGGGCAGATCCGCGTAGCCGGGGAACGGCGAATGGGCCGACAGGCCGTCGGCCAGGACGAGCTTGTTCTGGCTGCCGTCGTGCTCGAAGTAGTAATAGATGCCTTCTTCCTCGAGCAGGCGGCAGACGAAATTGAAGTCGGTCTCGCGGTACTGGACACAATACTCGCGCGGCTGGTAGCTGCCGCTGAGCCGATCCTCGAAATCCGCCGTGGCATGGTCGCCGAAGACCTGCTTGACGATGTCGGGGACCGACATCTCCTGGAAGATCCGGCAGTCGGCCGTACGGGTGAGGAACCACATCCAGGAATGCACCGTTGCCCGATAGATGTGGTACTTGCCGAGCTTGCCGGCCTGGGCAAAACGCGTCACGTAGCCGGCGAAGAAGCGCTTCGACTCGTCCGGCATCGTCATCTTCACGTGCACGTTCTGGGCGAGGACGTCGTCCGGGCTGATGTCGCCGGTCGTGCTCAGGCACTCGAGCTCGAAGCGGCTGACCTGGGACAGCCCCTCGACCGCATGCATGCGGTAGAAAAGCAGCCCCCCCTCGTTTTCTTCACCCAACGGGGTGTTCAGTATGAATGCCGGTGCGGCCATTCCTGTCTCCTGAAGCGTTCTCTCTGCCTTCCGGGTACGCCGACAGCGGGGGCGGCATTCCGCCCCCGCTGGCCGACGCTAGCATTCTAGCCACAGCAAAACGTCATTTGTGGCCGACGACAGGGGTGTACCGTGAACCTATTGGCCTCGCGGGGCAATCCCGATGTGATGCCGGTCACGTGGCCGGCGTCTGGCGGGTCTGCTCGACCCAATGCACCACCGTGTCGACCAGTTGGTCGGGATCCACCGGTTTGGGGATGTGATCATTCATGCCGGCGGCGAGACATTTGTCACGGTCCTCGCCAAATGCGTTGGCCGTCATGGCGAGGATCGGGACATCGCGGTAGTTCTCCAGCTGACGAATCGCCCGCGTCGCGGCGAGGCCATCCATGACCGGCATCTGCATGTCCATCAGGATCAGGTCGTAGCGGCGGGCACTGGCTGCCTTGACGGCCTCTTCACCGTTCTCGGCCACGTCGATGACAGCCTGGGTGTCGGCCAGCAACTCGATGGCCACCTCCTGGTTGACCCAGTTGTCCTCGACGAGGAGGATCCGGCAGTTCGCGAGCTGGCCACCGGACAGGTCCTGGCCAGCGGCCGAATCCGTCTCGCCCTCCGCCACGCCGGCCTCGCCCGGAACGATCCGGAAGGGCAGGTCGAACCAGAAGGTACTGCCCGCGCCAGGCGTGCTCTCGAGGCCGATCTCGCCCCCCATCAGGCTCACCAGTCGGCTACAGATGGCGAGCCCCAGACCGGTCCCGCCGAATTGCCGGGTCGTCGTCGCATCGGCCTGAGAGAACGGCTGGAAGATGCGGTTTCGCTGGGCATCGTCGATTCCGATGCCGCTGTCCGAGACCTCGAAGCGCAGCCGAACCCAGTCGATCGCGCGGGCCACCTCGCGCAGTCTGACCGTTACCCTGCCCTGCGTCGTGAACTTGACGGCATTGCTGGCGAGGTTGATCAACACCTGGCCGAGCCGCATTTCGTCGCCGATCAGGCTGGCCGGCAGGGTCGGTGCGATGTCGAAGGCAAGGTCCAGTCCCTTGGCGTCGGCGAGGTCGCCAATCAGGCCCCGCACCTTGTCGAGGACCGCCGACAGCGCGAACGGCGACTGGTCGATGACCATCTCGTCCGCCTCGATCTTCGACAGGTCGAGCACATCGTTGATGACGCTCAGCAGGTGCTGCGCGGCCACGGTCAGCTTGTCGAGCTGCTCGATCTGGCGCTCACCGGTCAACGATCGGCGCAGGAGGTGCGAAACACCGATGATGGCATTCATCGGCGTCCGGATTTCGTGGCTCATATTGGCCAGGAAGGCGCTCTTGGCGCGGTTGGCGGCCTCGGCGGCGTCGACGGCCCGGGCCAGCTCCTCCGTGCGCGTGGCCACCAGGCCCTCGAGCTCGTGGCGATACCGCGCCAGCTCTTCCTCCTCACGCTTGCGCTCGGTGATGTCCTGCACCACCGCGTGGATCAGGGGGCGCTCATTCTCGCTGATCGAGGTGGCCACCACGTCGCTGATGAACGGAGTCCCGTCGGCGCGATGGTGGGTCCATTCGAAGCGATGGCTGCCGTGCTTCTGGGCCAGGCGCACCATCTCGCGCGCCTTTTCCCTCGACCGCTGCCCATCGGGCTGGAATTCCGGTGAGAACACGCCGGGATTGGTCCCCACCAGCTCCTCTGGCCGTGTGAGACCGAACAGCTTGAGGCCCGCCGGGTTCGAACCGATGAAGCGCCCGTCGGCATAGAGCATCGTCGGCAACGCCGACTCCTGGAACAGGGCCCGGAAGCGGGCCTCGCTCGCCTCGAGCGCTTCCCGTGCCTCGAACTGTTCGGTGACATCCTGGATCACCGCGTGCAGCAGGGTCCGTCCCTCCCGGATCACCGCGGTCAGGATCACATCGGCACGGAAGCGGCTGCCGTCAGGACGCAGGTGTTCCCAGTCGAAGCGGTAGCTGCCCTTCTCCTCGGCCTGGATGACGACTGCCCGCACCTTGTCCTGCGACCGCATGCCGTCCGGCTGGAATGCCGGCGAGAAATCGGCAGGGCTGGTGTCGATCAGTTCAGCCTCGGAAGCGAGGCCAAAGAGCTGGAGGCCCGCCCGGTTGGCCCCCACGAACTTGCCGCCCGAGACCAGCATCGTGGGCAGGGCGGAATCCCGGAACAGCGCCCGGAAACGCGCCTCGCTCTCCTCGAGCGCCGCGATCGCCGTGGTCCGTTCGGTGATGTCCTGCACGACCGCGTACAAGAGGGGCCGCCCCCCCTGGGAGAATGAGGTCAGGATGACATCCGCGGTGAACACCGACCCGTCCTGCCGGACGCTCAGCCACTCGAAGCGCATGCTGCCGCGCGCGCGGGCCAGCGCCTTTAGCCTGGGCACTTCAAGGGTGGTCGCCCCGCCACTGCCCTGCGTGGACGTCGACAGGTCTTCCGGCGACAGACCGAGCATGGCCTCGCGACGCTCGAAGCCGAAGAGCTGGACCGCCGCCCGATTGACGTCGATGAAAACCTCGTCGTCCAGGACCAGCGTCGGCAACGGCGATTCCTCGAACAGTGTCCGGAAGCGGGACTCGCTCTCGCGCAAGGCTTCCTGCGCCAGCCGCCGCACGGTGATGTCCTCGACCGTACCGACCGCGCTGACCGCCCAGCCCGCGTCGTCGAACTGCAGTTCGGCACGCTCCCTCACCCAGAAGACCTGGCCACCCACGACGATGCGGTGCTCGACTTCGTAGGGCTCGCCCTTGTATGCCCGCTTCCAGGCTGTGTCGACGATCGCGAGGTCTTCCGGCATGACGCGGGCATGGAAGTCGGCGAGCGTCACCGAGGTACCGGGTTCGATGCCGAACAGCAGGTAGGTTTCGCGCGTCCAGTCGAGCTCGCTGGACGCGATGTCGAGCACCCAGCTGCCCTGGTGCGCGACGGCCTGCGCCCGATTGAAGGCCTCCTCGGTGGCACGCAGCTTCTCCTCGGCCTGCTTGCGTTCGTGGATGTCCACGTGGACCCCGATCATGCGCGCCGGCGCCTGTTCGATCGTCCACTCGATCACCAGGCCACGCGCCTGAATCCACTTCCAGTGGCCGGCATGATGCCGCATGCGGAAATCCGCCTCGAAGTGCGCGGCCTTGCCCTGCAGGTGCGCTTCGATCCTGGCCAGTGTCGGTTCGAGGTCGTCCGGGTGGATCGACCGCAACCAGAAGTCGCGGTCGTTCGGCACTTCGTCGTCCCGATAGCCGACCATCCGCTTCCAGGTCGGCGAGAAGTAGATCGCGTTGGTGCGGACATCCCAGTCCCACACCCCCAGGCCACTGCCTTCCAGTGCGAACTTCCACCGCAGCTCCCATTCGCGCACGTCTCGCTCGGCCTTCTTCCCACCGGTCACGTCGGACGTGATGGTCGCGAAGCCATCCTCCATCCAGGGCACGACGGAGATCTCGAAGTGCCTGCCAAGGGGCTCGAAGTAGGTGGAGAAGCGGGTCGGCCGTCCGGTGGCTACCACGTCCCGGAACACCTTGAGGTAAGGCGGATCCTTCTGGCCGTAGGCGCGGCTGCCTCGGCGTCCGACGACCTGGGCGCAGCTCAGGCCGATGATCTTCTCGAAGCTCGGGTTGACGGCAACGATCGTGTAGTCGATCGCGCGGCCCGCCGCGTCGCGAACCAGCGTATGCAGCACGACCGCCTCGGACATGCTGTTGAAGAGTGTCTCGAACCCGACCGCGCTCTCACGGGCGAGCCGCTCGGCCCGCTTTCGCTCCGTGATGTCGCGGGTGATCGCCACGGAGAACAGTTCGCCATCAAGCTCCACCGCCTGCGCGCTGATCTCGGCCTCATAGAGGCTGCCATCCGCCCGGCGGTGCGCGGTCTCGAAGCTCCCGCTGAAGCCGTTGAGGTCGGCAAAGCGCTCGCGGATCTGGGACTCGGTCATCGTCGTGTCCCAGTCCCAGATGTGCAGGCCGGGCAGTTCCTCGATCCGCCGGCCCAGCCAGCCGCCGCTGACCACCGTGACGTCGTAGCCCGACG
>JBNLCM010000216.1:0-21153 GCA_050303815.1 Rhodocyclaceae bacterium
CGGAACTGGTGCTGGAAAAGCGCGGCCTGCTGCTGGTGGTCGGCGCCACCGGCTCGGGCAAGTCGACGACGATGGCGGCGATGCTCGACCATCGCAACGAGAGCCGCAGCGGCCACATCCTGACCGTCGAGGACCCGATCGAGTATCTGTTCAAGCACAAGCGCTCGGTGGTCAACCAGCGCGAGATCGGCCTCGACACCCATGGCTGGCACGAGGCGCTGAAGAACGCCATGCGCCAGGCGCCGGATTGCATCCTGATCGGCGAGATCCGCGACCGCGAGACGATGCAGGCGGCGCTGTCCTACGCCCAGACCGGCCACCTGTGCCTCGCCACGCTGCACGCCAACAACGCCTACCACGCGCTTAACCGGATCGTTAACTTCTTCCCGCTCGAAAATCGCCCGCTGCTCTACCTCGACCTGGCGGTGGCGCTGAAGTCGGTGATCTCGCAGCGCCTGGTGCGCCGGCCGGACGGCAAGCGGATCCCGGCGGTCGAGATCCTGATGAACACCCGCCACGTCATGGAGCTGATCGAGAAGGGCGAACTGGGCGAGATCAAGGAGGCCATGGAGCAGTCGCTGGCCCCCGGCTCCCAGACCTTCGAGCACGACTTGTACCGCCTCTACAAGGAGAACACGATCACGCTCGAGGAGGCCCTGGCCAACGCCGATTCGCCGACCAACCTGTCGTGGCTGATCAACAACTCCGAGTTCGGCGCCTCGCGGCCGAAGAAACGGACCGAAGAAGACAAGGCACCGATGATCGAATTCGGCGACGAGGAAGACGAGAAGGGCGAAGCCTCGTTCAAGGAATTCACGCTGCACATCGACAGCAGCACCACTTACGAATAAGCGCCGCGCCCGGCGGCGGATCTTTCCACGATGCCCCGACAACCGATTGCCGAGCGCACGCTCGACCTCGCCCGCGAGTTGATCGCGCGCCCCTCCGTCACGCCGCAGGATGCCGGCTGCCTGGCGCTGCTCGGCCAGCGCCTGCAGGCGCTCGGCTTCGAGCTGGAACGCGTCGATCGCGGCAGCACCAGCAATCTGTGGGCGCGCCGCGGCAGCGCGGCGCCGATCGTCTGCTTCGCCGGCCACACCGACGTGGTGCCGACCGGGCCACTCGACAAGTGGTCGTCCGATCCCTTCGTGCCGACGCTGCGCGACGGCCGGCTGTACGGTCGTGGCGCGGCCGACATGAAGACTTCGCTGGCCGCCTTCGTGACCGCCATCGAAGACTTCGTCGCCGCCCGTCCGGACCACCCCGGCTCGATCGCACTGCTGCTGACCAGCGACGAGGAAGGCGACGCCACCGACGGCACGACCCGCGTCGTCGAACTGCTGCGCGAGCGCGGCGAGCGGCTGCAGTTCTGCATCGTCGGCGAGCCGACCTCGAGCACCAGACTCGGCGATACGATCAAGAACGGGCGGCGCGGCAGCCTGTCGGGCCGGCTCGTGGTGCGCGGCATCCAGGGCCACATCGCCTACCCGCAGCTGGCACGCAACCCGATCCACGAGCTCGCGCCGGCGCTGGCCGAACTGGCCGCAACGCGCTGGGACGAAGGCAGCGAGTATTTCCCGCCCACCAGCTGGCAGGTCTCCAACATCCACGCCGGCACCGGCGCCAACAACGTGATCCCGGGGCAGGTCGAGGTGCTGTTCAACTTCCGCTTCGCGCCGGTGCATTCGGTCGAGGCGCTGAAATCGGCCGTGCACGGCGCGCTCGACCGTCACGGTCTCGACTACACGCTGGACTGGTCCCTGTCGGGCATGCCCTTCCTGACCCCGCGCGGCACGCTGGTCGATGCGATTGCCGCTGCGATCCGCGCCGCGACCGGCGTGGAGACCGAGCTGTCCACCAGCGGCGGGACCTCGGACGGACGTTTCATTGCAACGATATGCGACGAAGTGGTCGAATTCGGCCCGCACAATGAGAGCATCCACAAACTAGACGAATGGGTCGAGGTGGCGGCCGTCGGACCGCTGGCCGAAACCTACCGGATCACCCTCGAAAACCTCCTCTGCAGCGCCAGCCGATGACCGAACACGAGAATTGCCACGAACATGGCTGCGAGCACGATGATCACGAGCACGAGGCCGGGCCGCTGGCCGAACTGGTCACGCTGCGCGACTGGCTGCGTTTCGCGCTGAGTCGCTTCAACCGCGCCGGCATCTTCTGCGGCCACGGCCTGGCGGACCGCTTCGACGAGGCGGCCTATCTGCTGACGCACGGCCTGGCGATTCCGCTCGAGCGGATGGAGATGTTCCTCGACGCCTGCATCACCGCCGACGAGCGCCCGGCGCTGCTGGAGCTGATCGCGCGCCGCAGCGAAGAACGGATGCCCGCCGCCTACCTGACCGGAGAGGCCTGGCTCGGAGACTTCTCGTTCAAGGTCGATCCGCGCGTCATCATTCCGCGCTCGTTCTTTGCCCGCCTGCTGGAAGACGGCCTGGCGCCCTGGATCGCCGAACCCGGCGCGGTCACGTCGGCGCTCGACATGTGCACCGGCTCCGGCTGCCTGGCGATCCTGATGGCCCACGTCTTCCCCCACGCGCGGGTGACGGCCGTCGACCTGTCGGCCGACGCGCTCGAGGTGGCGGCCGAGAACATCGCCGACTACGGCCTGGACAGCAGCATCGAGCTGCTGCAGTCGGATCTGTTCGAGGCGATTCCCGAACAGCGCTACGATCTGATCATATGCAATCCGCCCTACGTGACGCAGGATTCGATGGAAACGCTGCCGGCGGAATACCTGCATGAGCCGGCGCTGGCGCTCGAAGCCGGCGCGGACGGCCTGGACCTCGTGCGCAGGCTGCTGGCGAAGGCGGAAAATCACCTCAACTCGGGCGGCATTGTTGCCGTAGAAGTGGGTCATAACCGGGAACTGGTCGAGGCCGCGTTTCCCGACCTGCCCCTGACCTGGATTGGGACCGACGAAGGGGAAGACAAGATCTTCGTGATCGGGCGGGAGCAACTGGCGGCCGCCTGATCGGAATTGCATGGCGCATGATGCGGCCAGGCACGGAGAAACCAAGGAATGGCAAACGAGCGCCCGATCCTGCTGGTGGAAGACAACCCGGACGACGAGGCACTGACCTTGCGGGCCTTCGGCAAGAACAAGATCACGAATCCGGTGGTGGTGGCGCGCGACGGCGTCGAAGCGCTCGACTACCTGTTCGGCTCCGGCGGCCATGCCGGACGCGATACCTCCATCATGCCGGCGGTGATCCTGCTGGATCTCAAGCTGCCGCGGATCGACGGCCTGGAGGTGCTGCGGCGGATCCGCGCCGGCGAAAACACCTCGCTGCTGCCGGTAGTCGTGCTGACCACCTCGAAGGAACAGCAGGACATCAGCGAGGCCTATCGGCTCGGTGCCAACAGCTACATCCGCAAGCCGGTGGATTTCGAACGCTTCATCCAGGCGGTCGGCCAGCTCGGCGTCTATTGGCTGTCGCTGAACGAGCCGGCCACCGGTCTCTGAATCGCCGCGAAGCGATCCCTGCGCCGGCTGCCGGCCGGCCAGATCACTCCCGTTCGTCGATCCAGGCCTGCTGGATCGCTTCCAGGATCCGCTCGCCGCAGTGGCTCGGATCGTCGTCGAAGCCGGGCAAGGCCAGCACCCAGTTCATCAGGTCGACGAAATTCAGGCGGTTCGGATCCGCGTCGGGATACGCCTCGTCGAGTTCGATCGCGATGTCGGTCACGTCGGTCCACTTCATCAGTGCTTGCCCTCGCTGACCATGTTGATCGTGTAGCGCGGTATCTCGATCACCAGCGGTTGCTGCCCCACCGTGGCCTGGCACGACAGGCGCGAATTCGGCTCCAGGCCCCAGGCCTTGTCGAGCAGGTCCTCCTCGTCGTCGCTCGCCTCTTCGAGGCTGCCGAAACCCTCACGGACGATGACGTGGCAGGTGGTGCAGGCGCAGGATTTCTCGCAGGCGTGCTCGACGTCGACGCCGTTGGCGAGCAGCGCATCGCAGATGCTTTGCCCCGGCTCCGCCTCGAACACGCTGCCCTCCGGGCACAGCTCGACGTGTGGCAATACGATGATCTGGGTCATTCTGCTGCTCATACCTCCAATTGGTCGATCTTCTGGCCGGCCAGCGCGCTACGGATGCTCTTGTCCATGCGCGCCGCGGCAAAGTCCTCGGTACCGCGGTTGAGGCCGGCGACCGCCTTCTTGATGGCGGCCGGATCGTCGCCCGCGGCCTTGCGCTCCAGTTCCTCGATCAGCGCCTCGATCCGCTCGCGCGCGGGCGTCGCCAGCAGTTCGCCGTCGTCTGCGATGGCCTGGCGCGTGGCCTCGACCAGGCGGCGCGCCTCCACCTGCTGCTCACGCAGCGCACGCGCGCCGATATCGTCGCTGGCGTGCTCGAAACCGGATTTCAGCATCTCGGCGATCTCGTCGTCGCTCAGGCCGTAGGACGGTTTGACCGTAACGCTGGCTTCGACGCCGGAGGACATCTCGCGCGCCGAGACCGACAGCAGTCCGTCGGCATCGACCTGGAAGGTCACCCGGATGCGGGCTGCGCCGGCCACCATCGGCGGAATGCCGCGCAGCTCGAAACGGGCCAGCGATCGGCAATCGCTGACCAGTTCGCGCTCGCCCTGCACGACGTGGAAGGCCATCGCGCTCTGGCCGTCCTTGTAGGTGGTGAATTCCTGCGCCCGCGCGATCGGAATCGTCGAGTTGCGCGGGATGACCTTCTCGGCCAGACCCCCCATCGTCTCGAGGCCGAGCGACAGCGGGATCACGTCGAGCAGCAGCCAGTCCTCGTCGGCCGTACGGTTGCCGGCCAGCGCGTTGGCCTGCTTGGCGGCACCGAGTGCGACGACCTTGTCCGGATCGAGGTTGGTCAGCGGTTCCTGGCCGAAGAACTCGGCCACCGCCTTCTGCACGTGGGGCATCCGCGTCGCACCGCCGACCATCACGACGCCTTTGATGTCCTCGGGCTTCATGCCCGCGTCGCGCAGCGCCTTGCGCATCGGTACGAGCGTCTTGCGTACCAGATGGTCGGTCATCACGGCGAACTCGTCACGGTTGACGATCAGATTGACTTCCTCGCCGCTGACCAGATCGCAGACGATCGGCGCCTCCGGCGCATGGGACAGCAGCTCCTTGGCCTCCCGCGCACGCACCAGCAGCCGGCGTACGTCCTGCGCACTCGGCGGCTCCACCTGGGCGCGGTCCAGGCTCCAGCAGAACAGCCGGTGGTCGAAGTCGTCGCCACCGAGCGCCGCATCGCCGCTGGTGGCGAGCACCTCGAACACGCCGCGGGTGAGCCGCAGGATCGAGATGTCGAACGTGCCGCCGCCCAGGTCGTATACCGCGTAGACGCCTTCGGCCGCGTTGTCGAGGCCGTAGGCGATCGCCGCCGCGGTGGGTTCGTTGAGCAGCCGCAGCACGTTCAGGCCGGCCAGACTGGCGGCGTCCTTGGTGGCCTGGCGCTGGGCGTCGTCGAAATAGGCCGGCACCGTGATCACCGCGCCGGTCAGTTCGCCGCCGAGACCGGCTTCGGCGCGACTGCGCAGCACCTTGAGGATTTCGGCCGACACCTCGACCGGGCTCTTCGGCCCCTGCGCGGTCCTGAGCTTGAGCATGCCCGGTGCATCGACGAAGTCGTAGGGGGTCGATTCGATGTAGGCCACGTCGTGCAGGCCGCGCCCCATGAAGCGCTTGACCGAGGCAATCGTGTTGCGCGGATCCGAGGTCTGGGCGGCCATCGCGTCGCGACCGACCTGGATGCCATCGCCGGCCAGATAACGCACCACCGACGGCAGCATCGCGCGCCCGTCCGCGTCGTTCAGGCACACCGCGATGCCGTTGCGGACCGTGGCCACCAGTGAGTTCGTCGTTCCGAGGTCGATGCCGACCGCCAGCCGATGCTGGTGAGGCTCGGCGGACATGCCGGGTTCGGAAAGCTGCAGCAATGCCATCAGGACTCCAGCGCCGCGAGGGCTTCGTCTATTTCTTGATCGAGTTTGTCGAGGAACATCAGCCGCCTGACCGTTTCGGCCGCCATCGGCAGATCGTGCCGCACGTCCAGTGCGTCGGCCAATTCGTCCTCCACCTCACGCGCATGGGCACGCAGGCGGCGGTGCAGATGCTCGAGCTCGTCCGCGTCGCCGGCCTCGCTGGCCTCCGCAACGGATTCGCGCCACTCCATCTGCTCCATCAGGAACTCGGGCGACATGGCGGTATTGCTTTCCAGCGCCACGTCGACGCGCCCCAGTTCCAGCAGGTAGCGCGCCCGGGCCAGCGGCCGGCGCAGCGTCTGGTAGGCCTCGTTGACCCGCGTTGCCCACTGCAGCGCGCGGCGCTTGTCGGCGTCGGCCAGGTGGGCATGACGATCCGGATGCACCTGCTGCTGCAGGTCGAGATAGCGGCGCTCAAGCTGGGCGCGGTCGATCGCGAAGACGCGCGGCAGCTCGAACAGGGCGAAGTAGTCCATCTGCAGGTCAATCGACATGCATTCTCCCGCTACGGGCCAGGCCGCCGCTCAGACGTTGAAACTCTCGCCGCAGCCGCAGGCGTCCTTGACGTTCGGATTGTTGAAGCGGAAGCCCTCGTTCAGCCCCTCGCGCACGTAGTCCAGCTCGGTGCCGTCCAGGTAGGGCAGGCTCTTCGGATCGATCAGGATCGTCACGCCGTGGCTCTCGAAGCTCAGATCCTGATCCTCGCGGGCATCGGCGAACTCCAGCTTGTAGGCCATGCCGGAACACCCCGAGGTCCGCACGCCGAGCCGGATGCCGATCCCCCTGCCCCGCTTGGCAATGAAACTGGTGACGTGCTTGGCGGCACGCTCGCTCATCGTGACTGACATTGCGCGCTTACTCCGAAGTCTTCTTCTTGTAGTCCGCCACCGCGGCCTTGATCGCGTCCTCGGCCAGGATCGAGCAGTGGATCTTGACCGGCGGCAGCGCCAGTTCCTCGGCGATCTGGGTGTTCTTGATCTCCAGCGCCTGGTCCACGGTCTTGCCCTTCACCCACTCGGTGACCAGCGAGCTCGAGGCGATCGCCGAGCCGCAGCCGTAGGTCTTGAACTTGGCGTCCTCGATGACGCCGTCCTTGCCGACCTTGATCTGCAGTTTCATCACGTCGCCGCAGGCCGGTGCACCGACCATGCCGGTGCCGATGCCGCCTTCGTCCTTGCCGAACGAGCCGACGTTGCGGGGATTCTCGTAGTGGTCCAATACCTTGTCGCTGTATGCCATTTCCTTTCTCCTGCAGGGTCAGTGGGCAGCCCACTGGACGGTATTCAGGTCGACGCCCTCCTGCACCATTTCCCACAACGGCGACAGCTCGCGAAGCTTGCCGATCTTGCGGTGCAGCAGGTCGATCGTGTAGTCGATCTCTTCCTCGGTCGTGAAGCGGCCGAGCGTGAAACGGATCGAGCTGTGAGCCAGTTCGTCGTCGCGGCCGAGCGCGCGCAGCACGTAGGACGGCTCCAGCGAGGCGGAGGTACAGGCCGAGCCCGACGACACCGCCACGTCCTTGATCGCCATGATCAGCGACTCGCCTTCCACGTAGGCGAAGGAGATGTTCAGGTTGTGCGGCACGCGCTTTTCGACGTCGCCATTGACGTAGGTCGCATCGATGTCGGTCAGGCCCTTCAGCAGCTTGTCGCGCAACGCCCCGATCCGTTCGTTCTCGGCGGCCATGTCCTCTCGCGCAATGCGGAAGGCCTCGCCCATGCCGACGATCTGGTGGGTGGCCAGCGTGCCGGAGCGCAGGCCCCGTTCGTGGCCGCCGCCGTGCATCTGGGCCTCCAGCCGCACGCGCGGCTTGCGGCGCACGTAGAGCGCGCCGATGCCCTTCGGGCCATAGGTCTTGTGGGCCGAAAACGACATCAGGTCCACCTTCAGCGTCTTCAGGTCGATCGCCACCTTGCCGGTCGCCTGCGCCGCATCCACGTGGAAGACGATACCCTTGTCGCGGCAGATCTCGCCGATCTCGGCGATCGGCTGGACTACGCCGATCTCGTTGTTCACGAACATTATCGTGACCAGGATCGTGTCGGGGCGCAGCGCCGCCTTTAAGGCCTCCAGGTCGATCAGGCCGTTCTCCTGCACGTCCAGGTAGGTCACGTCGAAACCCTGCCGCTCCAGTTCGCGACAGGTGTCGAGCACCGCCTTGTGCTCGGTCTTGAGCGTGATCACGTGCTTGCCCTTGCCCTTGTAGAACTGGGCCGCGCCCTTGATCGCCAGGTTGTCCGACTCGGTTGCGCCCGAGGTCCAGATGATCTCCTTCGGATCCGCGTTGACCAGCGCCGCGACCTGTTCGCGGGCTTCCTCGACAGCCTTCTCGGCTTCCCAGCCATAGGCATGACTGCGCGAGGCGGGGTTGCCGAAATGCTCGACCAGATACGGAATCATCTTCTCGGCCACCCTCGGATCGACCGGCGTCGTGGCCGAGTAGTCGAGGTAGATCGGGAATTTCAACATGCTCATTTCTCCGTCGCGATTCATGCTCTCTGTTTCTCTTGGTTCAGGCCGTCACGGCCGTCAGGTTTCTCAGTTCCTTCACGGTGGCGGCGAACGCCCCGATGAAATCCGCAATCTGTTCCGCCGTCGTGGCCCTTCCCAGGCTGACCCGGATCGCGCCACGCGCGGTTTCGGCCGCCACGCCCATCGCCAGCAGTGTGTGCGAAGGCTCCGGCTGCACGCTCGAACACGCCGAGCCGCTGGCGATCGCGTAGCCGGCCCGATCCATCTTGCCGACCAGGGTCTCGCCGTCGAGGTCGTCGAGCGCGAAGAACGACGTGCCCGGCAGGCGCTCGGCGGCGACCGAAAACACCCGCGCGCCCAGAGCCGCCAGCGCGCGCTCGAGCTCGTCGCGCAGCACCTTGATCCTGGCTCCGTCGTCGGCCATGCGCTGCACGGCCAGCTCGCAGGCGCGGCCGAAGCCGACGATCGCTGCGACGTTCTCGGTACCGGAGCGCAGGTTGCGCTCCTGCCCGCCACCGGCGATCAGCGGCGCCAGCTCGACCCGCTTGTCCAGCACCAGCGCCCCTGCGCCGATCGGACCGTAGATCTTGTGGGCCGACAGCGTCAGCCCGTGCACGCCGAGGGCGCGGAAATCGACCGGTATCTTGCCCAGCGCCTGCACCGCGTCGGAATGGATCAGCGCCCCCGCGCGGCGGGCCTCGGCGGCCAGCGTCGCGACGTCCTGCAGCACGCCGGTCTCATTATTGGCCAGCATCACCGACAGCAGCACCGGCCGACGCTCGAGCAAGGCCTGCCAGGTACGAGACGCGATCCGGCCCTGCGCATCAACCGCGATCTCCTCGACGCTCCAGCCCTGGCGGGCGAGCTGTCTTGCCGGTTCGCGCACGCACGGGTGCTCGATCGCGCTGACCGCCAGTAGACCCGGCTTGAGCCTTGCCGTCGCACCTTTCACGAACAGGTTGTTGGACTCCGAACCGCCGCTCGTGAACACCACCTCGGTCGGGTGCGCGTTCACGGCCGCGGCAACCCGGCTGCGGGCGTCGTCGATCGCGCCGCGGGCCTGCCGGCCGTACTCGTGCCGACTGGACGCGTTGCCGAAGCGCGCGTCCAGGTAGGGCAACATCGCCTCGCGCACCTCGGGATCGAGGGGCGTCGTGGCGGTGTGGTCGAGATAGACCGGCGCAAGCATCGCAGGCGAGCCTTTCTCAGGCCGATGCGACGGCCGCCTGGCCGTGCTCGCGGTCGCCGCGGCGATCCTGCACCACCGCCTCGCCGGCCTTTTCGCGCTGCTGGCGCACCAGGTCGCCGAGCTTGACCGAATGCAGGTACTCGTACATCCGCTTGTTCAGATTCGTCCACAAGTCGTGGGTCATGCAGCGGTGCTCGTCGTGACAATTCTGCTTGCCGCCGCACTGGGTCGCATCGAGCGGTTCGTCCACCGCCCGGATGATGTCCGCCACGGTGATCTCGACATCGTTCCGCGCCAGGCAATAGCCTCCGCCGGGGCCGCGTACGCTGGTCACCAGCTTGTGCCGCCGCAGCTTGCCGAACAACTGTTCCAGGTAAGACAGCGAAATCTTCTGCCGGTCGGCGATACCGGCCAGCGTCACCGGCCCTTCGCCTTCGCGCAGCGCCAGGTCGATCATCGCGGTGACTGCGAATCGTCCTTTCGTGGTCAGTCTCATTGCGGCCCTCTGTCGGTGAGCAATACCTTAGTGATTCGCTCAACTATACAGATCCCGACAAAACGACTCAAGTATTTAGTCCACCATCTTCGACAGCTTGTCGGGGTCGAAGTCGTCCTTGCACTCGGGCACTTCGTCGATCCGTATGCCTGCTTCCGCCAAGCGCTCGAGCAGACACTGCAGGCGACGGTCGTTCTCCACCGCATGGTCGAGGATGCCGTGCAAGGCCTTGGCAATCGGATCGTCCATGTCGCGCGTCACGCCGTAGGCGGAGAATCCCATCTCCTTGGCCTTCTCTTCGCGCGCGTCGCGTTCCTTGCGGCCCTCTTCCAGGATCCGCGCCGGATTGCCGACCGCAGTCGCGCCGGCCGGCACCGGCTTGACGACCACCGCATTGGAGCCGACCTTGGCGCCATCGCCGACTTCGAAGCCGCCCAGCACCTTGGCGCCGGCGCCGATCACGACGCCGCTTCCCAGCGTCGGGTGGCGCTTGGTGCCGCGGTAGAGCGAGGTGCCGCCCAGCGTCACGCCCTGGTAGATCGTGCAATCGTCGCCCACCTCGGCGGTCTCGCCGATCACGACCCCCATGCCATGGTCGATGAACACCCGCCTCCCGACGCGGGCACCCGGATGGATCTCGATGCCGGTCAGCAGCCGGCCGATGTGGCTGAGGAAGCGGCCCAGCCAGTAAAACCGGGCCTGCCAGGCACGATGGGCGAGCCGATGGAAGAGCAAGGCATGGACGCCCGGATAGCAGGTCAGGATCTCCCAGGATGATCGCGCGGCCGGATCCCGCTCGCGCACGCTGGCAATGTCCTCCCGCAATCTTTCGAACATCTGGCCTCCTCTCGCCCGGCCGCATGCCGGCTCATGGTGTATTTCCGACTATTTTAATCAGCTTTTCTTCTCGAGCGCAGACAAGAGGCCGCGCAGAATGCCCACCTCCTCGCGTTCGAGCCGAATCCGGCCGAACATCCGGCGCACCCGTGGCATCAGCTTGCGCGGATTGGCCGGATCGTGGAATCCGCTGGCGATCATCGCCCGCTCCAGGTGGGCGTAGAAGCCTTCCACCTCGTCGAAGCTGGCGGGCCTGCCGGCCACGAACGGTGGCACCTCGCCACCGAGCAGCGCCATGCGCAGTTCGTAGCACATCAGCTGCACGGCGGCACCGAGATTGAGCGACGAGTATTCGGGATTGGCGGGCACCATCACCGGCATCTGGCACAGCGACAGTTCCTCGTTCGACAAGCCGCTGGTCTCGTTGCCGAACACCAGGGCCACCTCGCCCTGGCCTGCCGCCGCCGCCACGTCGAGCGCCGCATCCCGCGCCCAGCGCGCCGGCAGCGCGAGCTCGCGGCGGCGCGCGGTGAGCGCGCCGGCCATCACGGTGCCGGCGAGCGCCTCGGCCAGCGTATCGACCACCCGGGCCTTGGCCAGCACGTCGCTCGCGCCCGAGGCCCGCGCTTCGGCGACCGGATCCGGGAAGCGCTCGGGCCGCACCAGCACCAGCCGCGACAGACCCATCGTCTTCATCGCCCGCGCGGCGGCGCCGATGTTGCCCGGATGGCTGGTGCGGGAGAGGACGATTCGGATCCGATCGAGCGTCTGGACGCGGTTCATACTAAAATCTTCTGTTTTCCGCTGGACGCGGGGCGCAGCAGTCCCGCCACGAGACCCCCACATGCATCCCATGCTCAACATCGCGGTCAAGGCCGCCCGCCGCGCCGGCAACATCATCAACCGCGCATCCACCGACCTGTCGCACGTCAAGGTGCAGGCCAAGAGTGCCAACGACTTCGTCACCGAGGTGGACCGCGCCGCCGAGGCCACCATCATCGATGTGCTGCACGAGGCCTACCCGGGGCACGGGATTCTAGCAGAAGAGACCGGCAGCACCGGGCCGGCGAGCGAGTACCAGTGGATCATCGACCCGCTCGACGGCACCACCAATTTCATCCACGGCTTCCCGCAGTACGCGGTCTCGATCGCGCTGGCCAAGAACGGCGTGGTCGAACAGGCGGTGGTCTTCGATCCGGTCGCCAACGACTTGTACACGGCCAGCCGGGGCGCCGGCGCCTTCCTGAACGAGCGCCGCATCCGCGTCTCGCGCCGCACTCGGATGAGTGAGGCGCTGATCGGCACCGGTTTCCCGTTCCGCGAGTTCGACAACGTCGAGGCCTACCTGGCGATGTTTCGCGAGGTGACGCAGAAGACCGCCGGCATCCGTCGCCCCGGCTCGGCCGCGCTCGACCTGGCCTACTTGGCAGCGGGCCGCTACGACGGCTTCTGGGAGATGGGCCTGAAGCCCTGGGACCTGGCGGCCGGCTCGCTGCTGGTGCAGGAGGCCGGCGGCCTGATCAGCGACCTGTCGGGCGAGTCGGACTTCCTCGCCACCGGCAACCTGGTGGCCGGCACGCCGAAGATCTTCGGCCAGCTGCTGCCGATCATCCAGCGCCATCGCCCGGCGGAAGTGCACGCCTGAAGACCGAATCCGCTCGCCGGTCCGGCGCCGGAACGCCGGCCGAAAGACACTGAAGCGCGGCCGGGCCGCAGCCTGAGCGGTATCAGCCGTGCGCCCTTGCCGACCGGGCGCCGAAGCCAGGCGCAGCCCGCAGGCCGGCCACGGCGGCCTTGTAGCGACGAAGCACAAGCTGTGGATTCGCCGCGCCGCGCGCTTGACGCCGATCAACCCTGCCGTAATGACATATATGTAAGACTTCAGTTCATGTCTGGGCAGGCGGAGGCCATGGGCCCGCTGCGAACAAGAGCCGTGTCGGCGGCGAACAAACATCGGAGGCGACCACCATGGACAAGCGGACCGCAGCCGCATCAGCCGCGAAGATCGCGATTGCCTGCCAGGGCGGCGGCAGCCTGACCGCCTTCACCGCCGGCGCGCTGAAGACCCTGCTGGCCGGCGAACGACACGGCAACTACCGCATCACCGCATTGAGCGGCACCTCGGGCGGCGCGATCTGCGCCGCGCTGAGCTGGTGCGGCCTGCTCGCCGAGACGACAAGGGAAGCGGGCAGAAAGCGCGCGATCGGCATGCTGGAGGCGTTCTGGCAGGACAATTCCGCCCTGCTGCCGTCCGAGCAGCTGTGGAACATCCTGGCGGTGATGAAGACCGAATTCGAGGACGCCGGCCTGCTGCCGAAGCTCGCCTGGAGCCCCTACCTGCCCGCCGTCGAGGCGACGGCTGAACTGGGCAAGACCATCGCGACCCGGCGCGAATTCTTCGATCTCAGGCAACTGCTCGAAAAACACCTGGACGTCGGCAGGCTTGCCCAGCGCGAAGCGGAGCCCAGGCTGCTGCTCGGCGCGATAGCGGTACTGTCCGGCGAATTCAAGGCCTTCGATTCGTGGCTCGGCGAAATCAGCCCGGACTCGATCCTGGCGTCGACGACGCTGCCCTCGGCCACCAAGGCGACCCACATCGGACAGGAGGTCTACTGGGACGGATTGTTCTCGCAGAACCCGCCCTTGCGCGATTTCGTCAAGGACCTCGACGTCGCCGACAAACCGGACGAGATCTGGATCATCCGCATCAATCCGCAGCAATGCCTGGCCGAGCCGACGACCAGCGAGGCGATCCAGGACCGGCGCAACGAGCTGGCCGGCAACCTGTCGCTCAACCAGGAGATCGACTTCATCGAGAAGGTCAATGACTGGCTCGAGCACGGCAAGCTGGCCAGCGACGACAAGAAGCAGGTCCGGATCCGCCAGATCGGCATGAGTGACCGCCTTGCCGCCCGCCTCGACTACGCCTCGAAGCTGAACCGCGATCCGCATTTCATCGCCGAGCTGATGGCCGACGGCGAGAAGCGCGCGGCAGCCTTCCTCACCGACCGAAACGAGGAATCGCCCCGGCTGGGCGCCACAGAACCGGCCGGCTGAGCCGGGTCGTACCCCCCGATGCGCCACCGTGGGCTTCATCCGCAGCATGTGCATCCCGAGCACATCGGCCACGCTCAGGTAGTCCCGGCGGGGGCTGTCGAACGCCTCAAGGCTGGACGCGAAAGTGCGACCACGGGCGGCGTGGGCATTCCTTCTGCTGTCGTTCGTTACAGTCGCGAAGAGCCAGCCTCATGCAGCACCGCCAGCAACCGGCGCCCTTGGGCCTCGGTGCCCCACCGTATGGAAGCAACCGGCCAGGAGCGGACAGCCGCCATCGACCGCCATGTGATCTTCCCGTCGGACCCGCACACGTATCGGCGAAGCTTGTCTCGAGGCTCCCAACGCCGCACCTGGCTAGCTCACAGTTTGGGCAACCGGCGCTCTGTTGCTAATCAGGCGACGCGTAGTGCACGTACGACTCGCGAACCATGCCGTCGCTGTCGAAGAACAGAACCTCGACGACATGCGTGCCCGTAATGCCCTTGTAGTGGATCGCAATGCTGTCGACGCCGCGCAGCACTTCGAGCACGGTGAACTTGATGTGGTCGAACACCTCGAAGCCTTTCTTCACGTAGGCGCGCAGCGCGGCCTTGCCCTGCACGGTGCCGCTGGGGTCATGGCTCAGCCGCGCAATCAATGGGGAGTGGAAGACCACGTCGTCGGTGTAGAAGGCCAGCACGCGATCGAGGTCCTTCGACTCGAACGCGGCGACCCACCGCTTCACGTAGTCGGTCGTCTTCTCCATCGTCAGCATCGGCGTCTCCTCGGGGGCGGATTGCGGCGGCCGGACCTGGGCCGAACATCAGACCAGTATGCCACGCGCTCGCCTTCACGGGCGGTAGTCGGCAGAGTTGAGATGTGGCGCGGTAGCAGTAGGTTCGGTTTGTCTGTTGCCTCTGGCTACCCCGTAAACATCGGCTTTGCCATCGGACTGCGGTTGCTCGGTGGCAGTTGCCAGAACGACCGCACCTGCCGCTTTTCGGGCTGCGGGCCTTCGACCAGGTGGTCATGGACGCCAAGACCGCCGAGACGGTGGCGAGCTTCGAGGACATCCTCGGCACCAAGGCGGTCAGCCAGGTGTCCAGCCCCAAGGGGATGGCCGCGGCCAGAGCAGGGGCTTGTCCATCCAACAAGGACTGAAATTTCACTGCCGACCGAGTGATCACACGCCACGCTGCTGGTGACGCGCACGGCCCGGCGGCAGCTTCAGGCCGAGCCCACGGGAAGCAGACGCGCCGTGGCGCGGTTGCGGTGCCGCCGCAATGCCAGCGCCCGCTCGACCACCACCGCCCGACCGGCGACCCGGCCGCGCAGCGCGGCCGGCACCGCGTTCCTGGAGGCCGAGGCGAGGTCGAAGCGGCCGCGGCCGAGCGACAGCTGCAGCCATCCGGTCAGCGCCACCTCACCGTTGTCCTCGTAGGCTGCCAGCGGCCGGTAGCCGGGATAGCTCTCCGGAGACGCGATCAATGCGTACTGGTGGTGCCAGCGGTCGTCGGATCCGTCCCATTCGGCGACGCAGCCGAGCAGCGCATGACCGTGGCCGCAGCGAGTCAGCGCGAAGCGGCGGGCGTCGAGGATAAGCAGCCATTTCAGCGCGATGCCCGACAGCCAGAGGGCATTGCCGGCTTCGTAGGCGAGTCCGACGGGGTCGTCCTCGAGGGCCCGGATCGCCTCGACCGCTTCCTCGACCGCGGCCCGGCGGACCCGCAGTCGCTCGGCGCAGTCCTCGTCGATTTGGAGCGGAGGCGTCGGCGGCGCCGGGAGGTCGAGCGGCAGTCCCAGGCGCGCCGCGACCAGGCGGGCGGCGTAGCCGGCCTGGCGCGCAGCGCGCGGATCGTCGCTGGCGGCGATCCGCGAAAGCACCTGCAGGCACTCGTGCCGACCGACCCGGCCGAGCCCTTTGATGGCAGTCATCCTGACCCGCGGGGAGGGGTCGCCGAGCGCCGAGAGAAAAGCCTCCTCGGCCAGGTCGCCGCCGCCGCGCGCCAGGAGTTCACCGGCGTGGGCCCTCAGGCCGGCGTCCCGTCGCCGGTCCTTGAAGACCGATCGGATCATCGCCGGCGCGCCGTCGAAGCGCTTGCCCCGCAGCAGCGTCAGCGCCGCCCCTGGCCCAGGTTTCGGAACGCGCCCGGCGAGGGCCTCGCGCAGCGTCGCCAGGTCGAAATCGCGTGGCCGGTCGAGACGGAGTGACATGGTGTGCGGCGCCTAGATGCTGCAGCCGTCCTGCACGAAGCAGTCCCGGCGCATCACCCGGCCCTGCCGGCTGGTCAACAGGGTTCCGGTGCCTTCCTTGTTCATCAGGTTGTCCGACGGCTTCTTGTGGGCCAGCCCCAGCCCATGCCCGAGTTCGTGGGCCAGCAGCTGCCCCATCCGGGGGCCGGAGACCGGGCCGGTGTTGTTGCGGATCCCGATCACGCAGCCGTTGAACGCATACAGGTCCTTGTTGCAGCCGATGATCGCGCAGATGCCGGCCTTGTTGCTGCCGCCCGAGACCACGTTGTATTCCGGCACCACGAAGACGTCCATCGCATCGTCGCTGGAGCCGCGGAACCTGCGGGTAAGCCGCTTGGCCTCGCTCTTCGAGGTGACGACTTCGGCGCCGTCGGCTTGGCCGCGATCGATCTCGTGGTAGCGGATGCGCCCGATCCCGAGCCCGACCGTCGCATAGATGTCGCGCGCGTCCTGGATACCGAAGGCGAGGTCGAGAAAGTCGCCCGTGCTGAACTCCTCGGGTACCACCACGATGACGTCGAGGTGGATGTGGCGGCCGCGGAGCGCCTCGATCTGCCGGCGCACCGAAACGGTGCCGAGGCCGACCGGACGGCCTTCGAGAAAGCCGAAAAAGTCACGCAACACCGAACTCGGCTGATCCGGGCCACCGATGCAGGCAATCGCCTGGCGCAGCGAAACGGCCATCGTGCCTCCTACTGCAGCGAAACGATCATTTCGACCAGGCCCCGGCCGTGCTCGAGGGGCCCCAGGGCCTTGCCGATCACCGCACCGAGCGCCCGGCTGCGGTCCGCCACCCGCATCGCATGACCCGGGGTCGGCGAGGTGGTCAGCAGATCGCCGACCCCGATCGCCCCATGCGCGGCGTCGGCCCGCACGAAGACCCGCCCGACGACCGCCAGCAGACAGCGCGTGGCCTGGTCGGCGCCGGCGTCCGACCCGAGGATGATCCCCGGCCGCAGCGGCCCCGCCCCCGACACCACGCCGGCCGCCCGGGTGTCGTAGGCCGTGTCGCACACCGCGAGCCGCCCCTCGTCGCCGACGATCAGCACGGATCCCGGCTCGGCGCTGCCCGGCACCGCGAGATCGAATTCCTCGGCGCAGTCCGCCGCGAGGTTGGTGAAGCGGACGTCACCCTCCAGGTTCAGGTTGCCGGTTTCGCCGCTCAGGTGGAGCGCGTTCTGCCCGCTCGCGTTCTTCACGAACACGTTTCCGGCGGTGCCGAAGCGCCCGAGCCCGAGATTGCCGGTTGCACCGTTCAGCACGATCGTCTCGTCGCCGCCATCGTCGCGCAGCGCCAGCAGGCCGGCATTCCCGCCGGCGCCGATGCGCATCTCGCCGCTCGCGCAGTTCAGCGTGAAACTGTCGGCCCCGCTGCCGTCCTTGACGAACAGCGCACCGGCATTGCCGCCGCCGGCGGCGCCGAGGCCGAGATTGCCGGTCTCGCCGTTCAGCACGATCGTCGGCGTACCGGCCTCGTCGTGCAATTCCATCCGCCCGTCGGTGCCCACACCGCCCAGCCGCGCGTGGCCGAGCTCGCCGTTGACGACCGCGGTCGCGTCCGACTGCTCGTTGCGGATCTCCAGCCGACCCCGCACGCCGCCGCCGCCGATCACGCCGCTGCCGTTGTCCTGCAGCGCCGCGCGCAAGGCACCCGACGCCGAGCGCACCTCGAGCCGGCCCGAAACGGTGACCGAGCCGTCGTCACCGCTCACGTCCACCTGCTCGCCGTTGCCCCGCACTCTCACCAGCCCCGGCCGGTCGGCCATGCCGACGCGAACAGAGGCTCCGTTCGAGTTGATATGCACCACCGCGCCGTCGGCGTCCTGGTTCGGCGCCGAGGAAGTGAACATCAGCAGATCGCCGTCGGCGCCCGCGCCACCCAGTCGCAGGTTGCCTGAATCCCCCTGGATCAGCACGGTCGTGGTCAGCGCGCCGTTGCGGATCCGGATGGTCCCACTCTCGGCATCGAGCCGCATCACTTCGTTGCCGGCGGAATTCAACAGCACCAGATCCTGCCCCGCCTCGAGGACCAGCGCATTGTCCGGATTGGTGACGCCGCCGATGGGTGCGTCGATGGGCATGTCAGTCTCCAATCGCCGTGGAGAGGAATCTGCGCGATCAGGGGTCCCGAGAACGGACGACGCCTACGCGATCATTTCCCCGGTCAGAGAAATCCATCCTGCATTGCCATCGGAACCTTAGTAAGCGGACCAATACCCGTCAAGGTATCGGCGCCCGGAGGGTGTGCCGGATGGGCAGCTGCGCGGGGCTGGCCGCTTGCCGCGGCCCGCGGCGGCCGAAGGGAAAAGGACGCGCTGCCTGCTCGCGGCGCGCCGTGAGCACCTGCCCGGCTACCCCGTTCCTCGGCGAGTGAAACTTCGGGATCGCAGAATCTCCGCTTCAGCGCGAGACGAACTTCATGCGCCAGCCCGTCACGGGCTGAAACGCGGCCAATCCATGCCGAGTGGATAGCCCCTTCTTCAGCCGCGTCTGGCGCTCTTTTCCGGCCGTCCTTGGGGCCGTTTCGCTATCATAGCGCCTCATCGTGCCTCCCCAACCCGTTGAATCTCAAAGATAACGTGCAAGAAGATCAGCTACTTAAGCACACACCCGTGATGCAGCGGGACCTGATGGCGGAGTTGCAGGGCCTGGCGCATTGCCTGCCACATTTGTTACGCCAAAACCTACGCCAATACGAGCATCGGCCGGAGGGCTGGACAGCGCCGGCGAGACGTCGTGCGGTGGCGCTCGCTGGTCGGCGCCAGACCCGATCCATCACCCGCCCTCGCCCGCAAATCCGCGCAGCCAGGGTTCCAGGTGGGCAATGTCGAAGGTGCCGGATTCGAACATCTGCATCATTTCCGCGTGGATCTGCATCGACGGACGGTTCAGGCGCCAACCGTTGATGCGCAGGAACACGTCGACCGCGGCGAATGCGATGCGTTTGTTGCCATCCACGAACGGATGGTTGATGGCCAGGCTTTCGAGCAGTGCGGCCGCCTCGGCGACGATGTCTTCGTAGTAGCCGGATTGGGGCCTGAAGAGCGCCGACTCCAGAGCACCTGGGTCGCGCACGCCGAGGGCGCCGCCGTAACGCTTCATCAGCACCGTGTGCATCCCGATGACATCCGCCACGGTCAGGTAGTCGCGCGCCACCCCCTACTTCGCCAGTTCTCGGTAGAGGCTATCGAATTCTTCGAGGCTGCCCGCGAAAGATGCCATCACGTGGCGGCGTGGGCGTTCAGTCTGCTGCCGATCGATGTAGTCGCGAAGCGCTTCATCCAGTACCGCCTGGAACTGGCGCCCCTGAGATTCCGCAATGTCGCGCAGCGCCGCCAGCACCTCGGGTGCGGCTTGCGAGGAGAACTTCTCCTTGGTAACGGTGCCCATCAGCCACTCCGTCATGATGTTTCTTGATGGGTCATGATAGACCATGACGCCTACTTCTACCGTAGTGGCGCTTGACGCACCGCGACCGCCTTGGCACCCAGACGCCAATCTGCGTGTATAAGGATCTGCCCTCTTCTCGGCCGCCCGCCAAGAGGCATAGCAGGTGAAGTGCGCTGGACCCGACGATCGCTGTTCACACGCTCTCGACCCCAACAAGCACGCGAGTTCAAGCGGGTCGAGTCACTCAAGCTCCAGAACTGGGCTGGGATATCAACGGCCCGTCAGGCTAACTCCAGGGATATCGCCCTTTCAGGCATTGGCCCTGATACCGCAGCCGTTGGAAAAGCGGTAGACGGCTAGAGCGGGGGCAAAATGCTACGCTGATAGACGCGACCCCCTGCTTTTCTGATAGACGCGACCCCCTGCTTTCCTGGGGCAGCCGCACATCTCGGATCTCCTGGCTCTCAGTAGATTCTCGATGCATGGCATGACCCCTGTGTGGATGGCGCGTGGTGACCGGTCAAGGCGCACGATCGGCATGCCCACCTGGGAGCGAACGCGCCACACGGGCCGACCTTCGTTGAACTCCGGCCCGCCTGCCGATCGCCCGGCCCTGACCCGGCCCCCCGGACATCCGACACGAGCGCGAATTCGTCTTGGACTGCAATGCAAGACCGGGCCTGGCGCCGCATGGGCAGTAAGAAAGTCCGGGAACCTACCCCTGATCGGCAACCATCGGATCGATCCTCTCGCGCACCGCATCACAGGCGGCCGAAGGCAGGTGCAGACCACGCGCGCTCGATCCGCGGAGTCTCGATCGGGGTGCCGCAGACCTAGCGGCCACCCTGTCCCGCGTGAGCGTCGCCGAGCGAAACCTCGGCACCGATCACGGCGCGCTACAGCCACAGACGGAATGGATTAGCGTGTGTAAGCGGCGTATTCAAGAACGCTTCTCATTTGACATCTGGCGAGGCACGTCAATACTTAAAGTGCAGGTGTGCGATGTCCCAGCGTCTGGCAGCGGCGCGCTTACCTGCCGGAGGTAGTCCTGTCCTGATGACCGGAGAACTCTTGTGGCTATTGGTGTTTGGATCAGTCTTCTTGCTTACTTTGCGCTCATGATCGTCATCGGCCTTTATGCCATGCGCACAGCCACTTCTTCGTCTGAAGACTACATGCTGGGTGGCCGGGCCCTCAGTCCAAAAGTGGCGGCCCTGTCGGCGGGCGCTTCGGACATGAGCGGGTGGCTGCTGCTGGGTTTGCCCGGGGCGATGTTCGTCTCTGGTCTGGGTTCGGCCTGGATCGGTATCGGCCTGCTCGTGGGAGCCTACTTCAACTGGACGCTGGTTGCACCGCGCCTTCGCGAACAGACCGTTCACTATGGCAACGCGATTACGATTCCGCAGTTTCTGGCAAACCGGTTCCCGACTCAGGCCATGTCGCTCAGAACGGTATCCGCGATCGTCATCGTCGTTTTCTTCGCGGTCTACACGGCGTCGGGCCT